>DASRRM010000077.1:0-39984 GCA_035695715.1 Tepidisphaeraceae bacterium
GCGCACGGAGGGTACTCCCGGAGTAAGCGGTTTCCGGGGACTCCGCTTACTCCGGGAGTACCCTCCGTGCGCGGCTCATTGGTTCGGCGTACAACGACCGCAGGCTTGAAACGGACAAATCCGCGGCGTGTGTATGAGTACGTGTGCATTCTTATGTGACACAGGCGGCCCGCCCGTGTCTTTGAGAACTGAAACGCGGGCGGGCCGCCCGTGCCACGCTCAAAAGCTGACGCACGCTCACAGTCAGGATGACCGAATCAACTCAAACATCGCCCGCCGACTCCGAAACCAAATGCTCCGAGGATCCTCAATGAAGCCTTCCAAACTCCTGTTCACCGTCCCACTCCTGGCCCTCCTCGCGGCGAGCCCGCTCTTCGGCTTCCCGCTCTCCAAAGTCCTGAACACGCCGACAACCAGGCCCACAGCGCCCGTCGAAACTTTCTCCGCAGAGGACCAGCCGATCGACCTTCGTGGCGCGACCGGCCAAACCGCCGACTGGCTCAAAGCCTTCGACATTAAGGCGGGAAAGTTCAATTACACGCTGCAATTGACGGATCAGAATGCCTACGTCAGCGTTTATCGCCTGGTGTACGATTCGCCTTTCAAAAGCCCATTCCCGGAAAACAATGTCGTGCCCGCCGAGCTCTATCTGCCGCGAAACGCCAGGGGAAAAGTCCCGGCTTCCATCGTCCTCGACATCATGGCGGGAAACGCGATCCTCGCACGCGGCATGTCGCGCGGCCTGGCCGAGAACGGCATCGCCGCCGTCTATGTCCCCATGGCCTATTACAATGAGCGACGGCCCAAGGACATGACCCACATCAAAATCTTCGACACCGACCCAACGCGTGCGGTTGATGCGCTTCGCCAGACCGTCATGGACATCCGCCGGGCCAAGGCCATCCTTGCCAGCCGGGCAGAGATCGACCCCGCCCGCATCAGCATCACCGGCATCAGCCTTGGCGGGATCATGACTTCGCTTGCCGCCGGGGTTGACGGCAGCTTTTATCGGGTCGTACCCATTTTAGCCGGCGGCAATATCGCCGAGTTGGTCTTCCATACGCGGGAGACGCGCAAGCTCAGTGCCGAGCTGACCGCGCGGGGCGTGACCGTCGACGACCTGGCGAAAATGCTTGCCCCGGTTGAGCCAACCCACTTCGCCTCGCGCATCGACCCCAAGCGCTGCCTGATGATCAACGCCAGCAGCGACGAAGTCATCCCGCGCCTGGCCACCGAGGCGCTGAACAAGGCCATCGGCTCTCCGGAAATGCTCTGGGCGCCATCGGGCCATTACTCGGCCATCATCTATCTTCCGGCCATTCGCCAAACCGCCATCCGTTTTCTCAACGGCCAACCGGTGGACAAGATCGAATATTGATGGCAATCTCGCGGCGTGAAAGACTGGTTCTACTTCCTCGTTTATTTCCTCGGCTATCCGCCGATGATCCTCGCGTCATCGACCACGGTTCTGCACCGCGATCGCGTTCGCCGCAAGGGCGCATGGATATTGGCCAGCAACCATTTCAGCCCGTACGACAACGCCTGCCTGATCAAGGAAACGCCGCGGGTGCTAAACTTCGTGAGCATCGTCGAGCTATTCAAACATCCCCTGGCGAGATGGTTCCTGACCCATATTGGCGCTACGCCGCTCGATCGCAGCAAGAAAGACACGCATACCATCCGCATCGTGCTGGAGAAGCTCAAGGCAGGCCGGGTGATCGCGCTGTTCCCCGAAGCCAGCATTCGCACCGAGGAAACTTCGGTGCTCAACGGCGGACGGTTAAAGCCCGGCGTGGGGCGGATTGCGAAAATGGCCGGCGTGCCCATCATCCCCTGCGTCATCACCGGCGCACGCGGGTTCCACACCTTCACCAACTGGCTTCCCTTTAGAAAAATCAAAATCGGCCTGATCTACGGCGAGCCGATGGAAGTGAAAACCGACGCCGACTACGAAGGCTTCGAAGAGCGGCTGCGGCAGGCCTTCCTCAGCTTGCATGAAGAGTTGAAAACAGCCATGGGCGGCTGACCCCGCGCCCCATCGCTCACAATCTGGCGAAAAGGCGTCGCGCAACATCCCCGACTTCCCCGACCTCCGCCAAGACGCTTTTGCATGTCCCATTTTGTCTCCGAATGTCTCCTCTTTGCGGATGTGCTGCCAGCAGAAATCCCCTATTCGATGCGCGCGAAGAACCGCTCCGGCAATTCGTGATAGTAAATCTTTTCGGGGATGGCCTTTCCATCTACAAGCCGATAGGGCAGGTAAGCCGCGTAGCCCTTCTTGTCCACGTGGTCCACAAGAATCTTGACGGCTTCGCTTTCGAAGTGGGTGCCGTCGGGGTCGGCAACCTTGACGTGGACGACCGTCGCAAACGCAACAGCGGCTATTTTTCCCTCCGATATCCAGAGCCTGGTCGTCTGAAGGACGCTTTCACGGCACGCTTGGAAATCGACCTGGCCGCCGCTGGATTTCTCCGACACGAACCAAACCGATTCACCCGTCGGCGAATGCCCGAGGCAGACGGGCAGGTGGAATCCGAACTTCTCGATGTTATCCAGCGCGTGACCCGCAAGTTTTTCGAGCATTTGTTTGAGTTCGTCGTCGGGGGAAAGCACATTTGCCGAAGACGGTCGCGTTTTCTTCGGCTTAGTTGGCGAGCGATCTTCCGGCCGAACGAGCAGGATCGGAACACAGCCCACCAATCGTCGTCCTGATCGCGAATCACGCCGTCCCCGATGCGGGCAAAAAACTCGGCGGCCTGGCCGGCGAAAACGATGCCCATGCGTTCCAGTTCGCTCCAACCCAACTCAATCGCGACAACCTCGATGACGTGGGCCAAATGAGACCTGACGCGCCTGTGTCCAACTGAATCGCCTTCGTCATCGGCGTGGCTTGACGCAGACATGGCCGAAGTATCGCTGCATTCGGTGCGGAACATTTCTGACGGCTTCACGACTTGGCGACATACTACGGCATCAAGGGTGTGACGGATGTCATCGACGGTGTGGTGGGAGGATGGTCGCGCGGAATCACCGTTACACTATTCCAGAAATGGATTTGCCTGACGGCCCGCAAAACGTCACAATCTTGGCGCGTTCGCGGCTTTGGGTGCCGGTCTTTTTGGGAGGTATGGGCTATGACCTTGCGATTCTCTTACTTCGCTTTATTGCCGGGTTTGGCGCTGGTATGCCTGGCGGCGGCCGGGCCGGCATTTGCCGCTGGCGCCGTTTCACCGGCCGAAAAGGCGGGGTGGGAACTTTACAATCACGCCATCACGCTTGGCGATCAGGGAAAGTGGGAGCAGGCTGCTGAGGAATATACCCGCATCATTGAGAACAAATCATTGTCGCCGAGCCTGGTCGGCTCAGCGCTCATCTATCGCGGGCTGATGTACGAGGACCAGGGGAAATGGGACATGGAGGTCAAGGACGACACGCGAGTGATCGAATTAAAGCACGCCGAGCCTGACGATGTCGCCCTGGCATTGAACAACCGCGGCAATGCATGGGGCCACCTGGGAAAATGGGAGTTGGATGTGGCGGATCAAGCGCGCGTGCTGGCGATGAGAAACGTGTCCGCCGAAAGGATCGGCACGGCGCTGGCGCATCGCGGCTACGCCTACGGCCGACTGAAGCAGCCGGAGAAGGAGGTGGCCGACTGCAACCGCGCCTTGGCCCTTGGGTCAAAAGGCTCATCGGTCGAGGAACAGGCATGGATCCTGATCCACCGCGGCGACGGATACGGCGACCTGGGAAAACATGATAAGGCCGTGGCGGATGACTCCCACGTCATCGAAATGAAGGGGATTTCACGCGCCGTTTTAATTCGGGCGCTGCTCGATCGGGCGTACGAATTGGCCGAGTTGGGGTCGCTGCAAAAATCGATCGACGATGACGCGCGGGTGATCGCCACCGATGGCCTCGGCGACGACGATCTGTCCGAAGCTTTGAATCACCGGGCCAGCACCTACCGGACAATGGGCCAGCAGGAAAAAGCCCTGGCGGATTTAACCCGCCTGATCGCGATGAAGAATGTCCCGGCCGCGACTTTGATATCGGCACTGATCACCCGCGGCGCGACCTACGAAACGTTGAAGCGTTATGACGAGGATGTCGCCGACCAGACCCGGGTGATCGACATGCCGGACGTAGACGCCGAAAGCCTGGCGCTGGCGCTGAATAACCGGGCGTTTGCTAATGGAACAATGATGCGGTTTGCCGAGGAGACTGCCGACAGTACGCGCGTCATAGAAATGAAGAATGTATCGACGGTGGCGTTGTGCAAGGCGCTGGTGGAGCGTTCACACGCCGCGAGCTATCCGGGTGGTACAGTCGATGAATTTGCCGACTGCAATCGGGTGATTGCAATGAAGGATGCGCCGGTGGAAGAATTGGCCTGGGCATACAACAACCGGGGAGCGGCATACCAGCGCGCCGGCCAGACGGACAAGGCGCTGGCTGACTATGGCAAGGCGATAGAGAAGGCGAATGCCGCACCCGATGCAGCCGCGATGTCGCTCTCCAATCGAGCCTGGATCCGTTATCACGCGGGGGACCCGGCGGCGGCGGTGACCGACATGAGCGAAGCCCGCCGGCGCGATCCCGCCAACGAGGACGCCGGCTTCGACCTGGGCTATTTGCTGCTGCGGCAGGGGAAGTTTGAAGCGGCGCGCAAGGAATATGAATCGGCGCTGAAAGACCGGCCTCCCACTCCCAAATGCCTCGATCGTTTGGCCAAACTCCGGGAAGATTCAACGGCCGCGCCGGAAACGCTGGCGTTTCTGGGATGGATGCGCGTGCGGATTGGACAATATGAGGATGGCATTCCCGATCTGCGAACCTATCTGCGCGACAATCCCAAAGGCCCCGCCGCCCCCTGGGCCGCCCAATGGCTCGCCGCTGCCCAGCACGCGCAAGCCACCCAGCCAAGTCCGAAACCGCCGATCAAGTAATCCGCCGGATTAATGTACACAGGCCATGATGGTTCCGCCCGGCTGATATGAGCTATCGATTGCAATACTGCTGTCCCGTTTTTTGTCTTCTTATCTGTGCGATTCGTGAAATCCGTGGTTCAATTCCTGAAAGTGAACGCCAGGACGCCGACGAGGCCGGGGAAAGTTGCCAAGGATTCGATGGCTTTTTCTGCCTTCCTTCCGAATTTGGCGGCCCCGGCGTCCTGGCGTTCCATTTGTTCTGTTGGAGTGAGCCGGGATACACTGTCGGCATGTCGCTAAACGAAGACCTTTCCAACTTGTTCTCGACGTTTGCCGCCTTGATGGAAATCAAGGGGGAGAGTGTTTTTAAGGCTATTGCGTTTTCCAAGGTCAGCAGGATTTTGAGCAGCCTGACGGTGGACCTGCGCAAGGTGTGCGAGGACGGGACGCTGAAGAACATCGAGGGGCTTGGCGAATCGAGCTGCCGGATCATTAATGAGTTCGTGAAGACCGGGCGCAGCACCGACTTTGACGAGGTCGCGGCGAGCGTGCCGGCGGGGCTTTTGCCGCTGCTGGGAATTACCGGGCTTGGGCCCAAGACCATCGCGCTGCTGTGGAAGGAGCGGAACGTCACCAGCCTGGAAGAGCTGGTGAAGGCGATCGACAGCGGCGCGCTGGCGGGACTGAAAGGCATCGGGGAAAAGAAGATCCAGGCGATCAAGGAAGGGATCGCCATGCGCTCGCAGGCGGCTGTGCGCATGGGCATCGGCGACGCGCTGCCGATCGCCGAGAGTCTGGTGCAGCGGCTGCGGGCGATGAAGCCGGTGAAGCAGGCGGAGATCGCCGGGAGCCTGCGTCGGCGGCGCGATACGATTGGGGATGTCGATCTGCTGTGCGCCTTGAAAGACCCGGCGGCGGCGGGGGAAGTGGCCGAGGCGTTCGTGAAGTTTCCCGAGGTGCAGAAGATTCTCGGGCAGGGAAATACCAAGGCCAGCGTGTTGACGGCGGGGGGATTGCAGGTCGATCTGCGCATCGTGCCGGCCGACAATTTCGGGGCGGCCCTCATGTATTTCACGGGATCGAAAGACCACAACGTGAAGCTGCGCAGCCGGGCGCAGGACATGGATCTGACGCTGAACGAATGGGGATTATATAAGATCAGCGAGTACGACAAGGCCGCGAAAAAGAGCGGGGAAGCGCCGGCGGTGAAAGCGGTGGCGAACAAGACCGAGGCGGAAGTTTACAAGGCGCTGGGGTTGCCGTGGATTGAGCCGGAGCTGCGGGAATCGCGCGGGGAAATGGACGCGGCGTTGGCCGGGAAGCTGCCGAAGCTGATCACCATTGCCGACATTCGGGGGGATCTGCACACGCACACGACGGCTTCGGATGGGGAGAATTCCATCGACGAAATGGCCCGTGCCGCGATTGCCCTGGGGTATGAATTCCTGGCGATTACCGACCATTCCAAGAGCCAGGTGATTGCCAATGGGCTGTCGGCCGAGCGGCTGCTCAAGCACGTCGCGGAGATTCGCAAGGCCAATGACCGGATCAAGGGCATCACGCTGTTGGCGGGATGCGAGGTGGATATTCTGGTGGATGGGCGGATGGATTATGAGGATGAGATTCTGGCCGAGCTGGACATCGTCATCGGCAGCCCGCATGTGTCGCTGAAACAGGATGAGCAGAAGGCCACGGATCGGCTGCTGCGGGCGATAGACAACAAGTATGTGAACGTGATCGGCCATCCAACCGGCCGGCTGATCAACAAGCGCGCCGGTTTGCCGATCGACATCGGGAAGATCACCGCCGCGGCCGCCGCCAGCGGAACGGCGTTGGAGATCAACGCGGGTTATCCACGGCTGGATTTGAATGATGTGCATGCGCGCACTGCGCTGGAAGCGGGGGCGATGCTGGCGATTGACACTGATGCGCATAGCACGCCGGGGCTGGGCACGTTGGGGTTGGGGCTGGATGTTGCAAGGCGTGCGTGGGCGACGCCGGAGAACGTGATCAACTGCATGACGGTGGGGGCGCTGAAGAAATTCCTGGGGAAAAAGCGGGATCGGTAGATCTTGCGGCGGCTGACCATTTACCGCATTCGGGGCAACGTTCAGGTGAAGCGCGGAGATCGTAGCCACAGTTTGCGCAGCGGCCTTTGGATGAGCTTTTGCGCCAGGCCTTTGCTGCCATGCTGAGCAAGACGCGAAGCGGGAGTAATGCGAACAGGATCACCGCGCCCCAGCCGGGCATGACGATTTCGGTGCGGTCGGTTTCGGATGCCGGCGTCGCCCGGGGATCGGTAAACCAGTCGTCCCATTCTCCCAGTCCAGACTCGCGAGAATATTGAAGGTCAAAATCGATCGGGGGTGGGGTCCAAAAATAAGGCACAATACCGTTGGCATAATTTAGTCGTGTGCAGTGCGGGCTGAAACCGTTCTTGGGAAAGTCACCTGCGATGTGATGGTAAGCATCGACCAGAAGCTCATGATCTCCCCACGCAAAGCCAAGCGCCCAGTTTCCGTGGACATATTTGTATCCGCCCGCTCCGCGACAACACTTGTACCACCCAAAGCTCGATAGCCCGCACATCGCCAGCGAGATGATTGAGGCGAGGATCAGAAGACAGCGGCCCACGGGCGAATGGTTCGCCGTGTCCAGTTGCATTTCATTGCGAGAAGGTGTTTGACGCGCGGAAGTGTTTTTTCGGAAGTGAAAAAAAACGGACCGGAGGGGAGCCACCCGCCACCGGTCCGCAGAACAGATTTCGTTATCAAGCCGACAGAGGATAATACTCAATTGAGGCGCGTCAATACAAGGCCGAAATCAAAAGAGAAGAAAACGAATCTTCGTTCGGCGACAGTGAGCCGGCGCGTCGACCGGCTATAATCATTCGCGTGGATCCCAAGCCCCGGCCAAATCATCGGCTCTACCTTCAAGTTCTCAAGCGCATGACGCCGGAGCAGCGGCTGAAAAAAGCAATGGAACTTTCCGAGCTCGGCAAGCGCCTCTTTCTGCACGGCCTGCGAAAGCGATTTCCGCAGGCGACAGATGCGGAGATTCACACGCTCTACCTCAAGCGGTTGGAACGATGTCACAATCGGAATTATTGAGCGTGACGACTGTCCTCCGCAAAAAGACATGGGCGGGCCGCCCATGCCACAAATGTTCTTGCGCAGTTTCCAAGCTCAGGCGAAAACGAGAGACGCCGCATGCCGAATATCTTTAACATCCATCGCTACGAAGCCGGCGGCGTGCCTTCATCGGCGCCCGATGAGCTGGCGATCGAAGAGCCTCTGGAAATTCGTGTGAAGAATCGCGCCGTCAGCGTCACCATGCGCACGCCGGGCAATGATGAGGAACTGGCGGCGGGATTTCTGCTGAGCGAGGGGATTATCCGCCGGCGCGATGATCTGCTGCGCATCGAGCCTTGCCCGCATGACCGGATCGGCAACGTGGTGAACGCGATTCTTTCACCAACGACGCCGGTGGATTTTGATCGCCTGACGCGACATGTCTTTGCCAGCTCAAGTTGCGGCTTGTGCGGGAAGGCGACGATTGAATCTGTGTGTCAGCGCGTTGAGCCGATCGAATCGGAAGCGACGGTTGACGCCAATGTTCTGTTGAAATTTCCCGATCGGCTGCGGCAGGTTCAAGCCACGTTCAACCGCACCGGCGGGCTGCACGGCGCGGCCATTTTTGACGCGCAAGGCCAATTGATCGTCGCGCGCGAAGATGTCGGCCGGCATAATGCCGTCGACAAAGTGCTGGGGTTTGGGCTGATGAACAATTTGCTGCCGTTTGACCGGCATATCCTGATGGTGAGCGGCAGATTGAGCTTTGAGATCATGCAAAAGTCGTTGGCGGGGCGAATTCCCATCGTTGCCGCGGTTTCCGCGCCTTCGACCCTGGCGGTTGAATTCGCAAAAGAAAGCGGCCAGACGCTGGCGGGATTCATTCGCGGCCGACGGATGAACATCTACGCGGGATTGCAGCGCGTGAGATTTGCTTGATGCGAGCAGTTTGATTTGGGAGCACGACTGCGCGCCGCCGCGGCCCATCTCAATGGTAGAACAAATCCAGCGCATTGGCGGCGACGAGATTGTTGGTATTGGTTGGGCCGCTGGTGGTGCCGAATTGAATATTGAAAATGTTGAAGCCCAGCGCTCGCGGGTCGATGGCGGCCACGTGCCCATCGGCGTATGCCTGGTTGCCCAGCCCGCCATGGCGCGCGGAAAGGACGTCGTCAGCGTCACGGCTGACGCTGGGGTTGTTGGTGTTGAAATTTCCACTGGTTTCGTCGACCCAGCCGAGGTACGAAAGTCCGTCGTTGGGCCATTGTTCTTCGACGACGATGATTTTCTGGGCGGGGTTCTGCACTTCGGCAACGCGAACGCCCGTTCGCCATCCTTGCGATCCGCCGACGGGCCGCTGGCGCATTTCGATGTTGAAGGAATAGCTGAAATTGCGCGGATAGAGGCTGATGGTTCCCCAGCGGGTGAGGCGCGGGTCATCATCATCGGCTGGGCAGTTAAATATGCGATACCTTGCGGTAGTGGTCAGGGTGTTTGCGGTGAAGGTTCCCCCGGCGGGGTCGAGGTATTGCCAGAGCTGCCCATGGGAAAAGTCGATCTGCCCGTCGCCGGAGTCATTGGGAAGCATCCAGTAGGCCCAGGATGGGTTGCCACTGTCGCCGATGCTGGGCGTGATGGGATAAAAGCCGCTGTGGTCGCCGGCATAGGCGATGCATGCCGCGTAAATCTGGCGCATATTGCTGGCGCAGGCGGTTTGCTTGCCAATCGCCAGGACCTTATTGGCCATGGGAATCAGCATGCTGGTCAGCACGGTAATAATGCCGACCACAACCAGCAATTCGATGAGGGTAAATGCGGGCCGCCGCCTTCTTAATGTGTGAACTGAACTCAACAAACGCTCCTAAAAATAACCCCGGGGCCGAGTCCGTGGCGGTCGAATTCCCGCCTGACCAGATTATACCCGTAAACGGAGGCATGGCATCCTGCAAATTAAAGTTTGGTTGGAAATAGCGAGCCGAGTTGTTAATATTCCACGGTTCGGATTGCGGGCGGTACGTTTCACTTTCGTTTCGGCCCTGGGTTGGTTGGGGGCATTTCAGCGTGGAGACAGGCATATGAAAAGAGGTTCTTCCTTCCCGGTGCGATTGCGCTCGGGCTTTACCCTGCTGGAATTGCTTGTGGTCATCGGCATTATTCTCGTGCTTGCCGGACTGATCTACCCGATCACCACCCGGGTCATCCAACAGTCGCGCGCAGTGCGTTGCGCATCGCAGGAAAGGCAGATTTATGCGGCAACCATGTCCTATGTGATGGACAACAACGGATACTTGCCCTATGCGTCGATGATTGGGTGGGGCACAATGGACCGCCCCTACGCCTTCACCACGCCTTCCCTCGGAATCATCAGTTTCACTGACGGCGTGATCTGGCAATACCTCGGCACCAGCCCGCAAACCCGCCAGCAAATCATGAATTGCCCTGCCGATTTTGAAGAACACCCCAACAATCAGCCGACCGTCACGAGGAACTTCTCGTATTCATACAACGCCGGGTTGACCTGGTACAACGGCGGCTATGACGATGAAGATCCGCCCAAGGGAACCCAACTGCCGTTTGCGGCCATTAAAAATGGATCCCATAAGGTTTTGCTATGGGAAGAGGTGGGTCCCAACGACGGCGCCTGCTGGTGCTTGGGCGGTGATCGTGACGACTACCCCTCCCAGCGACACATGATCTGGGGCAAGCATGTATCGGATAACGGACAGGACTCAACAATCCATGGAAGCGGCATGGGAAATCAATGTTTTGCCGACGGACACGTGGAAATGTTAGAGCCCGCGCCAATCTGGTCGGTTCCAGCCTATTGCGATTTGCGCGCGCCGTGATGGATCAATAAACGGTTTATGCGCCGCATCCCAATCCTGTGTACACCAAAGACAAAGGCGCAAAGTCCATTGAGGGCTCTGCGCCTTTGCTGTGTTTAAGATCTGCCGAATCAATGGTGTTCTTCCTCGTGACGCACCTCCTCATGGCGGACGGTTTCGTGGTGCTCAACCCGCGCCCGCTCGCTCAGCCGGTGTTCGTGAACGGCACGGCGTTCACGGAAAAAATGGCCCTCGTGGTCGCGCCACACCCAGAAATCGCCGTCGTAGTGCCCGCCGAGATAAAATGAGTCGTAGGCCACCGGCGCGCCGGCATCCACTTCAACCGCCGCTGCCGGCGGGTGAACGTAAACATCGCACCCGGCGACGCCGGCAAAACCGATGGCAATCAATGCAACCGTGCTGAGCTTCATAACCTTCTCCAAGTAAGAGTTCCTCTTCCCATCTGGCCGCTACGCACCGGCCAGGGCTGAGCAAGTATAGAGCAATCGCAATACCAAAGTCGACAATACGGTCCGATACAACCCGTTCGAAAGAATCAGACTCTTCTTCGGCAATTTGGTTTGGCGGTGATAAACACCGGGCTGAATTGGAATCGGTCGCGATTGCACCGGGGGGTGCGACCGTCTTTCTTGGCAACCCATAGGGTGGGCGTACTCGCCCACCGTCTTTCGCGGGTGGCAAATGGTGGGCGAGTACGCGCGAGTACGCCCACCCTACATTGAGCAACCGATTGCCAAAAGAGACGGCCACGCCCCGCCCGGGAGCCAGCACATCCGCCTTTGCACCGTCCTCAGCTTCCTGTTACACCATCGACCGCATGGATGCTCCGACTCATCTGCTCGGTTCATTGGCGTTTCCGCTGGCGGTTTTTGGGCCGGTGGACTGGGTCATCGTCGCGATTTATTTCGCGGTCATGATTTACATCGGCGTGATTGCCAGCCGCAAGAATCAGGACACCCGCGAATATTTTCTCGCCCACCGTTCGATTCCCACGTGGGCGGTCGCCATTTCCATCGTCGCCACCAGCCTCAGTGCCGCGACATTCGTCGGCGCGCCCGATGAATCGTTTAAAGGAAATATCAGCTACCTGGTGTTGAACGTCGGCGGGTTGCTCGCCGTGCTTGTCGTGGCGACGCTCTTCGTCCCTAAACTCTATCGCGCCGGGACTGTCACCATCTACGGCTATGTCGACCAGCGGTTTGGTGAGGCGGCGCGGATCGCCGTCAGCACGATGTTCCTCATCGGCCGCATGCTCGGTTCGGGCGTTCGGCTTTTTATCGCGGCGTTTCCCCTCTGCCTGCTGATTTTCGCCAGGCCCAATGAGGCGGCCAGCGCCGCGTACGAACCAACGGCAGTTCAATTAATTCTCGCAATCGTTCTGATCGGCTGCGTGGGGACGTTTTATACGGCGTTCGGCGGAATTCGCACGGTCATCTGGATTGACGTGATCCAGTTTTTTATCGTGGCGGGCGCGGCGCTGCTCAGCATCTTTATCCTCCTGCATGCGATCCCGCGTTCGCCGATACAAATATTTCATGTCCTTGCGGACAAGGCCAGCGGGCCGAACGGGCATGCAAAGCTTTTTCTCTGCGATTTCAAGCTCGACTTTTCCAAGCCCTATACCTTTTGGGCCGCCATCTTCGGCGCGACCTTTTTGAATGCCGCCGCCTATGGCGTCGACCAGGACCTGGCCCAGCGGTTCCTGGTCGCCAAAAGCGTGACGCGCGGCGCACTGTCGCTTGTCTGGGCACAACTCATTTCCATCGCCGTCATCAGCGCCTTTCTCCTGATCGGCCTTCTGCTCTATATCTTTTACGGCCGGCCCGACATCATGGGCGCCAGCGCCCCGCACAACCCGCCCGGCGCACAGGCCGCCTACCCCTGGTTCCTGCTCAACCAGCTTCCCACCGTGCTTTCCGGCATTTCCATCGTCGGGTTTTTCGCCATAGCGCAGGGATCGATGGATTCGGCTATCAACGCCCTGGCGTCAAGCGCGGTGAGCGATATTTATGAACCTCTGCGCCGACGGTTTGCGCCTGGCGCGGCCAAATCCGACGACATTGCCACGCCGAAAATTGCCGTCGCAGCGATGGGCCTGTGCATGTCCGCGCTGGGCGTGGTTTGTGTCTTCCTTTACGACAAAAACAACCACACGCTGATCGATTTTGCCCTGGGAATCCTTTCGTTTGGCTGGACGGGAATGCTCGGCGTATTCCTGACCGCTCTTCTCACGCGCCGCGGCAACACCACCAGCGTAATTCTTGCCCTGGCGGGCGGCGTCATCTGCTTTACGGTGGTGCAGCCGCGATTGCTGCAATGGTGGACGGCAGCTCTGTTTCACCACGCCTTTCACCTGGCCAGCACCTGGTGGATGCCGGCTGGAACGCTGGTGAGTTTTGCGATCTGTGCCAGCGGGCGGCCGCGTCACCCGGCGCGCATCGCCAGCCCCGCCGCACCGCAGGCCGCGTGAAAATCGCTGTCGCCGACGTCCAGCGTCCAGCCCGGCCGGGCGACGCTGGTGAGATGCGTTTCCACATGCTTTCGCAACCCCGGCAAAACCCGGCCAAGCCGGATCCCCAACCCGCCGGCCAGCACGACATGATGCGGCCGATAAATCGCATGGCAGATGCGAATCGCCCGCGCCAGCGCCAGGATCGGCACATCGTCGGCATGAATTTTCGACGAGGGATCCGAGCCATAATGTTCCCGAAGGGCCGCAGCGCCGATGTATCCCTCCAAACTTCCCGCGCCGCCATCAGGGCCGATCGACGGATAACCCTCCACCGAAACATCGAATTGCCCGACATGGCCCGGCGATTCGCCGTCGACCCAGAGCGGTTTGCCATCGTCCAGCACCGCCGCCCCCACGCCGGTGCCCAGCGCCAGCACCAAAAGCCGCCCGCTGAGCTTTCGCGTCGCGAAGATGTCATATCCGCTGGCAACCGAATCGTTCACCACCCGAATTCGCGCCGGCGCATTGGGCAGCGCCCGGGCGATCAGCTCGTGCAGGGCAATGGTCATGAGTGCCGGCACATTCACCGAAAGCGTGACGCGCGTGCGCGCCTCATCGAGCAACCCCGGCACGCATAATCCCACGCAGCCCAGCGGCTCCGTCCGGCCGCACAATCCATCACGGATGGCGTTGACCAAATCGTCAACGTCCGGTTTGCGGTAGCTCCGTTTGGCCGTCCAAAGCACAGAATTGCCCCGCATCCCGGCCAGCTTCACGCCGGTGCCGCCGATGTCGATGCCCAGGGCAGTATTGCCATTGCCCGGTGCGTGGACCGGCCCGTCAGCCGGCGTCGGCGAAACATGCTGTTCCGGAGGATGTTCCTCGTTTTGAGCGGGCAATGTGATTCCTTGAGGGGAAAGGATAACGCCGCGCCGGGGGTTCACCAATGTTCGCGGATTTTGGAGCGGTTTGCGCGAGTCGAAAAAACGGCACGCAAGCGTGCACGGCTAAACGGTTCGGAACGCTACACGTGCGGGAGGATATTTTGAGACGAATTCCCCAAGCTTTTCCCCTTTTTCTTCCTGCGGTCTGTCTGAAAACAATATACGCGAATTTCTTCGAAAGAATCCCAGGTCCGTCGCAGCAATACGCCGGTTCTGAGGTACTCCTCAGCGCGGCCTCCGGCCGCAACCAAAACGCGCTCGCGAAGGTGCGATGGCGCGAAGACAGACGCGAAGGGTGCTTTGAGGTATCACGTGATCGCGTCAAATCGCCTGGCATCTGACCTTCGCGTTTGTCTTCGCGCCATCGCGCCTTCGCGAGCGCATTTTGCATTGCCCTGTTAAGGAAATCTTGCAGCGAAAACGCGATTCTCGATGATATCCTTGAAGAGCCGGGTTTTACCGCGAAGGACCCGGTTCTTCGGAGTACCTCAGAACCGGCGTCGAGCGGACAGGACTGCAAGACGATCCAAAAGAATTGTACAGGTTTACTTGGATCTGCCCGCTCATCTCTTCACCACTTCAAATACCGCCCGCAGCGGCGCCGCTTGCTTTGGGTTGACCATCTCCACATACGCGATCATCCCGCGCAGCCACGCCTCAAAGTGCGGGAGCTTGTCGCGATTTTGCGCGGCAAGGCCCTCGCTCTTGGCGCGATGAAGAATGGCGCGCAGGCGGCGGACGGTGTCGCGGGGAACGCCGGGGCGGTCGTTGACGACGATGCCGGTGACCGTCTGCGAATCGCTTTGCCTCAGGATCCGGGTTTTCCTTTCGTTTACTGTGAAGCGCTCGTCGGCGGTGATGTGACGGATGCGCGCCAGAAGATAGCCGACGCGCTTGGAAGCTTCGCCGGTGGCGGAAAAGGAAAGATCGTCGGCGTATCTTGTGTAATTCCAGCCCAATTTTCCGGCGATTCCCGCCAGGCGCGAATCCATCCTTCGGCTGGCGAGATTGCTCAGGGCCGGGCTGGTGCATGCGCCTTGCGGCAGCGCTCGCGGGCCGGTGGCGACATGAAACGTCTTGCCTGCGTATTCGACCACCCGCCGGGGAGATTCCGTGCAGAGTAGCGCCAGCACCGTGGCGACGGCGGGCGAATAGCCAAGCTGTTTGAAGATCCCGCGCACTCGCGGAAAGGTGATCGTCGGGAAAAAATCGGTCAGGTCGGCGTTCACCAATACATCGCGCTTCACGTGCGCCGCAGCGTTGCTCACCGTGCTGCGCCCGGTCACAAAGCCATGGGCGGCGGCGTGAACGGGAACTTTGTTCAGGATATTTTCCAGCACCCAGCGCTGGGCGGCGGCGATGTTGTCGTGCGGCGCGAAGAGCGTGCGCACGCCGCCGCTGCGCTTGGGGATGGTGAAGCGGATGTAATGCGTCACGCCTGCCGCTTCGGAATGAAACGCCAGCCAGCGCAGGCGCTTGATGGAGAGGCTCATGGCCGTCGCCACATCCGCGGGCGTGGCCAGCACGGGGATGCCGGCGGCGGCAAGCTTTTCGACGTTGGATCGGCGGTCGGCCAGGCCGGTCGATACCCCGCGGCCGAGGAAAATAATGTCGGTGTCGCGGCGATGTTTGACCGCCTCGGCATGCAGGCGTTTTCGCTCGGCGGCGGCGGCTTTTTTCTGCTCCTTGCGCGCTTTCTTCTCCGCGTCGGCCTCTTCAACCGCCCGGCGGGCCGTGGTCGCTGCATCGGGAAGCTGCGGGCGCGCGGCGGCCATCTCCTCGCCGGCCTTGTGAATGTCAGCCAGTTCCTCCGGCGTGATCAATCCCTGCCCGACCATCGCCCGGTCGATGATTTTCGTGCGCGGATCGTCCGCCGGCGGAATCACGCTGCGCCGGCCGAATTGAAACAGCGTGGCATGCAGCGCATTGCCCGCGGCCAGCGCCTGGGCCTTGGCGTCGGCACTGGAAATTGCCGCGAATTGGCCGGGATCGAGATCCAGCGCCTTATTTTGCCGCGGCGCGGCCGGCGCGGGTTTGGCCGGTTGCGCGGGTTGGGCTCGCGGCACCGGTTGCGGCAAAGGAATCGCCGGAATCGGCCGATTCGCGGGCACCGTCGGCTGAACCGGCTGCGCCGGCCCGGCGTTGGACATCGTCAGCCCGCCGGCCGGCATATTGAGCTGGCCGGGCGTGAGGCCTGTGGGCCGGGGAGGCGTCGGATTCGGCAATGGCGGGAGCGGCGTTTTCGGCGGCGCGGGCTTTTTCGGGCCGCTCAGGATGCGCCCGATCACCACCGCAGCGCCAATGGCGGCGGGCACGATCCAGTAAAAGTCACCTGCTGCAAGAATCACAGTCGCATACCTCGCAAGCAAAAAAACCGCGATGACAAATCAGAGCAACATTCACGCCGTGGACGAGCGCCAGCGAGGGCGCGGATTCGTCGCTCATGAAAATCCGCGTTGATCGTTGCTGGTCCCAACCGCGGATGAAAATAAAAAGTCCGATGAGGGACGGCTAATCGCCTGACTTCAACCCTCGGACCAAGGTCGTTCACCGAGGCCTCCAGCGCCACCGTGGGGCGGGAAACCCTCGGGTTGTCTTTGGTCCGCCCCACGGTGGCGCTGGAGGCCAAAAGAACAACGGCCTTGGGGATGCATGGGGAGGCAACCGGCAACCACGGCGGAACGCCGCAGCAACAAGTCTCAGGAACCAGCACGCTCCCTCATCGGAATTATCTGGAAACGAGGAGCTTGGAACGAAGAACGAGAAACAAGGATTCGTCATTCGGACACAAGTGGTATTCTGTCGATCGTCATATCCTTTCGCTGTGCGAACGAGGCACAAAATATTCAAAACCGGTGAGGGGCGGCCGGCCGACTGACTTCAGCCCTCGGACCAAGGTCGTTCACCGAGGCCCTGCACCATCGGCCGTGCGGGTAAACCCTCGGGTTGCTCTTGGTCCCGCACGGCCGATGGTGCAGGGCCAAAAGAACAACGGCCTTGGGGAAGCATGGGGAGGCAACCGGCAACCGCAGCGGAACGCCGCAGCAACAAGTCTCAGGGACCGGCGCACGCCCTCATCGGAATACGTTTAACAACCTGTGTGGCGTTGATTGCATTGACGGTTAGCCGCGACGCGAAGCGGAGCGCGATCTACTCGTATATCGCGCGCTCCCGATCGCGCTCCGCTGCGCGTCGCGGCTAACCTTTGATTGATTTCCAAACTATGGCCCTTTCATTTGGTTGTACCAATTTGTCGTCCGAAACGCCTCGAGCGCTTTGGCCGACGCGCGCCAGCGCAGGGCCAGCATGTGGCGGCACGGGCCGTTCTTTAAACTGAACTTTCGGTAATAGCCGCAAACGCATTTCCCACGGCGGATGCGCGCGTCGGCGTCGACCATGATCTCGACCGGGTCGTTGTCGACAACGCCGGTTAAGATATAGCCACCGGCGGGCGCTTCCTGGCGGTTGGTGAGATTGACGCGGTTGCGATTCATCAGGTCGCGTGCGCCGGTAAGCTCTGGATGTTCCGGGCCCATTTCCGCCTCGCCCAAGGCACGCGGCATGATCTGCCGCCAGCGGTAAACGCCGGCGGTCAGGTCGGCAATCGCCTGGCCGCTGCGGGCAAGCTGGCGCATGGCTTCACTGGCGGCGTTGGCATCCGCCCCGGTGCGCGATTGCAATTCCACCAGCGTGCAGGCGCGCTTTTCGTGCAGCACGGCGGCGATGTTGTTCACCATGTCGGGCGATGGGGCGGCGGGCGGCGCTAAAAGATCGATGGCCGACCCGCGCGTCCAGTCGTTGGTCGTCCAGCCGGAAAAACCGGCGGTTAACCGCATCTCGCCCATCTGCGCCACCCAGAAATGCGGCAGGCCCGTGCCAAGCAGATAGACATCGAAGCGCTCAGCCAGCGGCAGCAGTCGGCCCAGCACGATCAGCCGCCGCGCGCCCCACACGCGCACCGGTTCGACCGCCGGGCCGTCGTATGCCGGGCCGGTGGCGGCGATGCGCTGTTCCCACGGCTCAAGCACAACCTGCACGGGTTTGCCGGGAATCAGCTCGAAACGAATGGCGCGCGGGCTTTTCGTTGGCTTATGGCGTTTGAGCCAGGCGAGGATCGAGTAGACGGTTTCGCGGCCCAGGGTGATGCGATGGGCCGGCATGGTCATCGCCGATTGCAGCGTCATGAATCCGCGAAGCCAGCCTTGCGGCAGATCGATTTTCTCCTCGCGATGTTGCGCGGTGGCGGCGGTTTCCACGCCAAAACCGGCCGGATCAACCGTGAAGCGCGTCTGGCGATACGATCGCAGCGATTGGAAATGGTGATAGAGGTCCCATGAATAATCGACATTGGTGGTGCCAAACTGCACGCCATCGGCGTTGCCGAAACCTTCACCGCGATTGACGGTCAGGCAACCGTAGCTCGATTCGTCCGCCGAGAAACATTCAAAGAAGACGACATCATCGGCGACGGTAATGACCGGATCGCATGGCATCAAAAGCCGCCAAAGTTCCTGATCGTGCTCGCGCAGATAGCTGGAATATTTGATGCGGGCATCCCAGTAGCGCTCGCGGGCCGTATCAAATCGCTGCTGCAAGCCCGCCGGAAGCGGGATGGCGCGTTTGGCTTCGATATCAGCGGCGGCGGCGGAATAGGCGCTTCGCCGAACGGCGCTTAGACGCGCCTCTTCGTTCTTTTTCCATTCCACGTATGCGGTCTTGTCGCGCTTTTTGAAGCGAAGATCGCTGATGACCACATCGTGCAGCGCGCTCATCGCCTCGCGGAAGCGCAGGGGCTTGAGCAGCGGCGCATCGAAGGCAACCGGATCGCGCGCGGTGTTGGGGACGAGGCTGAAAGTCTGGCGGCCGCCGATGTCAGCAACGCCGCTGTGGCCGCGATAGGCGAGTGTGACATTCACGCGCCCACCTCCTCGCCGACGATGCGCAGCTCGGGCAAATATCGCGCGACCAAATCGGCCAATTCCGGCCGGGCCGAGACGATGGTGACAATGGCCGACAACCCCGCCCGCGCCTCCGGCACGCGCACCGAACGGATGGCAACGGCCAATACCGGAAGCAATTGCGCCGCAGCTTCCGGCTGTTCGCGCAGGGCATCGCTGATCTGCCGAAGGGCGGTGAGCTTATGGCGGCCGCCGCGATGAATGCCGAGCAACACCGCGCACCAGACGGCATTAAGCCGATCCGCCCCAAGCCCAGGCGCGCGGCTGCGGCGCTGCAATGCCGAGATAAATTCCAGGCGAACATCATCGTAAGGCGTTTCCACAAGCCGGCTCCAAAGCTCGGCGTCGTTCCATCCCGCCGACGTTGGCGCAAGCCATTGCATCGCGCCCTGCCGCACTTCCTTGGTCAGGCTGTCGAAAAATCGGGCGACGCGGTCGACGTTGTAAACGCCGGCCGCCCCAACGCGCGCCAATGCCCAGAGCGAAATCTCGCGAGCCAGGACGGTTGATCGGGCGGCGGACAATAACGCCAGCGTATCGCGATCCCCATCGCTGCGCGCTTCGCGATCTTTCAGGAAGCCGAATCCCAGCCGGGCGATCGGCGCGGGCTTGGAAACGGCCAATGCGACGGCTTGCTCCAGCGATACGCGATCGCCGCGCACATGGCGGCTCATCAGGCTGCAAATCGTTTCCAGGGCAGTGAGGTTTTTCGTGCCGAGCAGGTCGACCCATTGCTCGACGGTGAGTTTTTCCAAACCCGCGGCGTTTTCCAGAAGTTCAGCGCCGAGAATCTGCACCTCTTCGTCGCCATGGTCCAGCATCCGCCGAATCTCGGCAACGGAAATGTCCTTCAGCCGATCCGCATGCTCGCGGCGGATAAGCTGAATCGCCCACACGCGCGCCAAACGCGAACGGGCATCGAACATCAGTTGCAGAAGGACGGCGGCGGCCGCCGGCTCTTTCCATAGCTTCGGAAATTGCGGCGCTGGAGCCAGTTCGCGCAGCGCCCGGCCTTCGCGCACCTTTACATGGGCCGGGCCGAATTCCAAGACGTCGCTTTTGCCGAAGCAGGCGTGAAGCAAGATCCAGCTATCGAGCAGATTCTCCCCGCGGGCAAAATCCTCGTCGCGATATCCCGCCAGCATCCGACCAACCGCTGGCGCGAATCGCTCTGGCTGCGAAAAACCCATCCGCCGAAAATAGCGCCACGCCCGGCGGCGCAGGTAATAGCGCGTGTGATGGGAAAACAGGCGATAGGTTTTCAAATTCCCATGCCATTTGAATGGCTTCCAGCCGTGGGCCACGGGTCCATCCGCCGCGTTGGGCGCGGGCGTGTTGATCGTGTTGTGCGGGGTTCTAAGCCACTCCTCATACCAGCTTTGGCGCGAGCGATAATCGTATTGATGCCGCTTGACGAGCTTGCGTCGAACCAGCCGGTCAAACGCGACGGCAAACGCCGCCATCAATTCATCATCAGCCTGCGCCTCGGCATATTTAAACAGGCGCTTGACGACGGTTTCATGGGCCGGGGCGTTGAGAGGCTGCTCGAGATAATTGAGGATTTGCAGCCGCGCCCACGGCCGTGGATCTTTCTTCCAGCGGTCAGCCAGTGTTGCAAGCCGCCCGGGAATATTGAACGCGCGCAGTGCGGCAACGAAGCGGTCATCTCCGGTGGCGAAGTATTCTTCGAGCAGCAGAATTGAAGGACTGTCGGCCAAACACCACCCCGGAGGTTTATGGTTTCATGCGACGGGGCCGGATTGTCGGATGAGGACGGGCCGGAGTCAACGGGGAAAAATTATACTAAACATCCCGCGCTCGTTGTGCGCAATGTCAACACGGACAAACCAGAACCCCATGGCTCGCCGCAAACGCCGCGGAGTCGCTTGCGATTTCGCGACCCCTCTCAATAACAACCTGAAATGCAACCATCGAAAGTTGCACGCAAAAACTTATTCCGTCTTGGAGGCAAGGCAGATGCTAACGCGAGAATCCCTTCGCGTCCTTCGTCCCTTCGCACCTTCGCGTCAAGCATTTCGCCGTGAAGGGAAGATCTATTTGCCCGCGCAGTGGGCCGGTTATTTAAAACCCCGCCTCGGCGATCTGCACCGCCTTTAACATCGCCATCGCCTTGTTCATGGTTTCCTCGTATTCGCTGGACGGCACAGAGTCGGCCACCACGCCGGCCCCGGCTTGCACGTCGAATGCGCCGTTTTTCCAGACGATCGTCCGCAGGGCGATGCAGGTGTCCATATCGCCGTTGAAATCCATGTAGCCGACCGCGCCGCCGTAAGGCCCGCGCCTCGTCGGCTCAAGTTCATCGATGATCTGCATCGCCCGAATCTTCGGCGCGCCGCTGACCGTTCCCACCGGCAGCGAAACTCGCAGCGCATCGAAGCTGCTCATCCCATCGGCCAGCGTGCCGGTCACGTTTGTCGTGATGTGCATGACATGGCTGTAGCGCTCGACGGTCATCACTTCGCTCACCACCACGCTGCCGATGCGCGACACCCGGCCAATGTCATTGCGATGCAGATCGACCAGCATGATGTGCTCGGCACGCTCCTTCGGATCGGCCAACAGCTCCAGTTCCAAGAGCCGATCCTCCTCCGGCGTCGCCCCGCGGCGGCGCGTGCCGGCCAGCGGCCGGCTGGTCGCTTTTCCGCCTTCAACCCGGCAGAGAATCTCCGGGCTGGAGCCGATCAGCGTGCAGCCGGGACTCTTCAAATAAAACATGAACGGCGACGGGTTGATAATCCGCAGCGCGCGATAAACATCAAACGGGTCGGCATCGCTTTTCACCCGCAGCCGCTGACTCGGCACAAACTGGAAAATATCCCCCGCCTTGATGTATTCCTGCCCCTGGCGAATGGCGGCCTCGAAAGCCTCCTTCGTGAAATTGCTTTCGTACGCCAGCGACAATTTTACGCCCGCGTCGATCTCGCCCAATCCCGAAGAGGGCGGCTGCTGAAGGCGCTGTACGATATCGTCAACCCTCCGGCACGCATCGCGATACGCCTGCTCGGGCGTCTGGTGCTGGGTCAGGTCGGCATTCGCCACCACCTTGATGGTTTTGTCGACGTGGTCGAAAATGACCATTTCGTTGTACAGGCCGAACATCAGATCGGGCAGCTTTCGATCATCGGCCGGCGGATGAACCAGCTTTTCGCCTTCGTAATATCGAATGGTTTCGTATCCCGCATAGCCGACCAATCCGCCGGTGAACGCGGGCAAGTGCCGGTCCTGGCGATAGCGTTTGCGCGGCAGAAGATGCTGCAAATCGGCCAGCGGGTCGGCGGTTTTAAATTGCCGGGCCGTTTCCGAAGGCCGGCTTCCGCCCGGATAAATCGCCGCGTTTCCTTCGCTGACCTGATAGATGAGCGATGGGGCGGTGGCGATGAAGCTATAGCGTGCGATCTTCTCTCCGCCGACCACGCTTTCGAGGAGAAATGCATGGGCATCGCGTCCGAGCACTTCAAAGGCGGTGACCGGCGTAAGCCGATCGCCCAGAAGCTGCCGATAGACCGGGATCACGTCAGCCGATGGCGCCAACGCGGTAAACGCAGAAAGTTCGGGAAAATACCGCCGCATGGGGAGATTGTAGTGGGAAGGGTGAAAGTATCCATGGAGCGGGGGTTCGATCGTAGACGAGTTGACAGAATTGGCAGCATGGGCCTGGCATAAAACCTTGAGTCGTGACACGGCCGTCTCGGCCGTGCCTTGATCGCGGTTTACCAGGAATCCTTCCTGAGAATAAATACAATCTGAACGCAAGCCGTTCACCTCCATTAAGCGCCACACCCCTCGAACGTTTCCGCACCATTGCACATTGCCAATGTTCAAGACCGGGCATATCGTGAAGTTGTTCAATCCTTCCTGACTCTCATCAAAGGAGCTCACATGTTCCGGCACATCACCATGGCGGCGTTTTTGGCTTTGATATTGGCGTCAGTCGTGCTGGCGGGCGATAAGCCGGAGTATCCCAAGGCGGTCAACAAACAACTGTACGCCGACGACGTTCGCGGCAAAAAAGCGCCCGATTTTTCCGTCGGGAAATGGCTGACCGCCGAGCCGGACCGTAAAGGCAAGGTTGTGCTGATCGATTTTTGGGCAACGTGGTGCGGCCCATGCCGAAAGGCGATTCCGGAATTGAACAAGCTTCAGGCACAGTTCAAGGATGACCTGGTCGTGATCGGTGTCAGCGACGAGGATGCCGACACGGTCACTGCCTTCGCGAAAAAGACGGAGATGGCCTATTCTCTTGCGCTGGATTCCAGCAAGAAAATGTCAAAGGCGATTCATGTTGCCGGCATTCCCCACGTGCTCATCATCTCCACCGACGGCATCGTCCGCTGGCAGGGTTTTCCGCTCAGCGATGAGGAGCCACTGACGCCGGAGATCGTCAAGCAGATCATCGACGCCGACCCGGGAATTGCAGCCCGGCATGCGGAGAAGAAATAGCCGCCCATCCGTTCCAGAAACCCCACGACATCATGCGGTATGTTTCTCAAGGCTTGCCCGGCTCGGCGATGTTCGCCACCGGAAGTTGCGGGCCGCCCTCGCGCGGCGACTGGGAGGGTTGCGACAGGTATAGCGCGCCCCAGGTGGCGGGGCGGGCCTGGGTCAAGACCTGCTTGGGGGCTGACCAGAAATATTCCGCCGCATGCTGATAGTTCCGCACATTGATGTTGAACGCCAGTTGCGGCTGATGCACGGGGTCATAGCCGTTCAAATCCCCCGCGGGGATGAAGATTTCCGTCACGTATTTGTCCGGCAGAATGCGCGTTACGGTTTTGACCGATGGGTCGGGGATTTTGCATTTGATGACGGCGTCGGCCGTGCAGTGCCATTGGCCCACAACGCCGCTGATACCATCGCCGGCGGGCTGGTCGACTGGCACGAAGAAGAAATGGTGGCAGTATTGGTCGTAGGTCGCCTCATCCGCCTTCACCGGCCGGGTGGAAATCCAAAACTCGACGCAATCGCGCGCCCACCACGCCCCGCTCGGCGGAGCGACGGCCACGTCGGAGTCGAATACTTCAAACCCAATCGACATTCCTTCCGGCGACCAGCCGACATAAACATTCGGCTCGCGCAGCGCATTGCGCTCCGACCCAACCGCCGACGGCGGCTTCATGCCCGGCAGCCTGCATGCCGCCGGCCAGTCGCTTAATTCCCCGTCGATCCTGATCGGCTTCTCCAGCAGCGGCACGTGAAACACCGGAAGCCCGGCATACGAATGACGCCATACATCCTGCGCCTTATCCTTATCGCTTCCCTCATGCAGATCATTCAATAACGGCGTCGTCGCGCGGATCGAATCCACCAGCGGCTGATAAGGCTTGTCGTCAACGTCCACCACGCCAAAGTTCACATCCTCCCCATCGCCCTGGCGGCCGCTGGGCGGCTCATCCATCCATTGAAACCAGTCCGCGCCGATCACATACGGCACGCGCGCCAGCCGGGTGGTAAACGCCCGATATGCCTCGCCGCGCGCCTTTTGATCCACCACCTGGGCATCAAAGCCGACCGTGTTGCGATCGCCGCTGCGGCCATCGAGGGCGTGAAACGAATATTCGCTGATGACAATCGGCTGATCGCTTTCGGTCGAGATCATCTTGAACAGATCAGCGTCCAGCCGGGCGTCGCTCACGTAATAGTTGATCGACTGCGCATCGGTGTATCCCCGGCTGGCGCGCACGACTTGGCGCGGGGCATAGCCGCGATAACGAATGCCAAGCACGAGGTGGTTGGGATCATATTTTCGAAGCAGGGAGGTCGTGGTCTGGAAATACGACTCGGCCAGGTGTGAAGTCCACTGCGCCAGCAGCTTGTCATAGGCACTGGTGGTCCCCTGTGGCAGGGCGCGCCAGGAATCCATCGCCTGCCAGTCGCCGATCTTGGTGTTCCAGTCCTTGTTGAACGCATCGATCGACGGCCAGGTGTTTCGGATGGTGCCGAGCACCTGCTGGCGGTTGGGATCACCTGGCGGGAGGCCGTCGAAATACGTGCGCGGGCCGGCGGCTTCGTCGGTCCAGTCCATTTCGTTGTCGAGGTAATAGCCGACGAGGTTGTGATTGTCGCGCAGCGGCTGCACCTGGGTTTTGATGGCGTATTCGATTGTCGATGACCATTGCGGGCTGTAGACCAGACCCGATCCGCCGCGTGTCCAGGACGACAGGTTCAAATCCTGCGTCATGGGAATGTCGCAGTTGTGCAGTGCGGGGTTGGACCATGCGCCGATGCCCTTGAAGCCGGCATCGCGCACGCGCTGGACGGTGCAATTCGCCCAGGCATTCAAGGCGGCGGTGGAGGGATTGCGGTCGTTGAAATCGCGCGAGACAAAATCAGGCCCCATGGGATCGCGGCCGCGAACTTCGGGCTGAACGGTGGTTACCGTGTTGAGGAAATCGACCTGTCCCTTTGGGCTGACAAACCACCAGACGCCTTGCTTGGTTTTCGCCACACGCCAGAAACCGGATTTGCCGTGGATGGCGGAAAAGGCGGATTCATCGTGGCTGCCCACCGGGTTGGCGTGGGCGATGGGCGAGAAAAACAGGCCAAAAACGATAGAAAGAGGCACCATCCACCCCAAGCCGGTTTTCGTCAGACTGGCAGGACGTTTCCACATACAACTCGTGGCAATGTTTGCCATAGCATCCTCTTTAAGCTCACGGCAATGCGCGCGGGCCTACCCGAAGTTATCGGGCGTGGGGGCGCAAAACATGAACTTGAACAGGCCTGAAAAATTGTCCGAACCGGCACAATCTGTCAGCGTTCTCTCCATTAAGTAATACGAGCAGCCGCCTGCCTTAGATCGGCCCGGATGATGTAATGGCTTGCGTGGTTTATAAGGTCGGGGTTGGCAGGATAACGTGTCTGGGCAGGCCTGGGCAGCTTAGCCGCCGGGATTGGCACTCTTGCAGTTTGGGGGGTGATGCCGATATAATATCGATTGCGGTTGTGGAGCATTGCTGGCAGGGACGCCGGCAAAGTCACGTTTACATCCAAGGATGGATGCCATGCGGAAGTTTCATTTCTATTGCAGTTCCCTTTTCATTCTGGGCCTTCTCGCCGGGTGCAAGCCGCCGACGCAGCAGACCACTGCGCAACCGCCGACGGCGATGAACGAGAAGTCGACCGCCATCAAACCGGGCGGCAAAACGTTGTCGCAGCAGCTCAACGAGCTGCCTGATACCGACAAGCCGGCCATCGCTGATCTGAAAGGCGCCGACGCGGCGGCAGTAGCGCAGGCGACAGAAGATTACACCCGCGCGATGAACCGCGCAATGGAGGCGCTTATCAAAAAACGCAAAGAGGCCGGCTTAAGCACGAACCTCGCGTCGCTGCAAAAAGGGAACGGCGCGCTTGACCCATCCAAAGTTCACTTTGAAGACACGGCCAAACGTCCCCAGGCATCCGATGCCGCCACCGCCAATCGCAATGCCTCCCCAGCCGGCGCAACGCTTCCAGGCGCCCCTGCGGGGTCAAACCAGATCGCATCGCTGACGCCAACGCCCGCGCCGGCCATCAGTGTCACGCCGCCGCGCCCGGATTTAACGTCGCTCAACAAAGACCCCGCATCCAATACGGCATTGATCAACGCCCAACCCGCCCCATTGCCCGCCAGCGACGCCATGGCACAGAAGCTGGCCAAGCAGGTGCATGACTATCCAGAGGATATTGCCGCCCAGCTTGACTGGCAGCTTCTGCAGATGCTCCAGGGGCAATCAGTGCCGCAGTTGCAGACCCTTGCACCGCTGCAGGCCGAAGACCGCGAAATGCTCTCGGCAATCCTGGACGGCATGACCAATTTCCGCAACGCGCTGCGGGCCGACAACAACATGCTGCTGTCGCGGAAAATCCGCCCGATTCTCGACGCCGCCGACCGCCTCAAAACGCAGGCCGAATTGTCCATCCCGACCGTCGCCCTCTGCACGGACGTAAAAGGATTCGGCGTATACGAGCCCCTGGAGCCGGCGCGCTTTCCCGCCGACGGCAAAGACCATCGGGTGATTGTGTATTGCGAGGTGGAGAATTTCTCTTCGCAGTTGGACGAGCAAAAGCGCTGGGAAACCCGCATGATGCAGGACGTGGTTTTGTATACCGAGCAAAACGGGCTTGAAGTGTGGCGCGACAAAACGCCCGGCCGCCCCATCGTGGACTACAGCCGCAACCGCCGCCACGATTTTTTCATCGTCAAGATGATCCGCCTGCCCGCCAACCTGACGATCGGGCGATATTTGCTGAAGGTGACGGTAACCGACCAGGAAGTAAACCGCGTGGCGGAGAACACCGTGCCGGTGGTGATCGTGGCGCAGTGAACCTGTGTCAAATATCCCGCTTATTTCTCCGCGCGATACATTACGTCCGTTCGCAGCACATACTTTCTGCCGCTCAGCACCTTCGCACCCTCGTGCCACCATTCGTGGGCAAAAAATAATCCCATGCCGACGGCCGGCTTCACGGTCGCGACCACCTGCCTCAGGCCATCGATCCGCGTTTCGGAATAAAAGACAGTCTCACCACTTTCGGATCCTTCGTTCAGATAAATCATGAACGTAAGCCGGCTTTTTTCCGTTGGCGAGCGTACAACAACGCCGTCGCGATGGGCGTTGAAGCGTTGCGAAGGATCGTAGCGATAGAAACGAAAACGTTCGTTCAAGCCGACGGCAACGGCCCCATCGATTTCATGCGGGGCATATTCCCGAATCCGTTCCCATACCGAAGCCGCCAATGCCGGGTCATCAAACGTCACGCGGTCATTATTTCGAACATTGGTCAGCATCTTCGGCCCGCCCGTAGTTGCCACGGTCGCTGCTTCGAAGCCCATATTTTCAGCGCGAACGATCAGATCGGCGCATTCGGCTTCGGTGAACACGCTCGACACGGTAAAGAGATTGTCGGAAATGTGATGGATGTTGTCCTGGCCGCTATCAAGCATGAAGTCACCTTTGAGAACGAAAAGCGATCCTACGAAATTCGGCGCTTCATAACCTCCGATTCCCGTTTCTTTTCTCCATTCGTGTCCATTCGTGGACAATTTCCTCCGAGCTTTCCCGGAAGTGCTGTCCACGAATTCATAGGATGCACGTTCCGCACTCATTTCACGGGCCGCCCATCCCGCTCGGCCACCGCCACCACCAGCGCGCTCAGCGATGCCGGCTTGGCTGGCCGCAGCGCGCGGGCCAGGGTTCGCAGCGTCGCGCCGGTGGTCATCACATCGTCGACCACGATCACGTGCCGGCCTTTGATCTGCTTTTCGTCGCGAAGCTCAAAGGCATCGCGAAGGTTGGCCATTCGCTCGGCACGGGAATGCAGGTGCGATTGCGGATGCGTGTCGCGGACGCGGGCGGCGGCCTGCACCACCGGCACATCGGTTGCCCGCGAAATCCGCCGGGCGATGACCTCGGCCTGATTATAGCCGCGCGAGAAGTGACGCAACCCGTGCAACGGCACCGGGAGCAGGCAGTCGGCTTCGATGAGAAGCGACTGGACGTGATCCTGCGCGAGCAGCCGCTCGGCTAGGAACTCGCCGACGTTGGAAACGCGATGAAATTTCAGTTGATGGATCAACGGGCGAATGGGATCGTCGAATTTTCCCAGGCGGATGATGCGCTCATAATGCGCCACGCCACGGCCTGCGCAGTTGGGGCAGGGGGCGTTGGCATAGGAAAGCGACAAGCCGCACATGAAGCAGGCCGGGTTTTGCGCCAGGGCGGCGATTTGTTCATCGCAATCCGGGCACAGCTCGTGCCCCGATTCGCAAACGGCCCGGCAGGCGGGGCAAATGCCGGGATAACAAAAATCGGCGACGTCGTTCAGCCATCCGCCCAGGCTTTTCACCCAGGCGGGAAGGTGGTGGTCGAAGTTGTCGCCGCGCCAGGACATGATTGAAATAAAGCCGGAGCTTACCCGAACCCGGCATGCTGAGGTACTCCACAGTGAGGGCTGTGCCTCACAACCCATTGACCGAGAACGCGGAAGAGGTTTGACCACGGATTTCACGGATATACACGGATGGGAAGGAAATCACGGCGCTTTCTTTATGCGTGCACATTCGTGAAATCCGTAGTCGAACGTCTTGGCGCGCGAAACACAACTCCGCCGGGCCTCGCGACAGCGGCACCCCGTGTTTTTTTTGAAACTTTCTTTCCGCGAAAAAACGCGATGCTTCGGCGTACCCCAACCGGGACGGTTCTTACGGAATCGCTTGATGACTGCACTTCCAAGTGGACAATCGCCATCATTTCAAACTCTAAGTGGCGCAGATTCCCCTATTTCCGCAAAATCGGCTATAATGAATCGCTGAGTCCGGGCGGCGCGAGGCCAATCTCCTTGGCGCAGCGATTTTCCGCCCCTTCGGAGACGCTATGGCCAAGAAAGTTGAAGAACCCACTCGTGAAGCACCCACCGGCGGCGACCTGGAAGCCTTCCTCGCCCGCGCCGGCGCCAAGGAACGCGCCAAAATTGAAAAACACCTCGCCCTGCGCGAAACCGAAACCGGGCCGGCATTAAGCAAGCTCTGGCGAAAGGTCGCGTCGGTTCTGGGCAATCTCGCGCCGCTGCCGGCGCAAACCATGGGAAATCTCGCCGTCCTCTTTTTCATCCCCGACGGCAAATACCGCATGCAGGTCTTCGCCCTGGAGGACGCCGGGGATGGCCAGTTGTCCCTTTATCTTCCCGATGTGCTGGCCGCGGCACAGAAGAAGAAAATCCTGCTGAAGGAAAAAACCCCCGGCGAATACGCCATCGGCGGAAACGCCTCGCAAACCCTGCGATTAGAGTCCCTCGACGCCAGCAACACCCCCTCCCCGCACCCCCACGTAAAAAACCTGATCGGCTGGAACCGCAAGGCGATCCGGGTGATTCTCCCCGCCGACGTGGTCGACGGTCCGCAGCCGGGGGCGGCCGCGGCGCTGTGCGAGCTGGCGTCTAAGGGATGGGCAAAAGCGCCGGCGTGAGACGATCGTAGCTGTCGTCGCAAAACGCGGAGGCAGATATCTAACGTGGCATGGCAGCGCGCAAGTGAGCACGCCGAGATTGCGTCGCGACGATAATCTAGCGCGAAACGATGCGTCCCATTTCCGGTGATCAATCGACTACAGCACTTTTCAGGTTGGGTGGGCATTTGTGCGACCGTCATCCTGAGGTACTCCTCAGCGCGGCCGCTGGCCGCAACCAAAGCAAATGCGATATCGCCACAGATGAAAGACCGATGAACACAGATAAAACCTGAAAGGTGGCAGTATTATCTGTGTCCATCGGTCTTTCATCTGTGGCGAATTTCTGCCTTTTTCCGGTTTCTGAACGAGGGAAATCTCGCTCAAAAAACAAGAAATCGCGAGATATCCTTGAAGGATCTCGCCCTGAAGCGAAGGCGAGCCAGATCCTTCAGAAGAGGAAGCGGGCTGATTTCCCGTATCACGGTCGTCTCGCCCGTGTCTTAATTCAAAGTTGCCACGGGCGAGACGCGCGAGACGCCCGTGATAGGCGAAATCGCCCGCGCTGCTTTGGGCGAGTGTTTTGGTTGCGGCGACAGGCCGTGCCGAGGAATACCTCAGGATGACGATTGCCCCTCCATCAACCTGAAGAAGGTTGTCGGGTGCTGTAACCTCTCTGCGGCATATATCCAATGGCTTCTAATCCGCTGCCATATCGCCGTCTGCCGCCCGAAGGGCGGGCGCGCACCGTTCGTGTTGGCCCACATGCTATCTCGAAAATCAGCGTTGCCCTCAGCGTCCTCGGCATGTTCGCCGAGGCGTCCTGGGCGGCGATCGTGATGTTCTCCTCGCTCGGGATGAAGGGTGGCGACTTTTTCAAAATGAGCATGAGCGGCAACGCCACGTTTATGGCGTCGTTGGCAATGCTATTCATTCCATTGGTTTCGTCTATTCTAATGATCGTCGGAACTGAACGGGCGTCAGTTCGTGCGAAAGCCATTGTGGCAACCGGCTGGATATTCACGGTTGGCTGTGTCGGTATCGTCAAAGTCGTTCTTTATCTTCGCGCCATTCCGGTGTTCCAGGGCCCGCATGGAGCGTGGTAGCCGACGCCGCCCGGCTCAGCGCGGGGCCGGTATTGAAGGTATGAGGTATAAGGAGCAGCGGCCGGCTGAAAAAGGAGGTGGAACTGTGAAAACCGAAGCCGAGCCGTTCTCCCTCACTGAGACGATGCGTCCCATTTCCGGACATCAATCGGCCGTGACCTTGGCCTATGCGGCGAATAACCGCCGCTCGAGGCGATGGCGGCGGGTGGGCGCAGTTTTCGCAATTGCGCTTGTCGCCGCCGTTATCATTGCATCTTTTCCGACGATGCGTCGGCTGATCGCGGCTCACGCTCGCATCTCTAATCAGCGCGCTTGCCTTGAACATCAGTGGTTCCCTCGAACTGTCGTTTACAACTGGCCGGCCGAGCGCCTTTTCCTTCCCAGTGACTCGGCCGCGACAGGCGCCACGTATTTGAATGCGCCGCAATGGGCGGCGTTCCTTCAACTAAACCCGCAAATCGCTTTCCTGCCCACGCTTCTCGGCGTGCAGCAGGTCGGAACGGTGTTCCTGCACAGCCTGAAAGACAAACAGGGAAACGCACGGCTCGTATCGGTTCAACTGTTCGCCCTCCAAGGGAATGCCGACGTCGTATTTGAGTCTTCGGTTATTGAAATCGGCACATGGACGAAGCCCGCCCGCATCATCTCAAATTTTCGGGCATTGCGAGTGGAAGTGGGGATTAAGCAGTTACCTTTCCTCGTTTACGGCGGACAGGTCGACCCCGCGGATCAACGGCACCTGACAATCGACTATAAGGCGGCCGGAATACCTGGGGTGATCGATGGGACGATCGACCAGAGAGGCTTCCTAACACTCGTCCCACGAAGCGGCTCGACTGCCGGTGGAATTTGGAATCCATTTAACGTTCCACCCGCGCCGTTCGGTCCCAGCGAGGCGACTTCTCCGTTTCTCCATTCCGACGGCCTTATTCACGGACCGCCGCCCAAATCTCATATTGCCGCAAAGCGGGACGGAGCCGCAGGGAGCTGATGTGGCGCGGGATATGTCGTTCGAGACAACCGAGAAGGTGTCAACATAGAAAAGAAAAGGTGACAACCGCGAATGCCACCTTTGTATCCGCCATGACAGAAAAAAATCTCGATTACTATCCTGCCGTGAGGCGAACTCGATTCCCTTCGCCGTATTTGAAAAGCGGCTCCATTGTGGGGCTGCTTTCAATTACAGCCGAGTTTGTATTTTCTGCTATTCTTGTGTTCGGCCCTCATGCGGCTGTGCAGGCCGCATGGACTTTATTTGATCGCCGGCGGATATATCGCGGAATGCCATGGACGATATTTCTCCTGCCGGCGGTGTCGGCACTGCTGGCGGCAATCGGCATATTGCGCGGCGAAAGACGGTTCAGGCGATTCACAGTCCTGGTCGTGATTGCCGCATGGGTCGCAGCCGTCGGCCTGCCGATCGTGCTTGTTTTTATGCTGGCACTCTCGGGAAGTAGCAGCATGTTTGAACACCCTTAGTCATCAAAGCTGCGAGCCAAGCCCCGCCAGTTGTTCGGACAGAGCCTTCGGCGGACCGGTAAGCCCATACAGCGGCAGAAGCGGGGCCATCGCACAAGCGAACCTTTGCTGTTCGGCCCTGGCGTCGATCACCGCCTTCCGAAGGTCATCCGCGCCGACGCTCCATAGATCGACCGGCGTCACTTTACCCTCTTCGTGCGATTCCAATTCATAGCGCCCCTTCCAAAATCGAATCATCAGCCATGGATGTCCGATCCATAACATTTTCCATTGATCGCCCTGATATTGAACGGCGTCCTGCCATTCTGAAAGATTCGCCAAATCCGAGCAGCATTGCGGCTCCATCAGCAATTCACCCGCGCTGCACAGCGCCAATCCGCCGGACAATACCGGGTTGCACTCGGGATCGAGCAGGTTTTCCAAGCCGCCCCAACGATCGAAGAGCTTGAACAAAACGCGTTGCAGCACCTTGGGCTCACTGAATTCAGTCGTGGCGACGTGGGTGAAACTTTCCCGAATCGGCTTGAGGCCTTCAATGCCGGAATCCGCCAGCGAATCCAGCCAATGCTGCTGCCATGCCGCTGGGTCGTCAGGCATTCGACGTTCTGGTTTGGAGAACGTCGAAGGCTCAAGGGTAAGGACTGGAACCAGTTCGATGTTGTCGACGTTGCGGATGTTGGGCATGGGAACGCTTTACAATCGGTACGTAAGTGCTACCAGTTTTTAACATGGGCGGACAATCCGTGACGGACGAACAAACCGGGACGGGAGCGAACAAATCCGGACGGGTCCGATATCGACGAATAATGCAGACTCGAAAGCGGCTAAGGTGTCAAGAATGCGTCGAATTCTGCCGAAAAACGAGGCGAACCCGTGAAAACCGGACCCCTCCCGCTTTGCCTTTCCGTCCCGCTTTGCCTTTTCCCGCTTCGCCTTTCCCGGACCCGTCCCGGACCCGTCCCGCTTCGCCTTTCCGATTTGGCGCATCAGATCAGCGTGAACATGTTGCCCCCGCCGATCAATTCCAAACATTCCTCCAGCGTCAATCCGGCGTGCGTTTGCCACCATTTCCCGGTATGTCGGAAATACGCGAGATTGAAGCGTCCATCATCACGGTATTCCATCCGCGCGAATCCCAATTCAAATGTTGGCGAAATGCGGTTGGGTTCGGGACTTGCCCAGGTTGATCCGAAGTAGAAAAAGCTTTTGTGCCACTTAGTCCAGAGCGAGATCGGATAATTCCATCGTGGAGTTTTTGGAGGACGCTTGATGTATCTGGCCTGCAATTGCTCCGCAATGAGCGCTTCAGCCTTCGCCTGCACATCGGTCCGCACCGAATCAGGCACCAAAGGCTTAATCCGCCGATCCGGCATCCAGGTCAAACGGCGAGCGGGTCGTTTCTTGGCCATATCGTCAATCACCAGAGAAGGGCAAGATTCAGGAACGCTGCAGAACTGCCCATTTCGCATTAGTGTTTCCGTCGCGTCGCGACTGACCGCCAGACATTGAATGCGCACTCGCATGCCGGACAACTCATTCCGTCGTGATTTGGCGGCGTGCCGTCGAGCATGGCGTCAACACTCGCATTGGGGAACCATCCCCAGGCGCGTTGAAATTCGCCGGAGAAATTCGCGCGAAGAAAACTCCCTGAAAAATGCGCCGGTGTCATCGGCAGCTCATGCAAGCCGCAGAATGTCGCGCCGTTGATCGAATAGCTGGGCGGGCTTTCGCCGCACGTCGGACAATGAACCGATTCGGCGGACACAGTCCAAGTGTTGCCGCAACCCGTACAGTTCATGGAACGCGTGCGGATCATGTGGGGTTGTGCGAGACGTTCCTCAATCATATGCTGCCGGACATTCTGCATCGATTAGAGTCCGTTGCCTCCACCTCGTCGAGCAAGATCGACCAAATTCGGGCAGCCGAATTCCTGCGGATGATGCATAAATAGGAGGGCAATTGCATTCGAACGGTCACCGTCCGCAGCGCAAAGTCCTTGTACATGAACGGCCGCCAAGCCGTCGGCGGAGAAAGGGGGGCCAAAGGGCTTTTCCCGAGCAGGAGAGAAGCCGGCAATCTTGGGATCCGTTCTAAATTCGTCGGCAGTGATCGCTTTGCGATAGTTCGCTGCCGATGCAATCGACCGCGACAGATTGTCCGATGCGCGACCCGAAAAAGTCGTGCATTTCCGTGCGGCTTCCTGCATTTCTGCGATGGCGGGGTTGCCAGCGGGGTGACGTTGTGACCGAATTGCACGATTTGCGAGCCATCGTGCATGGCATTTTGAGTCAACAAAAAAACGGCGAGATGTTTTCGCATCTCGCCGCTTTCGTTTTTGTCAACAGACAAACCGGCTATTCCCTACGAGGCCATCTTTGCCTGGATCCGGGCTTTGTTGGGGACGCGGATGTCCCAGGCCAGGCCGAATAGCGCCAGCGTGCGGATGAAGATGTAGCTCAGGTCCAATTCCCACCAACGAAGGCCGTGGCGGGCGGAGGTTGGGAAGGCGTGATGATTGTTGTGCCAGCCTTCGCCGAGGCCGAATATGCCGAAGATGAAATTATTGCGGCTTTCATCATGACTGCGGAACGGCCGGCTGCCCCAGATATGGCAGACGGAATTGATGCTCCACGTGACGTGATGGACCAGGAAAACGCGGGCTAAGCCGCCCCAGATGAAGCCGAGGAGCACGCCCATCCAGGACATGGTGAGCAGGCCGCCGAGGATGGCGGGGACGATCAGGCCCAGTATGGCCCACACGCCCCAGAGTTTGCTGACCACGCGGATAGAGCGATCGCGGACCAGGTCGTTGACATAACGGGACAGGTCCTTCGGGTCGCCCTGGAAGATCCAGCCAACGTGGGCGTGCCACATGCCGCGAAGCATGTTCATGAATCCTTCGCCATGCATGTGGGGCGAATGGGGGTCGGCGACATTGTCGCTGTGCTGATGATGGCAGCGATGGACCGCCACCCACTTGAGGATCGATCCCTCGACCGCCATGGCGCCGAGAATTCCCAGAGTCCATTTGATTGGCGGGATGGTTTCGAATGCGCGATGGCAGAAGAAGCGGTGATAGCCGACGGTGACGCCGACAGCCGTGCAGAGATACATTCCGGCGAGGATTCCGCCGTAGACCCAGCCAAAGCCATGTCCCCAGAGGAGGATGATCCCGGCGAGCAACCCGGCCAGGGGGAGGACGACGCCCATGAGATAAGTGAGTCGGCTGAGGATCGAGGGCGATTCGAAGAAATGCTGGCGTTCTTCGACGGGTGCACTGGTAAGTTCGGGGGTGACGTCAACGGAATTGGGAACGAACAAAGCGGTTCCTCGTTGCGAGCGCGATTGGGAGCTCTGGGAAAGGTGCGGGCGACAGGCGTCAGCCTGCCGGAGATTAGATAAGGGGGAGCCACTTTGCCGGTGACTCCCCCTTTATCGTTACGCTGAAAGTGGACGGAAGGTTTTAGTAGCGGTCGCGGCCCCCGCCGCCTCCGCCGCCATATCCACCGCCGCCGCCGCGTTTGCCACCGCCGCCGCCGCCACCGTAGCCGCCGCGGCCACCGCCGCCGCCGCCACCATAACCGCCACCGCCGCCACGGGGGCGTTCTTCGCGGGGCTTGGCTTCGTTGACGGTGAGGGCACGGCCGTCATGTTCCTTGCCGTTAAGGGCCTCGATTGCGGCCTGTGCCTCGGCATCGCTGCCGAGCTGCACGAAGCCGAAACCCTTGCTGCGCCCGGTATCGCGATCGGCGATGACCTCGGCCGACTGCACGGTTCCGTACTGAGCGAAAAGCTGTTCCAAATCAGAGCTGGTGGTGTTGTAGCTCAGATTTCCGACGTATAACTTGCTGCCCATCAATATCTCCTGATACGGGCAAGGCCACCCCGCGTAAAACTTTCCGAGTGGCGCCGAAAGGGGCCGACGTTCCGGCCCGGAAGGTACGAGTGGCGAAAGAGCGGGTGCGGTCGGCTTGAAAAACTAACAGGCCTCGTACCGGGACTCGGTCGTCGAACTTACCATCTTTACGATAGTCGCATTCCACTGCCATTGCCATAGCATGCCCGCGACAAAATATTTCATCCGCCGCGGGAAATGCCGTGGGTTTTATCGGCTGACTGCCCCGCTTAACGCGAGTTTCCGGGGACGACCGCCAAGAGGCGGGAGCGTGGCGAGATTCTTGGCGTGTCAATCGTGGCTGGGATCAGGGTCGGGGTTGAGGGTTCGGAGAATACGGTTTCGCCTATTCTGAACCCTGAACCCCGAAACCTTTTCGCACTTCGCATTGGGTGCCAGGAACACCGGCGCACCCTCGCCTCAACCCCACAACATTTTTCTCTATCTTTGCTATTTGATTCCGGTATCATCGCCCTCAACACTTTTTAAACCAAGGAGAATCATGAATCGCACAGCATCTCTTATCGTCGGAGTTTTCGTTTCGTTCGTCGCCGCCTCGTGGGCCGCGGCCGAAACAACCGTCACGCTTGAGAAGACTCATCTCTGCTGCAATAGCTGCGTGAAGGCGGTAACCGCAGCGGTGACCGCCGTGCCGGGCGCCACCGCCAAGTGCGATACCAAGACGGGAACCATCACCATCAAGGCGGCGGACGAAGCCTCCGCCCAGAAGGCTGTCGATGCCTTGTCGGAAGCCGGTTTCTATGGCAAGGCCACCGGCGCCACCATCAAGGACGACAGCGGCGCTCCGGCCGGGAATGTGAAAACCCTGACCGTCACCACCCACAACTGCTGCGGCAAATGCACCAAAGCAATTGACAAGGCGATCGCCAGCGTGCCCGGCGCAAAGGGCCAGGCCAAGGCCAAGGAAGACACCTTCACCGTGACCGGCGACTTCGACGCTGCCAAGCTCGTGGCCGCGTTGAACGATGCGGGGTTCTGCGTGAAGACGAAGTAATTGCGACTGACCGTTTGGTCATGGATAATTGATATCAGGCACGGACAGAGATTGTCCGTGCCTGATGTCGTTTCCGGGGATGGCAGCAAGCTCCCACGCAACCGAGCGCTCCGCTACGCGTCGCGGCTAACCTAACCAGTGTTGCAAAGGTGGGGTAAGAAACCCTCGCCACGGGTAATCCTCTCATTTCGCCGTGAATCCGCCGTCCATCATGAGAATCGCCCCGGTGAAAAAACTCGCCAGATCGCTGGCCATGTAGGTGAAGAACGCCGCGACTTCCTGTGGCGAGGCGATTCGCCCGATGGGGTGGTTGTCGCGCAGCATTGCCCAGAATTTTTCCGGATTCCCAGACGCGGCGGCGGATTTGTGGACGATCGGCGTGTCGACCGTTCCGCATCCGATGGCGTTTACGCGGATGCCGAACGGGGCGTAGTCGATCGCCATCTGCCGGGTCATCTGATGCACCGCGCCTTTGGACGGGCCATAAGCGCCTTGCGTGACGATACCGACCTGGCCGGAAATCGAGCCGGTGTTGAGGATCACGCCGGCCTTTTGGCGGATCATGACGGGAATCACCTGGCGGGCGGCCAGGAAAATCGCCTTCACATTGGTATCCATCACCGCATCCCATTCCTCGGGGGTGTGCTCGTGCACCGGCTTAACCACGCTGATGCCGGCGTTGTTCACCAAAATGTCGATCCGGCCAAATGCCCTTTCGGCAGCGGCGGTAAACTTTTGCGCCGTGGCCTCATCGGCGACGTCGCCGCGAATATATTGCACCCGGCCCGGCTCGCGCGCGATGCATTCGCGCAGGGCCGACCCCGGCTCCGGCGCGATGTCGACGGCAACCACGCCCGCTGCGCGGGCCTCGATGAATTGCAGAACCGTCGCCTGCCCGATTCCCGAAGCGGCCCCGGTCACGATCGCCGATTTCCCGGCAAGGCTGATTTGCATAATAGTTCCTTCATCGCCCGCCATGCCCCGGCGTTTTTGGCGCAACCTGGGCCGGCGGGTTTCTCGGCGGACCGGGGTTGGGGAACACCACCACCGTGATATAGCTGTACAGCAGCGATGCCGCTCCGACGATCACGCTGGCCCACAATGTGATCTTTAAAATACGGATGCGGTTGGCGATTTCCTTGTCGCGCCAGTCGCCCAGCCGACGATCGATCTCATCGAGCTTCCGATCGATCCTCGCTTCAATTTCATCGAGCTTCTGGTTGAGATACTGGTCGGCGTTTTTCTTCAGGCGGTTGGTGATGCCGGCAAACAGGCCCGCTTCCTCGATGTCCTCTTTCAAGCTGCTGGTGCGCGCCGGCGCAACGCCGGGAGCGGCGGATTGGTCGGGAAGAAACTGGTAATCCGCTCCGGCATCGGCACGACCGATCATGCCCGCGACCATCGACCCGATGAACCCTCGCCGCTTGCGGTTGATCTTCTGGAAAATCCCCTCATTCTTCTTCAGCGCCTTCACCAGCACAGGAATCGTGTCGGCCTCTGCGGCGGCAATTCCGCGCATCTGCGCCAAAATCAACAGCCCGCGCTGCGACAGCCCGGCAAACCGCATTGACTTGATCCGCGCAATCTCCTGGGCGATCTGCTCGCGCGTCGCGTTGGCCGTCACCGGGCGACGGCCCCATCGCACCACATCGAGCATGGCGTTGCGATCCATGCCGGCGATCATCTGCCGCCGGTCGTGAATCGCCGTCACCAGGTCCTGCGAATTCTTGTAGTGTGTGCGATCCAGCCCGAATTCCTCGGCCAGATGCTCCAGCTCGTCCTTGGGCAACTCCGAAAGCTGCCGCTGCGGCGAGGTGCTGGACTCAAACGCGTTGGCATCGTCGCTCGATCCGGGCGCGGCCACGATCGGCAATGACTGCACCGGCGTGGAAACCGCCGTCAGCACGATCGGCGCGCCCGTCTCCAATGCCCCGGCATCGGCCGCGGCGGGCAGCAGCTTCTGCTCGGAATCATTGGGCGAATCTGGCATCGTTGACCCGGTCTCCCAACTCGTAAATCACGTGGTGCGCGTGCCACATGATCAAAAACGCCACGCACAGCAACAGGCAAATCAGCACATCGCCCCAAAACGTGCGGAATCTCAGCCGCAGGCTATGCACGATCAAATATCGCCGCAGCAGGCTGACATATTTTTCCTGCCCCATCAGCCAGACATAATACCCCCACAGCGACTGCAGCGTCACCACGGTGGCATACACCGTGACGATGAGAGCCAGGGCATAGCGAAAGAAGTTGAAGAAGTCGATATGGCGCATGGCCGGTGATTCTCATCCATCGGAGGGGACCTGACGCGAAGGCGCGAAGGGATCGAAGGACACGAAGA
>DASRRM010000078.1:0-25763 GCA_035695715.1 Tepidisphaeraceae bacterium
TCGTTTCCCAAGTTCTTCGCGGTTGATTCGAGACATGGTCGATCCTCCTTGATCGCTTGTGCCATTCGTGAACACGGCAATCCATTGCCGAACCGCTATTATTACCCCCGCTGACGCCATACAACAACGGGCGTGCACCCATTTCCTTGTCATCAATTTCCCGTTCGTTTAACATGGCGTATATTCCGATCGCGCGCAGCGTGGGATTTTTGCGCGGACGGAAGCCATTTCTACTTGCGGAAGGATCGGGCCCATGGCAGAAGAACAAACAGACGCGGCACCGGAAACAGAAACCTCCATCATCGGTGAACTGATGGCCGAGCTCGATGCATTTGAGCCGACCGACGACAGCGTTGATAATGAAGAACGCCTGCAAATCTGGGTGGATCGCTGGGAGGAAGCACCGGACAAGGAACTGGCTCTTCCGTCGATCCTGGGCGTGTTCGAGCGCTATCCGGATAACTCGGGCCTGGGCGAGCCGGGACCATTGGTTCATGCCGTCGAGCAGATTCCCGATTACGAGCAGGCACTAAGCACATCGCTGGAAACGTCTCCATCGTATTACGGCGTATGGATGGTCAATCGCATCCTCGGCGGTGATCTTCCCGCCGACGTGCGCACGGCATGGCTGGATGTTCTTCGCCGCATCGCGCAGTCGGAAACGGCCCCGCCAAGCGTGGCGGCAACGGCGCAGGAATTCCTGGGATTTCAGGAGGGGTGATTCCAAACGAAATACTTCCTGAACTGCAACCTTGCTATTGGCGACCGGGAATTACGTCGCTACGATATCACCGGAGTTGCCATGATAAAGATCCGATTTTCCGATCCAGCGAGTGAGCGAAAGGCATTGGGTTTTTTGGCTGGGCGGTTTTCATTCAAAAGCTGGTCCAACGGCGAAACACTGGTTCCGGAGGCGGCCCTGAGCGCCTTGGCGGTCGAGGGGATCACATTTTCAGTTTTAGGGCGGGCATCGTATGAGCAAAGCGTTTCGGCGGTTCGAGGTCCTTCTACCGCTGCGGTTCAATGATGATCAACCAGTGCCAAATGAACTGATTGCCGACACGCTCCTTGAGCTTCGGCAGCAATTCGGCGCGGTCTCTGTCGAAACTCAGACTATTCGCGGGACGTGGCAGCATGAAGGCGATGTCTACCGGGACGACCTGATCAGACTGTTCGTCGATGCCCCGGATTTACCCGAAGCCAGACAGTTTTTCGTCGACTTTAAGGAGCGACTCAAATCGCGGTTTCAACAGATTGATATTTGGATGACAACGTACCCGCTCGAGGTGCTTTGAGAAATTCACCAACGGAGATTTTGGATCGTTGCGCATCTCCCCATTGAAAAAGTCCCTTCCGCCGCTACTGTCGTTTGTCGCGATTCTGATTGCATCTGCTATTTCGGCTTGATGCGTCGGGGCCGTTTCGCAGGAAGTAGCTGTTTACTGTGACCGTCGATTCACGCTTACCCACCACCAACCCAACCCCCGCCCAGCGCTTGCGCGATGTTCTAAAAATGCAGCCCAATAACGCCGACGCACATGGCGAGCTGGCGCGGGTGCTTCTAATGGATCGGCAGCCCGAACAGGCGGAGCATCATGCCCGGCGGGCTGTCGAGCTTGCGCCACAGAACCACGAATTGGCCGCGGGGTTGGCGGCGGTGCTCGACGCCATCGGCAAGACCGACCAGGCCGCTCAAATCGTCGAGCGCTTGCTCGCCGCCGGCTATGAAAGCGACTCACTTGCGCTGATTTTTTCGCGCGTGGCGCCAAGCCTCGATCGCAAAAAAGATGCGCTGGCGCTGATTCTTCGGCTTCTGCAGACCGGCTCGACTCGGCCGCCACGCGAGCTTTCGCCATTGCATTTTGCCGCTGCCCTGTTGCTTGATGCAATGGAGCGATACGATGAGGCGTTTGCCCAGGCGTATGCCGCCAACGTTGCGCGGGGCGTGACCTATGACCCGGGCCCAACCGATCGGCTGATTCGCGATTTCAGCAATTATTTCACCCGCCCGGTGCTGCGCAATCTGCCCCGCGCCACCCACGGCAGCGAAGCGCCGGTGTTCATCGTTGGCACGCCCAGATCGGGCACGACGCTCCTCGAGCAGATTCTCGCCTCGCATCCGTCCATTCATGGCGCCGGCGAGATCGACTGGATTCTGCGCGCCTGGGAGTCGGCGGTGCATCGCAACTATGACGCCGCCGCCCCGCTGTCGCACAGCCTCGATCGCCTGAGCGTGCGCGATGCCGACGAGCTGGCCGAGGCGTATCTTCAGCCGCTGCACGCCCTCGATCCCGCTGCCGAGCGGATCATCAACAAAAGCCCGTCGAATTTCATGCATCTGGGGCTGATCGAGATTTTGTTTCCGATGGCGCGGGTGATCCATTGCCGCCGCGATCCGCTCGACACGTGCCTTTCCTGCTACATGACCGACTTTGCCGTGGGCAATGATTTCACGAATTCGCTTTCGTCGGCGGGCCATTTTTACAATCACTACGCACAGATGATGGCACACTGGCGCGGCGCGCTGAACCTGCGGATGCTGGAAGTGGACTACGAAAAAGTGGTGGCGGACGTGGAAGGCCAAACCCGCCGGATGCTGGACTTCTTGGAGATGCCGTGGGACCCGGCCTGCCTGCAGTTCTACGAGAACAAACGCTTCGTGGCGACGGCGAGCAATGCCCAGGTCCGCCGGCCGATCTATCGAAGCTCGGTCGGGCGCTGGAAGCATTATGACCGGCATCTAGGCCCGTTGAAAAAAGCGCTCGCCTCGGATGATTAATCCCCTCCGAAACCGGCAATCATCTCCATATACCCATCGCGTCGCCGCATATACTTACGTCTGAAACCTGAGATTAACCGCAACTTAACCCGCCCGGAGCATTGTCCACGCGTCATCGTTCACTACGCGAACATGCGACGAGCATTTATGAATTTCAATGCCAATGCATGCGATCCGGTTTTCGTGGTCGGGTTTTATCGTTCCGGCACGTCGCTATTGCACGCGCTGCTCAACCAGCATCCCGATATCGCGCTGATGTACGAATGCGATGTCCTGAAACTTTGGCCGCTCGTTCGGTCAAAATCGGTTCACCGCAACTGGCTTGGCCGGCTGGAATACTGGAACCGTTCCCAGACGCGGCATCGCCTGGAGCAAATGCCCGCCACGCCCGTGCAAAATCGCGCCGAAGCGGCAATGTGGCTTTACCGCGCATTCGCCGCCAAAAAAGGCGCGCGGGTGCTCGGGGAAAAGTCGCCTTATTATCACGATTGCCTGCCGAAGCTGGCGGCGGATTTTCCGCGGTCGCGCATCATTGTTTTGTGGCGCTCGCCATCGGATATTTTGCGGAGCCTGCAACGCGCAGCCGATAGCGAACGTTTTTTCGCCGCGAAAAATTGGCCGCGCCGCGTGGAGATCGGCGCGAAACGGATGATGGTCGATTGCGCCGCCCTTCGCGCCCGGGGACATGCCATCCACGAGATCCATTATTCATCTCTCATCGCCGACCAGATGGCCGCCATGCAGCGCATCTGCGCGTTTCTCGAAATTCCCTATGATCAGCGGATGACCAGCCTGGAAGGGGCGGACGTGTCGATGCTGCCGGCCGGAGAGCACCATCGAAATGTTCGCGGCCAGACAATCCTACGCGATCGCCCAAGCGGCAATGACGCAGTTGGCGGGACATGTTTTCCGGCCGACGAAAAATTCGCGGGGAGTTGCGAGCGCGCGACCACGGCCCGTGGCCCCGTTTTCACGCCGGCCGATCGCCTGGCCGCTGCGCGTTTCGCTGGCAGTGACGCCGCGCTGCGGACGCTGTACGCCTACTGCCCACTGCGGCTCTTGAACCTGTGGCGGAAATGGCGCTGTCGGAGCTTTGCCGCTCGGCGGCAGAATCAGCACGCCGTCTTGCCCGCGCACGGAGCTCACGTTGCCGGAACGGGATAATCTCGCCAGGTGATTCCCGGGAAATCATTGTATTTGCGCGGCTCAGCTTCGGCGCTTTCGATCGTGGCCGCCAGCGGATTGCATCGCCCTTGAAATGCCAGCAGCATGTCGCGCGCTTCATCTTCGCTTTTTGCCAGAACACCGGCCCTTACTCTATAGCTCTTCCACTTTTCCTGGCGCGGCAGGCGGGCCGGGTCTTCCTGCCATCGCTCGTCCAGCGGCTGCTCGAGAATGCAGATGTAATGATGCAAATCAGTGCCGCGCTCATTAAGCCGGCGGATGGCGTTGAGCATGCCTGCGGGAATCAGCGACGACGCCAGGCAGCGATTCTCGATTCCCGTTCGCAGCGCCTGATCCTCCGCCGCCAGTGCGGCCGCCGCGCTCCACACCCGCGCCAGGCAAGTGGCGATTCCCGAGGCCGTGAGGTTCTCAACTGTGAAAAGCGGCGTCGCAAGCACATCGGCAACGCGGTCGCGCAGGGCGGCCTTGTCGCCCGCTGCCGCCGCGACAGCGGCGCGAATGCAGGTGACGTGAAAAATTCCCCCGCGCGCCCGCTCGGCTTCGCGCTCGATTGCCGCCGATGCTTCAGCGACGCGGCCGAGATCGAGCAGGCCCTGTGCCTGGAAATAGGGAACCCAAGGCGCGCCGGGCTGCATTTTTTCCAGGGTGTCGAGGTAGGTGACGACAAGCTCGTTGCGCTTGAGGCTCAGCGCCACCATGGCCGCATCGTATAAAACGCCGGGGTCGGGCTTGCCCTCACGGACGCACAAATCGAGCACGGTAAGGGCGTCGCTGGCGCGATCAGAGCGGCTGTACAACTCGGCAAGGCGCTGGGCGACCCAGGCATCGCTTCGATCGAGCCGCGATGCGCGGGCAAGACATTGCTCGGCTTTGGCGGCGTTGTTCTCGCCAAGATAAAAACCCGCCGCCCGCGCGAAAACCGTCGCCCGGTTGGGGTCTTTTTCCATCGCCAGGCGGAAGATCGACTCCAACTCCGCCGGGGTGATCACATCCGCAAGCGGCGAATCCTTGCGCGTGCGCAAAGTGTTTCCCAATTCCGCCCGCAGCGACTGGACACCCGCCTCATCGGGGAATCGCCCGGCCAATGCCCGCGCCCACGCCCATGCCGCCGGCAGATCGCTCATGGCAAAGCTGATGCGCGTCGCGAGAAAAAGAATATGCCCGGCATCGTGCGGATGCGACACCGGCCCGGCGCCCAGGGCAAACAACTGCTCCACGCTGGGCGTCAATTGCGGCTCGCGCGATTGCTGGCGGGCGGCGATCAACTCCTGTTGCGCCGCCACGCCGATCGCGCTGATTGTCTCGAACATCGGCCCAACTTCGGAATTGGTTTTCCCGAAAGGCGCGGGACTGCCGGAGGATGCTTCCCCGGCACTTGACGACGCATCGCTGCCCGGTTGCGCGGCGGCGTTTTGTCCGGCAAATGGGCCGGACGTGAAGGGGGCGGCTGAAGGATACGGGCAGGGAACCCACGCGGCATCGGAGATGGATTTCAATCGCCGAAGGGTGAGGAAATCGCGGGCGGCGGCGGCCTTGGCTTCCAACTGCCGCGTCAGCGCAGGCGGCGCCTCCCGGCCGGCAAATTTATAGGCCGCAATCAGGCGAAGCCGGATTTCAAACCAACAGCTCAGCACGTTGCGCGAAAACAGGATGCGATCCCACTCGGCAAGCTGCTTGATCGCCGCGTCATGGTTGGCGCCGAGCGATGCGGCCAGCGCCTGCGCTTGTGCGCGGACAAAATCGTGTTCTGGATTTTCGCCGTCGATCGATATGCAAGCCTCTCCGTCCAGCGCCAGGGCCCGCGCTTGTGGATCGATTTCCCCGCCCTTCCCAAAAAGCAAAAGCGTCGTCACCAGCGTTGCCGCGGTGCGATATTGCGAATGCATCGGCGTGTGGTACAGCGGCGCCAGTTCCAGCGCCCGGCGGCAATACTGCAGCGCCTTGTCGATCTCCCCCGCCGTCAGCGCGATTTCCACCTCGTCATGCGCCCCGACCCAGCGCCGATCGTTCCGCGGATCGTCCACCGGCTTGTGCGCGTTGGCCTCGGCGTGATGATGCGCCATCGCCAGGTCGTCAGCGGCGCGGAAAACCTCCGTCGCATATTCGCGAAAACAGGTGATGCAGCGCGTCTTGCCCGTGCGCTTGCAGACGGCAATTCCGTCGGCGATGCACGCCTGCATTCCTTCGCTATTGTAGCCGTTCATCCGGCCGATCGCGACGGCCAGGTTGTCATACGAGCAGGCGCTCATCCAATGGACGTAGCGCTCATAGTCGGATGTTTCGTAATCGCCTTGAAACGCGCGGGCGCGCTCGGGGCTTTGCAGCAGCGCGATCGCCTCCATCGCCGCATCGCGGCCGATCGCCGGCTCGAGAATGTTCTGGCTGATATTCATCAGCCCGAAGCTTGCGCCCAGAAACGGGATGAGGCGCTGCTGCGCCTTGGCCGAGCGGCGCACGTCCTCGGCCACGCGCAGGGCCGAGCGGTTGAGGCACTTTTCGCGCAATTCATGAACGCGGTCGATCTGCTCCATGAGCGGGTCGGGAGGGATGTTGTCTTTTTTTGCCTGCGGCATCGGTGAAGCCTCCATGGGGTTGGAAAATCCGGTGGCACACGCCCCGGCCAGCGCCGACGATGCCGCCGCCCGGGACGGGAGCGTAACCATAACCAGCGGCCGGCGGTCGGCGGCGTAAATTGGAAACGGCGAGGGAGGTGATGACCCGTCAAAAATTCCCTCCAGCCGCCGAAGCGTCAGAATATCGCGCGCCGCCTCAGCACGGCGCGCCAATTCATCGGCCAGCGATTGGATCTCGGCCTGATGCGCCGAATCAGCGCTCAATCGCTGGGCGGCAATTCGCCGCAGCCTCGCCTCAAACCAGCGGCTGGTGCATTGGCGATCATCAAGGAACGCTTCCCATCGCACCAGTGTCGCGATGGCCGATGAATGCTCTCCCTTCATACATGCGGCCAGCGCATCGACCATCTGCACTTGGAAATGGTCTTCGGGCGTTTCGTCCGCCGGGGGCATGTGCGCGCGCAGGCGGCCGATGTCGATCTTCATTTCCGCCAGTCGCGGCAAAAATTCGCCGGCACGATCGCTCAGCAAAAGTGCCATATGCAGTTGGCCGGCGGTGTCCAACTGCGCGTCCTGCGGCGCATCACGAACGGCGGCGAGCGGCATTGCGCGGGTGGCTGCCTCGATTGCCTCTTCAAAACGCCCGCCGACCAGCAGCGTCGTCACTTCGTTCTTGGCGCTGGTCCATCTGCGGTCGGGTCCGCGTCCGCGCCGCGCCAGGTGAAGTCGGGCGTGGGCCAGGGACTGTTCCAGGTCGCCGGCCGCGCGGGTGGTATTGGCGGCCATTTCGTGAAAGCTCATGACGTAGTGGCTGCCGATGCGATTGCACAACGCCATGCCGTCTGCGATGCACTGTTGCATGTTTGCGCTGTTGTACCCGTGCATTTCGGCCATTTCCATGGCGAGCAGGTGATACGCCGGCACATGCCATCCAACGATATGCCGCTCGTATTCGGGCTGAGGGTAATCCGGTTCAAATTCGGTTCGGCGCTGCGGGCTTTCGACGAGGGAGATAAACGCCATCGCCCCCTCGCACCCCACCGCCGGCATCATCGCGCCATCGGAGGAATTGGCGATTTCAAAGTGGCCGATCATGTGCGGCACAAGGCATCGCGCCGCCCTGGCTTGGCGGATGACATCTTTAGCCTGGCGAATTGCCGTGACGCGCAGGCCCTCCCATAGAAGGGTATTCAGCCGACGCGCATCGCGCATAAGCTGCGTTCGCACATCCCCGGTTTCGCTCATCGGTTTACCTCAGGGGCCAGAGGTCAGAGGTCAGAGGTCAGAGGTCAGAGGTCAGAAATCAGGAGCCAAAGGTCACCTCGCGCCGATGGTTTGCGCAATCCAGTCCAGATCTCCCGCCTGCTGACGCCTCACTTCTGCCGTGATGGTTGCGCCGGCGGAAGTCAGGGCGTTGATCACCAGCAATCGCAATACGCTGGCCAGCGGATGGCTGCTCGACTGCGCCAGGGCATTCTTTACCAGCGCATGCGCCAGGTTCAACACCACCTCATTTTGCGGCGGCTTGTTCTGGTCGAAATGCTGATCGATAAGCCGCTGAAAGCCGGATGGGATTTCCCCGGTTTTCTTGAGGCGCTCGAAGGTCTGCATCAGCTCGCGCTTTTCATTTAAAAACGCCATCACCGGCTGAGACGCGTCAAATCTGGCGACGAAGATTTTCGCGCCGGTGCCGGAAAGAAACGCATCCCATGCCGCCGGCGCTTCGTGCATGTCGCGCATGCCCAGGACCGAACGCGCGAAGTTGGGAGATGACGGGCTGGCCGGGCGAACGGCCACTGGGCCGTCGGTATCCGGCGTCAATTGCGGCGAGGATGCATCGCCGGCCATCGCCGCCAGCAAACCCTCCTCGAAACTTCGCAAGGCATGCACGCATGGAACGGATTGCGATGCAAAAAGCGTGTTGGCCCACTGCTCCTGCCGACGGTCGCCGTTGTACCAGATCACCCGCGCCGCCTCGGCTTCAAACACCGCGTCGGCCGGGCTTTTCGCCAGCACCTGGTCGAATGTCAGATCGCCCTGGCTGGTGGCAAAGGGATATGACTTTCGCAGGAGGTTTCGCAGCCGCACGTTGCTCAACGCCGCCCCCGCCAGGGTATATCGGTGCCAGTTGATGACACTTTCCAGCCGCTTGGGATCTTTTTCAGCGATCGCTTCGAAATGCTCGAAGAGAATATCCTCGAGCATATTGCGAACCTGATCGAATGCCCCGTCGCGGACGAGGTCTTCGCGGCTGGCGGTGGGCGCGCAGCCGTTGAGCTCCAAAACGCCGCGTACAAACGACGCCCAGGGCGGCAGCAGATTGCGGATGGAGCGCGAGATGACCATCCGCCGAACCGTCGCCGTCACGACCGCTTCGGAGGAAAAGCCCGGCGTTCGTTGCGGCGTGACATACAGCGTGCCGGCAATCGACGCGGGCGTTTCGCGGTGAATGGAAATGACATCCAGCGCGGTTTCTTGAAACAGGCTTTCCAATTCCAGCTCGATGGTTTCGCGGTCGGGCGTCGGATCGAACCACGCCGCGTTGATCACATTCACCCGGGCCGTGCTTCCGTTGAGATAAATCGGCAGCGGCAGGAAGTCGGCGTATTCCTTCACCGCCTCCTCGATCGCCTGCGGGCTTTTGGCGAGATTGGCGTACTTGGACTTCAAATGCAGCGTGACGGACGTGCCGATCTGCGGCCGCACGCACCCGGCCATCTCCACATCAGAGCCGACGCCCGCCTCCCAGCGAACGCCTTCATCCTCGTCGCTTCCCACGCGGCGGGTTTCAACAACCAGCTTGTCGGCCAGCATGAACGCGCTGAATAAGCCGATACCAAACTGCCCGATCAGCGTCGACCCATCGCCGCGCGCCCCGGCCAACGGAGCATCGGCCGGCGTTTCGCTGCTTCGCCCGGTCGACTTTTTGATCAGCCCGGTAATGCCAACCCCCAGCGTCCCGAGATACTTCTCCGCCTCGTCGGCGCTGAGGCCGATGCCATCGTCGGTGAAGGTGACGGTGCCGGCATCAGCGTCCTGCGCGATCTGGATTTTGCCTTTGAACAGCAAATCGCCCTGCCGGCGGCGCATGATGCCGTCGTGGGCGTTTTGGATGAGCTCGCGAATGGGGGTGGTGGCCCTGCTGTAAAGCGATGACCCCATGATCTCAATGATGCCCGCGATATCAACCTTGAAGGGAATGCGTCGTTGCCAGGAAGCTCTGCTCATGCGACTACCTTTTTCTCCGTGTCCTGCAAATGCCAGCGACTAATCTGCCGGGGAGGAATCCTGTCCCCCCGAATGTGTGGCGCTGATTATGTCATATGGGCGGCGAGCGGGAAAGTGCAATGCACGGCTCATATCGCCTCGTCCCGCGGATCGCGCGATTTCTGCGCTCATTATGAAAATGATTGCAGATTTTAAGCGCATCGGCTCTCCCGTCCGTGTTGTAATTTACCCAAAGTTGCAGTCACGTCTGGCACGCACGGATGGCACAACTTCGTAAGGAGACCCAGCATGCAGGTCCAATCCCACAGAATCCCTCATATATCGCATCCACTGCCGCAGGAAATTTGTGCCCAGTGCGGGCACCCGATCGGAAAGAGAGAGACGCCGCGAATCTGGCGAGACACGGTCGTGTGTCCTTTGTGCCACGAGATGCTGCAGGACCAGCAGTTGATTTTTCGCGCCTTTGGCAAGGCTGTTTCGGGATCGCCAGTTTCCCCGCGAGCGTAAGGCAATCGCGGTGCGTCACGCCGATTCATTTTGTCGGCATGGTATTTGGCTGCGAGTCCTCGCCCGGCATGGTGTGATGCCAAGCGTGGGAAAGACAGGACATATGGGCGAATGGCATTGTGTTTGCAATGCCGACGATCATGACTCTCTATCCTGATCATCACATTAATTATCAATTGCCCCTGGTGGCTTGTTCGAATTGCGGGAATCCCATCGGCATTCACGAGACCCCGCAATTATGGTGTGGCACCACCATGGTCTGTTCCGTCTGTTATGAGAAATTGCAGGGAAGGCAGATGAAGAGCCGGGCATTTGGCAGTGCTGCGGCCGGCTTGAATGAAGCGCGATTTGCAACTCGGTAAACGTAGGGAAAGTGAACGCCAAGACGCCGAGGACGCCAAGGAAAACCGCCAGGAGCAAAGCGGGGTTTTCCTCTTTGATTCAAACTTGGCGTTTTGGCGTTCAATCCATTTTGTTATGAGGAGCGCTTGAGGACTTCCGGCTTTCGGGCGTTTCATCCGGCCTTTGCCACATGGATTGTCACTACCTGCCGCACCCATCTTACCGGCCGGGAGTCGTGGGGAACGATCAGGCGGAGCGGCCCTTCCTTCGCATCGAGCGGCTTTCCATCGTGCCGATCCACCAGAATAATCTTCCGGCCCGTCAATTTTTCGTCGAGTTCCGCCACTGAAAACACGCACTTGTATCCATCAGCGGCTTCGACGATGACGTACATCGACAGCGCCGGGTTTGGGCCATGGCCTGTTCCCAGTGAAACGCCCGCCGCGCTAAGCAACGTATCCATCGCCACCCCGGAATCGACGACTTCCTTCCCTTCGCGGTCCTTCACTTTTAATTCTTCATGCGTCATCGCGGCCAAGGCGTCGGCGGTCAGGTTTTCGACGTGGGCAACCTCGCCGCTGATCTGTAGAAGTGTGCCGGCGGGCCGGGTTGTCGCGCCAGGTGCGGGCGGCGCGGCGTTGGCCGGTTTTCCCAACGCGCATAACAGCAACACAATCCCGAGGCGAAGCCGAGGCATGTAAAATCGATTCATCGTGGAATTCTCCGCGCCAGGCGTGAAATACATATGGCGAATCGTTGTATAATTGATTATACAACGGGTTAATAAGAATCATGGCATCGGCTCAAACGGATCCCCGGCCTGGTCAAGCAAATGCTCGATCTGCAATTGCAAGTCACGATAAACGCGAAGGACGTGATGGCCCAGTTCCGTAAGCCGGGCGCCGCCGCCTTTATGGCCGCCGGTGGCGGTGATCACCAGCGGCGTCGGCCAGCCCTTGTTGACCGAATCGAGCAACATCCACGCCCGGCGATAGCTGAAGCGAAGCTGCCGGGCCGCCTGCGAAAGGCTGCCGGTCGCATCGATCTGCGTGAGCAGATCGGCACTGGCCTCGCTTAGTGCAGGCTTGCCGTTGCATTCGACCCAGACCTGGGCGCGAAGCGCGCGTGGCGGAAGTTTGCTGGATTGGCGAGGCATGCTGTTCAGCCTTCATCGCCCGGCAGATCGGTGGAAATCATGACCTCCGTCGACTTGACGATGGCCACGACCGCGCTCCCCTTCTTCAGCTTCAGTCGCTTGGCGGATGAAGCGCTGATGAGGGAGACGATCTGGTGTCCGCCGCCGATGTCGACGATGACTTCGCTCATCACCGACCCGGTTTTGACGGAGAGGGCTTTGCCAATGAACTGATTGCGCGCGCTGAGTGCCATAGGAACGCGATTGTCGCCGCGGATGGGCAGATGAGCAAACAACTGGAGAATTCATGCGAAAATACCTCACACTCGTTCTCCTTCTTGTTGCCAGCACCTTAAGCCAGGGCTGCAAGCATAAATCGCCCGTCAATTCGCCATCGCAGCGGGTGACGCTGGATGTTTTTGCCGCCGCCTCGCTTACCGAATCGTTCAGCGAGATCGGAAGGAAATTCGAGGCCGCCCATCCCGGCGTTACTGTCACATTTAACTTCGCCGGTTCGCAGCAGCTTCGCGAGCAACTCGCCCACGGCGCACCGGCGGACGTTTTCGCATCGGCCAACACCAAGGAGATGAATTCCGCCCGAAGTGCTTCGCTGGTCGATGCCAAATCGGTGCGCGTCTTCGCCCGCAATCGCCTGATCGTCATTTTCCCGAAGAACACGCTCATGCCGATCGCCTCGCTGGCCGACCTGGCGAGAAAAGGCCTGCACCTGGACGTTGCCGACCCGGCGGTGCCGGTCGGCAAGTACACCCTGCAGATGCTCGACAAGATGAACAAAGATCCCTCCTTCGGCCCGGGCTTCAAAACCCGGGTGCTGGCGAATGTGGTCTCGCGTGAGGAGAACGTGAAATCAGTGGCCGCCAAAGTGCGTTTGGGCGAAGCTGATGCCGGCGTGGTTTACGTCACCGATGTAACGCCGGACGCATCGAAGGAGATTTCATCGTTGGAAATCCCCGATGCGTTCAATCAGGTCGCCGAGTATCCGATTGCCGTGACGGCCAAGTCGCCACACGCGCAGCTTGCCGGGCAATTCACCGATTTCGTACTGTCGCCGCAAGGCCAGGCGGCGCTGCACGCCCGCGGGTTTCTTCCCGCCGCCGCGGATTCAAAGCCCTGAAGTTTTGGCAGACATGCGCAATGACTTTTGCTGCTGAATTCGCCTTTACATAGCAAATGTCCCGTCAGACTTTGCAGTTTTCGTTTCGCTTCACGCCGGGACCTCGCTTTCAGCTCGTACCCGGCGTGCAGCAACCCTTCGCGCAGAGGCCCCGGATGCTTCGCTGACCTCGCTATCGCTGCTAAGCGGCGTGGGCAATCCTTCGCTCAGGAGGTTGTTGTCCGCGCGAAACGCAATAAATACCTTTGGAACTTAACGCGAGCCTCTTCGTCCATGAACCGGGTTTGGCTCGATTTTCAGATGCGCACCGCAGGTCTCGCCGGCGCGTCGGGCCAAGCCGCTGCAATACACCTCCACCCAGGAATGGTCATGAAAAAAGCTCCACTTTTCCTTGCGGCAATCCTCCTTTTTGCGATTTCTTCCTCCGTATATGCCTTGTATTCGGTGTCCGACAGTGGAACCTGGCCCAAGGCCTGGCCGGCGGAACTGGAGCCGTTGCGAAAGCAATCGCGGACGCTGGTCGGTCCGATGGTGGAACAATCTCATTATGAGATCCCCTTCACCAAGCGCGAGGAATTCGAGGCGGCGTGGCCGTTTCTCCTGAAGGTCAAGAGCAAGGGCGCTCCGATCATTCTGGTGCGCGGGCCGAAGACCGATTTCTTCGAGGTCAAGCCGGCAGGTGTTCTGATTCACTCGCCGCCGGCCAACATTGACAGAAAGATAAGTCCCGAGGCGCCGATTCCCGGCGTAAGCAACGTGCGAGAGCGCTGGATGAACACGACCTATTTCGAGCTGGTTGTCGATGGAAACATCGTTGACCTGAACCGCATTCCCCTGCCGCCATACACGCCGATTATTGACGAGCGGTTCAAGGAAGTGCCGAAGAAATAGCATGGCGCTCGCCTCCGATGGCCGTTGCTGCCATGGCGGGTGGCGCGTATAGTTATGCACGCATGATGAATCGAAGCACAATTGCCACGACGCAAACCACAACGACCCGATTTCCCGGGCGGTGATTGGGTCGTCATGACATTCAGAAGACGAGCAACCGTCCGGCATGCGGGGCGGTTTTTTTGTCGCTTGGTCTACGCTGGCGGGAAAGGGCGATCCATGAAAATGTACATTCTGGTCCGGGAAAGCGTTCCGCTTGGTTTTGCGATGGTAGGCGTTGCCCACGCGTCGATGGCAGCATATATAAAATTCGCAGATGATGCTGCAGTAAAGCAGTGGATCTCCGGGCCGTTCTATAAGGCCGTCTGTCGCGTCAGCGATGTTCAGTTTGACGAAGCGAAGGCTTGCCCGGACCATGTGATCATCACGGAATCTGCCCTTGGCGGGCAGGAGACGGTGCTGGCGTTTAAGCCGCGTGAGGTTTGGCCGAAGAGTTTCAAATTCTTTTCACTGTATCGCTGAGGGCAATCATGGCATCGATCAAACTCCCCGATGGGAGCATCAAGGAAGTGGCGGATGGAACCACCGTGTTTCAGGTGGCCGAGGGAATTGGCCGGGGATTGGCCAGGGCGGCGGTTGTCGCGAAAGTCGACGGCAACGTGGTGGACCTTTCCACGCCGCTCGCTGGCGCGCACGAGTTGGCGATCATCACCGATAAGGACCCGCTCGCCCTGCAAACGCTTCGGCATTCGGCCGCTCATGTCATGGCTGAGGCGATTCAGCGGCTGTGGCCCGATGCAAAGCTTGCCTATGGGCCTCCGGTCGAAAACGGGTTTTATTATGACATTGCCCTCGAGCATCCCATCAGCACCAACGACTTCGAGAAGATCGAAGCGGAAATGAAAAAAATCGTCGCGGAGAACCGGGCGTTTTGCCGGTACGATCTCGATCCGGCTCAGGGGATGGATCGGCTGAATAAGGAAGGCAATAAATATAAAGTCGATAACGCCCAACGCGCCATTGCCGGCGGTGCCAGTTCACTAAGCTGGTATGTCACCGGCAAAAAAGACCAGGATTGGGAAGACCTGTGCATGGGGCCGCACGTTCCGGCCACCGGAAAAATCGGCGCGTTAAAAATCATGAGCGTGAGCCAATCGTATTGGCACGGCAAGGCCGATTCAGACCGGTTCCAGCGCGTCTACGGCACGGCTTTCTTCAACCGCCAACAGCTCGACGAATATCTCAATCGCCTGGAACAGGAAAAGAAACGCGACCATCGCGTGCTCGGCCCGCAGCTTGGCCTGTTCACCATCGATGACCAGGTCGGCCAGGGCCTGGTGCTTTGGAAGCCCAAAGGCGCGATCGTGCGGCAGCAGTTGCAGGATTTTATTTCCGAGCACCTCACCCGCCAGGGATACAGCCAGGTCTTTACGCCGCACATTGGACGTCTGGGACTTTATAAAACCAGCGGGCATTATCCTTATTATAAGGAGTCGCAGTTTCCGCCATTGGTCGATCGGGAACTGATCGAAGCGCTGGCAAAGGAGGGATGTTCCTGCTCTGAATTGTCGAACCGGATGGAAAAGGGCGAAGTGGACGGCTATCTGCTCAAGCCGATGAACTGTCCGATGCACATTCGCATTTTCGCCAGCGAGCCGCGGAGTTATCGCGACATGCCGGTGCGGCTGGCCGAGTTTGGCACCGTCTATCGCTGGGAAAAGTCGGGCGAGCTTGGCGGCATGACCCGCGTGCGCGGCTTCACGCAGGACGATGCGCATCTGTTCGTCACCGAAGACCAGGTTGCCGCAGAATTGATGGGATGCCTGGAGCTGGTGAAAATCGTATTCACCACGCTGGGCATGCACGATTACCGCGTGCGCGTCGGCTTGCGCGATCCGGACAGCAAGAAATACGTCGGCGAAGCAGAGCAATGGGACAAGGCCGAAAAAGCCTGCAAAGACGCCGCCGCCAGCCTTGGCGTTGCGTTCAGCAACGAGCCGGGCGAGGCGGCGTTCTACGGCCCGAAGATCGACTTCGTCGTGAAAGATGTCATCGGCCGCGAATGGCAGCTTGGCACGGTGCAGGTGGATTATCAGTTGCCGCAGCGGTTCGATTTGTCCTACACCGGCGCGGATAACAAGCCGCACCGCCCGGTGATGATTCACCGCGCCCCCTTCGGCAGCATGGAGCGATTCATCGGCGTGTTGATCGAGCATTTCGCCGGGGCGTTTCCGCTATGGCTTGCGCCGGTGCAGGTGGCCGTGCTGACCATCAGCGAAAAGAGCGCCGAATACGCCAGGGAAGTGTCCACGGCGATGACCAACGCCGGCCTTCGCGCCGAGATCAACATCGGCCCGGAAAAAATCGGCCACAAGGTTCGCGCCGCGACGATGGCGAAGATTCCCTACAGCGTGGTGATCGGCGAGCAGGAAGCGGCCAGCCGATCGGTCGCCGTGCGAAGATATCCCGGCACCGACAAAGGCCCGACGATGTCGCTGGATGAATTCGTGCAGCGTTGCGAGCAGGAAGTATCGACGCGTGGGAGCACGCCGGCCGTGGCCGCCGCCGCCGAGCCCGCAAAGTGATTAACGTGGCACGGGCGTCCCGCCCGTGAGGCATGTACCCGTGCCGGTCGGCTGTACCCGGCCGACACTAACGGAGCGCAGCGACTCTTCGTCGGCTTAGACCTCCTGACAAAATGTGATAAATGAACGCCAAGACGCCAGGGACGCCAAGCGAAAAGCGCCAAGAAAACACGGAATAATCGATGATTTAATCTCTTTTTCCCGATCTTGGCGGCCGTGGCGTCTTGGCGGTTCATCCAGTTTTGTTAGGGACTAATCGTGGCACGGGCGGCCCGCCCGTGAGGCATGTACTCATGCCGGTCGGTAGTACTCGACCGACACGAACGGAGCGCAGCGACTCTTCATTGGCTTCGCTTAGACCTTTTGACAAAATGCTATAATGAACGCCAAGACGCCAGGCGAAGAGCGCCAAGAGAATACGGACTACCGATGTTTTCATCTCTTTTTTCCGATCTTGGCGGCCGTGGCGTCTTGGCGTTCATCCAATTTTGTTAGGAACTGGGCCATTCGATGTTCCGATTGCAATTCTCCAGTACACGAATTTCAAGAACGGGAAAAGCATCACGGCGATTTAAACCCGATTTGCCAAAGCTGCGGCGCATCGTTTATTGAATCGGATGAATCGACATCACAACCCGACCCGGAACCCAGGGGAACGGATCAATTGGAGGAGCAATGCAAGTCACTGTAACCGGCGCGGGCGGATTTCTGGGCCGTCGGCTTGTCCAGCAATTGCTCGCGCGCGGGACGATCGCCGACGCAACTGGAACGTTGCAGCCGATCACGAAGATCATTGCCTGCGACTTGGCGCTGGCGGCGGATTTGGCCGATTCCCGCGTCGAGCGAATCGAGGCGGATGCATCCGATCCCGCCATCATCTCGCAACTGATCACTCCCGAAACCCGCGTCGTCTTTCACCTGGCGGCAGTGGTCAGTGTCGGCGCGGAGGAGGATTTCGAACTCGGCATGCGTGTGAATTTCGACGGCACCCGCGCCTTGCTCGAAGCCTGCCGAAAACGCGCGCCGGGATGCAGCTTTTTGTTCGCCAGCTCCGTTGCGGTCTACGGCGGCGATCTTCCCGAAACAGTCGACGACGGCACCGCGCTTTCACCGCAGACATCTTATGGCATGCAAAAAGCCGTCGGCGAATTCCTTATCAATGACTACAGCCGGCGCGGATTTGTCGATGGCAGATGCCTGCGGCTGCCGACGGTGGTGGTGCGGCCGGGAAAGCCAAACAAGGCGGCGTCGTCATTCGCCAGCTCGATCATCCGCGATCCGCTGGAGGGGCGCGAAGTCATATGCCCAGTGCCGGCGGAAACGAGCGTCTGCATCATTTCGCCGAAAAAAGTCGTGCAAGGATTTCTACATGCGCAAACCCTTCCGGCCAGCGCCTGGGGATTCAGCCGGGCGATTCCGTTGCCGGGCAAGACGCTGAGCGTAGGAGACATGCTGGTGGCCCTGGAAAAAGTGGCCGGGGCGAATGTGGCCCGGCGCGTGCGGTTTGAGGTCGATCCGCGCATTGAAAAAATCGTGTATGGATGGCCGACGCGCTTTCGTTCCGAGCGCGCGGCCCGGCTCGGGTTTACGCCGGATGTGGGAATGGAAGAGGTGATTCGGGCGTTTATCGCGGATGATTTGGGCGGAACTGTTGTAAAATAGCGATGGTGCCAGGACATTGATTACTCGCCCGGCAATAAAGTGCGCCGCGGAGAGCCGGGGTGGCGACTTCAGTCGCCAGCCTGGTTGAAAGGCGATTTGTCAACCGCGCGATCAGAGACCAACAGCACGGGTGGCGCCTCACGTTTTCGATTATGAGTACTACACTCACATTTTTAGGTATGGGTAGGATGGGTCTTCCAATGGCTTCGCGCCTGATGGACGCCGGATTCAATCTCACCGTCTACAACCGCACGCGCGACAAGGCCGGCCCGCTTCTGGCGGCCGGAGCGACGTGGGCCGACACACCGGTGGCCGCCGCCGGAAATCCAGTCATCATCACCATGCTCACCAACGCCGCGGCGGTGACATCCGTGCTGTTCGATTCCGGGGCGGCGGATGCGATGTCGCCGGGAACAATCGTCGTTGACATGTCGTCCACATCGCCAGCGGCGGCGCGCGAGCATGCGGCCCGCTTGGCGCACAAGAAAATCCATTACGCCGACGCCCCGGTCTCCGGCGGCACTCGCGGGGCCGCGGCAGGAACGCTGGCGATCATGACGGGCGCCGACGCGGATATTTTCGCCCGGCTGGCGCCGGTCTTTGCGCCGATGGGGAATGCCCGAAGGGTTGGGCCGATCGGGTCAGGGCAACTGGCAAAGCTTGCCAATCAGTTGATCGTGGCGGTGACCATCGGCGCGGTGGCCGAGGCGCTGGTGCTGGCCGAGCGTGGCGGGGCCGATCCGGCGGCCGTGCGCGAGGCGCTTGGCGGCGGGTTCGCCGACAGCCGGGTGCTGGCCGAGCATGGGCAGCGGATGATTGCCAGGGATTTTCAGCCGGGGGGAACGGTGAACAATCAGATCAAGGATTTAAACGCGGCCACGGCCGCCGCGCGCGACGCGGGGTTGGAATTGCCGATGCTGGAGACGGTGCGGGGGCTGTTTGAAAAGCTGAAGTCGCACGATGGGGGCGAGTTGGACCATAGCGCGCTGTTTCTTGAAATTGAACGCATGTCAGCACAGAAATGACAATTCGCAGCCGATGGGATGCGTCGCGAGAGTGCGTCTACTGTCGGGTTGTCAGTGGAATCCTTCGGGTAATGAATCGCGAAATCGCAAGCGACGACCGACGGCATTGGGCGAACCAACACATTTCGCTTACCCGGTGTTTTTAGACATCGCTCGCGATTTCGCGATTCATTACCGCGGCGCGATGCGATCGCGATACGACAATTCGCACCCGTTCAAGTGCCTCTGGACATCCTCACAACTTTCGACACAATACGCGCCCTACTTTTTTATTGGAGATTGCTCATGGCAGATGAAATCGTTTCCCCGGCCGATCAACAGGTGCAACTTGTGGTGGACGAGCGCGAGATGCGCACGTCGTTTGCCAATGGCTATCGCATTCACCTGGCCAACGAGGAAGTGGTGCTCGACTTCGGCTTCAATATGCTCAACCCCAACCCGCAAAGCGGCCAGCAGCAGATGCTGTTCAAGGCTGGGGAACGCGTGGTGATGGGTTATCCCACAGTAAAACGGCTGTCGATTTCGCTGGCACAAATCGTCCGCCGCTATGAAGAGCAGCTCGGCCCGATTGCCATTCAGCCGAATCAGCCGCAACAGCGGAAGTAGGAGGAAGGGAGGAAACGAGGAACCAGGAACGAGGAATGTAGAATCGGGAACGAGGCAATCAGGAACTCGCGAAGTTTCATCTATTGTTTTCTGAATTGTCAGTTCCTCGTTCCTAAATGACCTTGCGCGATTCGGCGCGTCGGTTCTTCGTAGGGTCCGCACCGCGGACCGTCTTTTCCGCCCCAAACGTGACGGTCCGCCGTGCGGACCCTACACGGATCGCGCAGCGCTATTTAATTCGAACTTCCTCGATTCCTCCCTCCTCGTTTCCCTACGATGCCATCCTTGCATCGGCGGGTAAGGCATCGCGCTGATGGAGACAGGCCAGGATGTCGGCGGTTTCGACGGGGCGGTTGCCGATGGCCTGGGCCTCGCTGGCGGCGGCGATCGATCCGATAAACGCGGCGGCCTGCAATGATCCCCCCGCCGCCAGCATCAGGCTGGCCGCGGCCAAGAGGGCGTCGCCGCAGCCCAGCGGGTCGGCGGGGTTTGCGGTCAGGGCGGGCAGGTATTCGCTGGCCAGGCGGTCAGCCAATGCTTTTTCATTTCGATCGAACGTCACCAGTCCCTGTTTACCCAGCGTGATGATGGCTGATCGCGCTTCGGTGGCGCTGAGAAGATCCCACACTACCGCGCCCAAGCCGTTGGAAAAATCGTGCAATGCCTCGCGCGCTTCGCGCTCGGTCGGGCAGAGCAGGTCAAACCCGCGAAAGCGCAGCAGATTGCTCTGGCGGCCGCTGACGTCCGCCGTCAAAACGGGGACCATTTTCCGCAGCGCCGGCAAAATCCGATCGAGCAGGCCGGCGGTGATGACGCCGTACCCGAAATCAGCGAAAACCACCGCCGCCGCGCCGTCGGCCGCCGCCAAAATGCGCTCGGCGAGCGTTTCTTCCATCTGCAAATCCGCCGGGGCCGGCGTTCCTTCGTCCACCTTGAATAGCTTGGTTTGATCCACCAGATATCGATGTTTGCTGACCACCTCGCGCCGGCCGGTATAACACTTCACGTCCACGCCCTGGGCTCGAAGGCGCATTTCAATTTGCCGCGAAAGTTCATCTTCGCCCAGCGCGCTGATGAGGGTTGGATTCGCGCCCAGCCCGGCCAGATGAAGCGCGATGACACCCGCACCGCCATCGAAATCGCGCTGCTGCAGCGCGCGGAGCGAAAGCATCGGCCCTTCGCCGGCAACGCCGGTGGCATCGCAGAAGTGATAGCGGTCGAGAATATAATCGCCGATCACCAGCACCTTCTGCCCGCGTGCGCGCTGCAAAAGGTTTTGCAGGACGGGCGTGGACAGGTCATAGCGTTCGCGCAGGCGGGCGATTTTTTCGTCGTTGAACAGGCCATGCCCGCCCATCGCGCCAATCAGCGCGGTGGAGGAATAAACCACTTCCCCGCTGGAAAGCACCACCCGCCCGCCATGGCGGACCACCGTCTCGCGCTCGGCCAGAAAGCGCGGATCCTGATTGCGCTGATATTCCCGCCCTTTGACGTAAACATCAGGCCTGAGCGCATCGAGCAATTCAACGGCCGTCGGATCGGGATTGATGTAGACGTAATCGACGCATTCCAACGCCGCCAGGCTGGCGGCACGCAGATCATCGGGAATCAGCGGGCGATCGGCCCCTTTGTTCACGTGCGTGTCCGCGCTCACCGAGACCACAAGAATATCGCCAAGCGAACGGGCAAATTGCAGATGCTGAATATGCCCCGGATGCACGATGTCGAAACAGCCATGGCAATGAGTAATGGTCTTCCCTTCGGCGCTGGCGCGCTCGCGCATGGCCAACAGTTCATCGCGGGAAAGCGTTTTGCGATTGGGGTGCATCGGGGGATATATCGACACGAAGCGCGCGGGAGCTTGAAAGATTATCGGACTGAAACCCAGGGCGCGCCATCGGGGGAATCGCGAAATCGCAAGCGACGAACAGCGCCATTCGGCGATCGAATGGCCGCGCCATCCCCACGATGCGAATCAGTCGCTTGCGATTTCGCGATTCATTCCGAAGAAATGAACACCCCAGCGCCTCGTGCGGGTTCCCGGGGCGTTTCATTCATTCCATCACTCGTGCATGTCCGATAACAACCATGGCGGAGGATCCGCCGCATCATGAGCAGCGAACTTCCCAGAACCGGCGGCGCGACGTCGCTCGACAAAATATCCGCGGCGCTTCGGCGCGGGGATCTTCCCGCCGCCCTGCGCCTGCTGGGCGACTCGGCACTCAGTCCGGAGTCGATCATCACTGCCGCGGAGGCGGCCATGCGCGAGCGCCGCTGGAGCGACGCGGCGTTGTACTTCGATCACGTTCCCGATTGCCAGGGTCCAAACAGCATCAAGCGCTGCCTGTCGCGCAACCTCGCGGCGGTGCAACGATTTCGCCCCGATCTTTACGATCTTCTTGTCAGCCTTCCCAGGAACGACAACGTCGGCATCGGCGCTTCGGCCACCGGGCATCCGACGATCGTCTGCCGAAGATCCACCGGCCGGAACATCGCTCTTTCGCCGGGGAATCTGCCGCTGAGCGGGCTAGGGGCGGCTTTGGTGCATCTCAAGCCGATCATTGATAGCGGAACCGTGTTTGCCCTGGGCGGGATTGGCGACGGATATTTGCTGCATCAGCTTGCGCAAAAGCCGCCCGCGCTTTATCTGGACACCGAGCAGAGCGTGTTCGTTCTGGAGCCAAACGCCCATATTGTCCTCACGGCAATGATGATTCACGATTACACCGGGCCGATGGGCCCGATCGAACAGGCGCGGTTTCAGTGGTTCATCGGGGCGGGTTGGGAAAGGCAGTTTCGCGCTGCGATTATGGGCGACCTGATGCTTCCCTGCCCGCATGTGACCATTGCGCTGGGCCTGGAATCAGATGCCATACAAAAAGTGGTGGATGGCACCATCGCGCGGTTGCAGGCCGGCGATGAACAGTATCGCGAGATAATCGAGAATTATTATGCTTCGCTCAAACCGGCCGAACTTACGGCGGTGTTTGGCGAAAATCCGCCGCGAAAGCCGCGCGTACTGTTTCTCACCACGCGATTTTCGACCGTCCTGCAGTTTTCCACCCGTGACACGGTCGCCGCTTTCCAGGAAGCGGGCTGGGAAACCGATACCCTGATCGAGCCGACGCTTTACCATCGCATCATGACCGTTGGCACGCGTCAGCGGCTGGCGAATTTCAAGCCTGATCTGGTTTTCCAGATCGATCATCACCGGCACGAGCATCCGGAAATCTTCCCGCCGAATCTGCCGTTCGTTTGCTGGATCCAGGATCACATGGAACAGTTGATGACGCCGCAGGCCGGGGCGCAGGTCGGCGCGCGCGACTTCGTGCTCACCGATGCCGGGCCGTTGTACGTCCATAACTATGGCTATCCGGGCCGGCAGATTATCGCGATGCCGAAGCTGACCGCCCCGCCAGCGCTTTTGCCGCGGGAGGATTTGGAAGCGGGGCTGGAGGCGAATGGACATCGAAATGCAGACAAGAATGTCTGCACCACCGACAAGAATCTGCACGCCACGGACAAGAATGTGCGCGCCGCCAATCGGGTCGGGTCGTCATCGCACGATGATCTGGTTTACATCTCCAACAATACCCGATCGCCACAGGCGTTGCTCGACGTGCTGTTGCACGAAGCGAAGGACAACGCCGCGGAAAAGGCGCTGTTGACCGAATGTTGGCGGCGGCTGGTCGAATTGCACGACGCGGGGGAAACTGTCCCGAATTATGTCGACGTCTGCCGATTCCTGGGCGAATTAGCGGGCGAGATGGGAATTGCCGTTCCCGAGTCGCGGTTTACCGAGCTGGCGCGCGTGGTGAATCATCCGGTGTGCGATGCGCTGTATCGGCAGCAGGTGCTGGGCTGGGCTATGACGGCAGCGGAAAAGCTTGAATTGAAACTGGGGCTGTATGGCAAAGGATGGGAGAACCACCCGAAATTTTCCGCCTTCGCCCGCGGGCCGCTCGCGCCTGGCCGCGAGGTGCATGAGACAACGCGCCGGGCGGCGATCAATTTCCAGATTTCACCGTACCTCTGCCTGCATCAACGCCTTCTCGACGGAATTTGCGCCGGCGGATTCTTCCTCGTCCGCCGGCATATGGCCGACGTCGCCCCGCAGGCGATGCTCGACTTGCTAGAAACCCATTGCGGCTCGCACGTGAGGCGCGTCGGGCAGGCGCGCGCCTGCACCCCGCCGCCGGTGCGCGAGCGCTTCGAGCGGCTTTTGAAGGAATGCCAGCGCTGCCTGTGCTTTTCGGGTACCGAAGATCCGATCGAAGCCGTGCGGGCGTTTGAAGAAGCCCGGCTTCTGCAGGCGGGCACCGGCGTGCTGCCGCACCTCGACGAGATCAGCTTTTCCAATGCGGCCGACCTCCGGCGCTGCATCGAGCGTTATGCCGGGGACAGCGACCTTCGCCAGCAAATCATCCTCGCGCAGCGGCAGAGCATCGTCGAGCGTTTCACCTATGCAGCAGCCATGCGGCGGGCGGTGCGGCGCATGGGCGAAATTTTAAGCGCCGAAACATCCAATGCATTCATAGGAATACCCGTTAATATTGATATCGGACGCGCAGCATGAAACTTTCCTACGTCATCGTCACACGCAATCGCCGCGACACGCTCCTGCGGACGCTGGAGCTTCTGGAGCAGAACACGCACCTTCCGCGTTCGTCGTGGGAGGTGTTTGTGATCGACAACGCCTCGGACGATGGCACCGCCGACGCCGTCTCGCGCGCTTATCGCGACACCACCGTCATTCGCCTGGCGGAAAATGAAGGCGTGCCGGCGCGGAATCACGCCTTGCGGCCTTCGCGCGGCCGATACGTCGTGTTTCTCGATGATGACAGCTTTCCCCTGGATGATGCCATCCCGCGCTCGCTGGCGTATTTGAGCCGGCATCCCAAAACGGCGGCGCTGGTGGCGCGGGTGATGCTTCCCAACGGCAACGCCGAGGCGCCGGCGATGCCCGCCATCACCCTTGGCGGAGCCAGCGTGATGCGGCGCAGCGTGCTGGAGGAAGTGGGCGGCTTCGCGCCGGAATTCTTCCGCCAGGCCGAGGAATATGACCTGAGCTTCCGCATCTGGAACGCCGGCTATCGCATCGAGCGCTTCGAGGACATTCTCTTCGGCCACGACAAAGTTGCCGGCGGCCGCTCATCGGCGCTCACCCGGCGGATGGACCTTCGCAATAATCTGATCCTCACCGAGCGCTATCTCCCCCGCCCCATGCGCCGCGTCTATCGCCACGACTGGCTTCGCCGCTACGGCGCTTTGGGGTTGCATGAAGGTCATCACCTCGCGCTGAACACCGCCGTGAAGGAGGCGCACGTATGGGCGAGGCGCGAGGCGTCGGTCGGCCGGCGGCTGCTGCACGAGGCGACGCTGGAGGCGGTTTTCCAATGGAATGCGCAGGCAAAAGCAATTGCCGACTGGAGCCGGGCGAACCAAATTCGTCGCGTGGCGATCGCGGACGTAAGCAAGAACATTTACGCGACGTATCGCGGATGCAGAGAGGCTGGATTGGAAATCGGCGCCGTATTGGAAAGCAGCCCGGCGTTTGCCGGCTCGACCTACCGGCATCTCTCGATCATCCCCGATGCCCAGGCAGGGAATCTGGCGTTTGACGGAATCGTGCTGTCGACCGTCAACCCCGCCCAGGTCGATTCGCGGGCGCAAGCGCTGGCGGCCTGGTACAACAAACCGATCCTGCGATTGTGGGAACCGAAATATCTGGACGCCGGCTCGCACAATTCGCCCAAACCGCACCCGGATCCGGTGGCGGCAGATCCGGCGTTTGCGCCATTGGCTCCGCCGAAGCGCCCGGCGGCGTAGGAATCGCGAAATCGCAAGCGACTTCGCGGCGGCATTACGCGAATGACGACTGGTTTTCTTTTTGCTGTTTCGGAAATTGTGGCCCGTTGCAAATTGCTTTTGGTGGGCCTAGATTGCGTGATTTAGGGCTTCGCGCACACACCCGGCTCTTCGGAGTACCTCACACACCCGCCGCATGAAGTTGTCCGGTTTCACGTTGGGACGGGTCGCCATTTTCCCAGCAGTTTGATCACCCGAGTGCCGATGCGTTGCAACCGCTCCACCGCATTGCGTACTGCTGA
>DASRRM010000079.1:0-125180 GCA_035695715.1 Tepidisphaeraceae bacterium
GAGGGATTTATTGCTCTCCGCGCCGCCCTTTTGCTTTTGGACCCAACAACCTTTTGAGCATTCCCCCATGCCTTTCCAAAACGCAACGCTCCGGACTCAGAGTGCGTACGGCACGCGCGCTCAGTCTCCAGTTCAGGCTGAACCAATACAGTCTTACGAAAAATCATGGAAGATCCTCTAATAGCTATGCTTCTTGAATTGCGCAGCGCAGAGCCAAGCCGATCGCATTGCTGACCGTCCCGCGCGAAAAGGCGAGGAAACGACTTGCTACTAAGCGTTGAGCAATAATATGTTATGGATTCGGGAAGTGTCATTCGTGGATGTCACCTTTCAGTTTTCCTCACCGCGTCCCTTTTTCCTCATTGCGATCCAATACGATTCTCCATTGGGCGCTGGCAGGCTCCCCGATTCTGCGGAACTGCAGGTTTAATTTTTCGCGCTCCGGCACAAGCGCTATATCGCAGAGATCGTAGCCTTCCATGCGCAACTTGTACTGCGAGCCCGGACCAACAGAACGACCTTGAAAAGATACGGCGCCATCGGAACCCACGGTCCTCTTCAATATGAATTCGTCGTGCTGCGTCGGCCAGAAAACGGCAAGTAAGGAATTAACAGGATCCGTCTCCATCTCCACCACATAATCACCGCTCAAAAGGGCGCAATGACAGCGTTCCAGCAAAGGGTCGCCTCTGGTCAGCAGAACGATGACCTCCAATCTCACATCAGCAAGTCCAGCATCACGGCCGTTGAAAAAACCATGCCATGTGCCCAATAGCGGGTATTCCGCTTTTTCGCTGGGGCTAAATTCAGGCGCACTTTTCAATCGTTGCGCGGGGGCGCACCCCGCGAAAGCAGCGAAGGCCAGCAGCCAAAGCAATCGTCTAGTCGCGTTCATTTATTTTCATGTCATTGGAGAATCGGTTGAACCGTGTTACTTGACTCGCGAGGAGCGAGTAATCCAACTCGCCTCTCGGGGAAGGCCACCGCCGGCGCAAAGATAAACCAGCGTCAAGCGCGCGCGATCAGCGCAGCAATATATTTCGCAAACTGTCTCCTCATCGCCCAAACTGGGCACACTACCGTAACCCCGCAATATTGTTTCGCCGTTATAGTCCTCCGTCTTCGCGAGTATAAACTCGTCAGAGTGGGCAATCGTCGTGAGCGGGCCAATAGTTCCATCCCACTGTAATTTGACGAGGTAGAGGTCGGGCGCAAGTTGACGGCGTGCGTCGTAAGGAGATCGATCGGAAATAATAAGCCGCGCACACCCAAATCTCTTGAAGACGCCCTCACTTGGTGAGTTGCCCCACTCCCCCTCCCAAGCGCCACACAGCGTGCATTGCGGATCGTGCCGAACAGGCACGCGAACTGCCGTCTGCCACTGTGCGTCAAAAGAACATCCCGCAAGCAATATTGCGACGGCGCATAGCATACATCGTAATATGACGGCGTACGTAGTTCGCATAATTTTGAGCGCAGAAAACGGAAAACGGGGGCGCAGAAAACGGGACGGGTTTGGGAACGGAAAAGGGGAGGCGTCCCATTATGGACCGGTCTTCTTCAGCCGTCCCTGCTTGCGAAAAGTTGACTGCAATCCCAATTCAATCGTCGTCTTATGCTGCCAGCCTTCCGACCCGAATGGCGTTCCTTTATTCACGCTCTGGCGCAGGGTCTCTGTCTCAGCCTTGGTCTGGGACTGATTCACCCAGTCAAGCCAGTTGGCCGGGCGCGGCACCGGCCATTCTGACAGCAGGCCGCGTTCCTCGGCCGACCCGTTTTCCCGCCGCCACAAACTCGACCAGCGCCAATCCTGCGCACGCCTGGCCAGCCTCGCACGCAAGGCGTTGCGTTCGATATAGCGGGCGACGATCAGGAAATGCCGGTCTTCTTCAACGGGAAAACTCTTGAATGCACCCTGATAAACATGGCCACGCCCGGTGCTGGGCTCGCGGTCATCACGCGCTCGAAAGCGGCGTAGTCGCCGGCATCAGCGAACAATTCGCGGCGATCATTTCCGCGGTTGAGACAATGGAAAAATGACGCCCCCGGAGCTTTGCGAGCGCGCCTTGGCATCGGCGGAGGATAGCAAACGAATCGCAAAGGTCAATAATCGGACGCCTCCCCTTTTCCTCCGCCCCTGCTGGTTGCCCTTAAAGCGATAAATCTAGGGGTTTGAGCCCCAAGGTGCTGTTTCGCCTGGAATTAGGAATGTCCCCTTTTGTTCGTTCAAAGGCTAGTGCCGTCGGTAAGGTTGGCTCGCTCACTGCCCGCCAAGCCAATTTGACGGCCTTCATTCGTGACGTATAGGCCTCGCGAGACACGGGAAGGTATGCCTCGCTAACACAGGCGGAACAATCGACGGCGTTAAGGCTGCTACAGGAAATCACGAGTACGCCAGGCAAGGTCTCCGGGCATCAAAATCGGCGTTGACTCGCTAAATCGAGTGGTTAGGCTTTCTCCCTTGGAGATAGAGTCGCATGGGAGTGATAACAAAGAGAATTTCAGAGGCGCGTATTTGGGTTGAAAATTCTCGGTGGTTTTACGACCAGAATCTTGATTTTCTCAAGAAGAACATAACTAATCGCGATTTTCACGGGCTTTCAAATATAGCGCTGTCGCTCGAAATGCTGTCATCGTATTATGGAAGAATCGGCCAAGTGCGACTAGCCGACAATCATGAGGGCGGATGGTCCAATATTTCGCTAGCGTGTGCATACCGGTTCATCTCGGTTCAGATCCGTTGCGAAATTTATTTACGGAGTATTCGAGCGCCCGACTTGTGCCCGCTGGAGATCCGGAATGACATTCCTGATATGGGATCGCTTCTCGCAGCTAGTATAGCTTTCGAAATCCCGAATATGCAAGCTTATATGACACAGGCCTTGGTTTCTATCATCAAGGCAGATGAGAGATTGCCGACCACTTATTGGCGGCATAGACATTTTGAGCCATTTATCTTGTGGCTCAGTGACCAAAGTCTTGCGGATCGAGATCACAATTTCGGCGTTTATTCTCAAATCATTGCTCACTGGAATTCAGATGAGCTTTCGTCTGAAGTCATTTTTAATATTTGTGACTACCATCTTCTTAACATGCTCGATCGTGGCAGGAAATGGCAGGCCGAGTTCACGTCGCCACCGTTCGATCTGCTTCCATCGGAGGTCGTCGCGATAGCTCGGGTGCGCGAAAATATGGGATTGCGCACCGCCGACTCCAACCACGAATTGCTCCACACTGGCTTCCAGTTAATGAAATGGGATCGAAGCCTCTTGGACGGGGATCCGGTAATTCGTGACGTGTCCACTTTTTTTGAAGGAGTTATGTCATTCCCCCTCGCGATCTAAGCGGGGCGAGGAAAATAGGACGGGTAACGGGTGCGATTGATCTCCATCCTCGAGAGTGTAGTCAAAACTCAGCCGCGCCTTTCGAGGCCCTCAAAGGCCTGAGATTGGGCGAGACTCGTGTGAACGGCTGTTTGAAAAATTGGCGAAATCAAGGGGGTCGGGAGTCTTCGATTTGACTTCGTGCAACGCTTCGGGCACGGGCCAGGATGGTGACATGGATGAATTCCGGAATGATGGAATCCGCCTTTCAGTGTTTCGGTTGATGGGTATTCCGATGGGGCAATCAGCATTTCGTCCCGCATTCGGGACAGATTCCGCTTACATTTCCGCGAAGTGAGTAGCCGCACTGAATGCATTCTTCCGCCGTGCGCCGCCGTGCAGCGCGGTTCCGCTTACGGGCGAAGAGCGAATTAATCGCGGCCAGTCCATACCCCCACGCAAAACTATTGACCCCAATTCCGATGCATGTAAGAACCGCATCAGGCTCGCCGTTACCCATGAAAATCATGCAGAAGACAGAAGTCGGCAACGAAAGTATCAATGCAGGAATTGCTAGAATCGGCGTCAAAGCGGGTATATTTACCGCCGCAAGTGCAATGGGAACCCAGAGAGCACAATTGATGATTGCCAGCTTCCCGCCAAGCGTCGGCTTGCCCAGGAATCGTGAAGGTTGCGGCTGGCTCATCGCGGAAGAGTGTAACTGAGACGCGCGCGTGAGGTGAAACTTAGATCGGACGGTGCACGGAAAATGTGCCGCCCGCAAATGGAACACGCCGATCCATTGGCCGGATCGGGTTTTGCCCCTCCTGATTTCTGGTAATATAGTCCCCGTAAGTTTTGCGTCGTCTCGAAGAGGATAATTCGTGAGTGAAGACGAACCGACGGGCGAGGCTGAACACACAAAGGGCGCGAGGGAGTCGACGCGCGGCGCCCATGAAAAGGGGCGCAGGAGAAAGCGCCGGGATAAAGGCGGCGAGAAAGCCGATGAGTTCAGGCAATACCACAGGAAGAAGCCTTTCGGTTACAAAGGGAAATGGCCTCCCAGAAAAGGACCGAAGCGCACGCGTTGACTACAATGAGGCGAGAAATGGCGATCGTGACACGACGACGATATTCGAATTCCGTAACGGGGAAGCACATAATTGCCCCGCGGGATGTTCGCGCCAATGGAAAAGCGCTGAAACGATTGGCCGTGCAGTTTCAGAATGGAGAGGGCGTAAAGAGAGATTATCGTCTGGCACTGAGGCTTTTTAGGGCCGCGGCCGAGGACGGTGATGCCGATGCCCAGTTTACAGTCGGAACCTACCTGGAACATGGCGTCGGCACCAACAAAGACGAAAGGCAGGCGGCGGAATGGTATAGGAGGGCCGCCGATCAAGGGAATGCCGCGGGACGCTACTCTCTGGGTGTCTGTTATGCCGAGGGAGTGGGCGTGGCGCAGGATCATCGCCGTGCCGTGTCCCTGTTCAAGCTCGCCGCCGAACAGGGGGATTCCGATGCTGAATGGGCGCTTGGAGTAGCGTACCGTTTCGGGCGCGGCATTTCCCAGGACCAACGGAAGGGATTTCAGTGGTTACTGAAAGCCGCCAGACAGGGCGTGGCCGCCGCTCAGTTCTCGGTCGGGCTATGCTACAGCCGGGGCGAAGGCGTGGAGCGCAACATGGCCGAAGCGGAAAGGTGGTATCAGAAGGCCGCCCGGCAGGGAGATTCAGGCGCACGCCACAATCTGAAATTGCTTCGGGCCGAGCGAAAGCGTCAGCCGGTATGATCGCGAGAATTCCAACTGCACCAAGCTCCCTTCATGTTGGAAGTAATGCATACTGGGTGTGCCGCGCCTTGCGTTTGACCCCATCCCGTCGCGTCGATACAAACTTAGGTCTATGTCCGGCTCGAATCCAAGCGACAGTCATGAAGCCCTTGATCCGCTGCGCAAGCAGATTGACGGGCTGGATCATCAGATCGTTGATCTGCTCAACGCCCGTGCGCGGGTGGTGGTGGAGATTGGGAAACTGAAACAGCAGCATAAGACGCCGATCTATTCGCCGGATCGGGAAAAAATGGTGTTGGAGAAAGTTCGGCGGCTCAATCATGGGCCGCTGCCCGACCGCTGCCTGGAGGCGGTCTATCGCGAATTGATGAGCGGGTCGTTTGCGCTGGAAAAGCCGCTGCGCATTGGGTTCCTCGGGCCGACCGGCACGTTTTCGCACGCGGCTTCGGTGCAGAAGTTCGGCAGCAGCGTCACCCATGTGCCGCTGAGCGATATTCCCGGCGTATTCGACGAAGTCGTGCGCGGGCATATCGATTACGGGATGGTGCCGGTGGAGAACAGCATCGGCGGCGGGATCGTCGACACGCTCGACGCGTTTCAGCATAGCTCGGCCAAGATTTGCGCGGAAGTGCGGGTGACCGTGCATCATTTTCTGATGTCGCGCGGGCCGTGGGAGGAAGTGAAGTCGATCCACAGCAAGCCGGAGGTCTTCAGCCAGTGCCGCAAATGGCTGTCGGCGGTTGCCAAGGAGCGCGACATTCAGCCGTCGGCCAGCACCAGCAAGGCCGCCGAGCTGGCGGCCCAGCAGGCGGGCGTAGCCGCGATCGGCACGCGACTGGCGGGGCAGATGAACGGCCTGCGCGTGTTGTTCGAGAACATCGAGGATGACCCGGACAATGAGACGCGTTTCTTCGTGATCGGCCGCGAGCCGGCCCGCAAGACCGGCGACGACAAGACCGCCATCATGTTCACCACCGCCCACAAGCCCGGCGCATTGGCCGAGGTGCTGGATGTGTTCAAGGAAAATGGGATCAACCTGACGGATATCGAAAAGCGGCCGAGTAAGAAAGTGAATTGGGAATATTATTTTTTCATCGATGCCCAGGGCCATCAGGACGACGCGGGCATGACGGCTGCCATAGAGCAGGCACGGCAGCATTGCCTGCAACTGACGGTATTGGGAAGCTATCCGCGGGCGACGGAGGTTTTGTAGGTTGGTGCTGAGGAGAAGATGACGCCATTCTTCGGGCTTTTGCGACAGACCTGCTCAGTCAGCAGCCATACGCAATTTCATCGATGTCGCCCTGCAAATCTTCGAGCGTCACTTCAGAATTCAGGGAGTGAACAAGAGCTTCTGTCAATGCCTCGGGCTGGTAGATCCGCCGGGCCGAATTCGCGTTCACAGGCCTCCCGAAATAATCACGCGCCCATGTTGCGTACAAATCAGGATCACCTTGGAGGATCCTGAGAAGGTCGGCCGCGCCGCCGTCGGTGTTCGCCGGATATTTCGCAGTTCCGGAACTCCACGCATTGTCCGTCCGAGTGCGCCACTGGCAAAAGGTGGTGTCGTTAATCGAAAACGCCGGCTCATGTAAAAAGGCTTCCAACTCCTGTGGAACGCCGTCAAACATTCCCGGCATTGGTTGATTGTGCTCGACGCACCATCGAGCCGCGGGAGATTCGTGGCAGTATCCCTTGAGGATCGCGCCATGCAGGGTGAAGAGCACGAAGTATTCGTCTCCGCTGCCGTTTCGCATCGACGCCATTTGCTTGCCCGGCGACCATTTGGAATTGAACGAGTAATACCGGTACTGCCAGTCGCGGCAGATGATAGCATCGAGCATGGCGATAGCCTTGCTGATGCGCAGAAGATTCGGCAGGTCAGGCAAGTCAACTACCACTGATCAAGGCCCTCCATTTTCATCAGCTTCGCGCCCCAACTCACCCCTCATCCTTCTCCTTCAACTTCGCCAGCACCGTGAAGTCTTCCAGCGTCGTCGTGTCTCCCTTCACCTCGCCGCCGGCGGCGACTTCCTTTAGAAGCCGGCGCATGATTTTGCCGCTGCGGGTTTTGGGGAGGGAATCGGTGAAGCGGATTTGGTCGGGCCGGGCCAGAGCGCCGATTTGTTTGGCAACCCATGCCATCAATTCTTTCTTCAATTCTTCCGACGGCTTTTTGCTGGCTTCCAGCGTGACGAAGCAGGCGATTCCCTGGCCTTTCATTTCATGCGGCATGCCGACCACCGCCGCCTCGGCGACAGCCGGGTGCGCCACCAGCGCGCTTTCGATTTCCATCGTCCCCAGGCGATGGCCCGATACATTGATCACATCGTCCACCCGGCCCATGATCCAGAAATAGCCGTCGTTATCGCGGCGAGCGCCGTCGCCGGTGAAATAGACTCCAGCGACATCCGACCAATATTGCTTCACGTAGCGGTCGGGGTCGTTGAAGATGCCGCGAAGCATGGCGGGCCACGGCTTTCGCACTACCAGCAGCCCGCCCTGGTTCGGGCCCATTTCCTTGCCGCTGCGGTCGACGATGGCGGCGTCAACGCCGAAGAATGGCAGCGTGGCCGTGCCGGGTTTGGTGGGCGTTGCGCCGGGAAGCGGCGTGATCATGATCATGCCGGTTTCGGTTTGCCACCAGGTGTCGACGATCGGGCAGCGGTTGCCGCCGATGACCTCGCGATACCACATCCAGGCCTCGGGATTGATCGGCTCGCCGACGGAGCCGAGCAATCGCAACGACTTCAGATCGTGCTTGTCGGCCAGCTCGCGGCCGGCGCGCATGAACGCGCGGATGGCAGTCGGCGCGGTATAAAGAACCGTCACCTTGTGACGCTGAATCATCGCCCAGAATCGCGAAAAGTCGGGGTAATTCGGCGCGCCTTCGTACATCAATGTGGTTGTGCCATTGCTCAGCAGGCCGTAAACGACGTAGCTATGGCCCGTCACCCAGCCGATGTCCGCCGAGCACCAGAAGATGTCGTTGTCTTTCAGATCGAAGACATATTTGCTGGTGCAGTTGACGCCCACCATATATCCGCCGGTGGCGTGTTGAATGCCCTTGGGTTTTCCGGTTGAGCCGCTGGTGTAAAGGATGTAAAGCGCATCGTCGGCGTCCATCGGCTCGGCGGGGCAGTCGGTGCTCTGCTTGTTCACCAGATCGTGCCACCAAATATCGCGCCCTTCGGTCCAGTTGATCTTCAAATCCTTGCCCGGCGTCTGCCCGACATGCTGAAGCACAACCACCTTCTTCACGCGACGGGTCTTCTTCAGCGCATCATCCACATTGGCCTTGAGCGGCACGACAGTCCCCCGCCGAAATCCGCCGTCGGCGGTGATGATGATTTCGCTCTGGGCGTCCTCCACGCGGTCGGCGATTGCCTGGCTGGAAAACCCGCCAAAGATCACCGAATGCGGCGCGCCGATTCGCGCGCACGCCAGCATGGTGATGGCGGCCTCGGGAACCATCGGCATATAAATGGTGACGCGGTCTCCCTTTTTCACGCCCAGGCTCTTGAGCGCGTTGGCCGCCTGACAGACCTGATCTTTAAGCTCGCTGAAGGTGATTCGCCGAACCGCGCCGCCACTGCCGGGCGAGCCGGTTTCCAGCTCGCCTTCCCATAGGATGGCGGTTTTCCCGCCGCGACCGGCGGTGATTTGCGCGTCCAGGCAGTTGTAGGCAGCGTTCAGCTTCCCGCCGACAAACCACTTCGCGTAGGGAGCTTTCCAGTCGAGAACTTTGTCCCACGGCTTAAACCAGTGCAGCGCCTGCGCCATGCCGCTCCAGAACTTTTCCGGCTGATCGATCGATTCGCGATATTTGGCGCGATATTCGTCCATCGACTTCACGTTCGCCGCCGCCGAGAATTCCGCCGGCGGCGGGAAAAGCCGGGCTTCCTGCAAGGTTGATTCAATGGCTCCGGATGAGGTGTCGGACATGGCGTGAGTTCCTTTTTAGTTGATGTCTGGAAAGTATAAAGCTTAAAAGGGAATTTGCGAAGGTGTTGGCTTCACGGCTGATATAAGCGGATTTATCGGAAATTCCGTCTTCACCGAAAATGAACGGAACAGAAATAATGCCCCAAACAGAACATTCCGACGATATTGACGTTAAGAGGGTTAATTATCATGCCTCTCGCCCGACATGGTGAGCCTGTCTGCTTGAAGTTTCACGCCCTCTCACGCTGGGCGGCGGAACATCTGGGTCGCGTCGATCACGAACGGCGCGTCGTCTCCATCGTCTCCACGCTTTTCGACCTGACCGGCTCGCTGCATTCCCTGGGCAGTGCAGACCTTCGCCTGCTGCGCATGGCGGCGATCGTTCACGATGTGGGCCGGGCCGTCGATGATGAAACCCACCCGCAAATTGGCGCACGCATGCTTCGCGAGGCAAACGAGCTTCCCCTGACCGGCGGCGAACGCCGCTGGCTGGCTTACCTGACATACTATCACAAGGGTCGCGTGCCGATGGCCGGTTGCGATCGCATCCTGCGGGGGAAGGATGACCATCATCGCCTTCTTCTTCTGTTGGCGCTGCTGCGCGTTGCCGACGCGATGGACAGCCGCTCGGCGGAAACGCCGCGTCTGCGATTTGCGATGGAAGGCCGCAAGCTGAAAATCACCTGCCTGCTCGATCACGACACGCCCAAAGCCCGCCGCGTCTATACCCGGCGCAAGAAATTCCGGCTTCTGGAAGAACTGCTTGGCTGCCGGGTGATGGTGAGCCTGGGTCGCGGCAAGGCGATGAAGCTGGTGGCCTGAGCGAATTTTCATTCTGACATACACGCCGCTTGCGAACGTCCGGAGCGGGGCAACCCGTCATCGGAGAGACTCCAGACCAATGAGCCGCGCACGGAGGGTACTCGCGAAGTAAGCGGGTCCCGCGAAACCGCTTACTTCGGGAGTACCCTTCGTGCGCGGCTCTTTCCGCGCTGCGTCCAAAAATGAAGAATGAATTTCGGCGGCGATTTGCCCTCTGTATCGGCACATCACTCTGCGATACGATCTTTGCCTGAATGCTTTTTGCTTTTCCTTATCGTGCCTCCCGCCGCGGGTTTTCGTTCGTCGAGCTGCTCGTCGTCGTTGCGATTCTCGTCATTCTGGCCGCCATCTTCATTCCCTATTTCTCGAAAATCCGCGAGACGGATCGGCGCGTGCGCTGTGCAGACAACCTGCGCGCCATCATGGACGGCCTGCGCCAATACGCCATGCTGAAGGACGCCAAAGGCAAGGAGATTCACGCCTATCCTTCGGTGGTCTACGACCCGGGTCGAAGCGGATATGTCGCGTATACGGGGGCCGATTCAACCGACCCGTTTGCCAAAGACTCCCGTGTACAGCCGAATGACGTGACGGCATCCCTCTGGCTCCTGGTGCGGCACGGCTTTGTAACGCCGGCCCGCTTCATCTGCCCCAGTGGCGATCAATCCGTTGACCCGTTGCTGAGCAATGGCAAAGCCGTCCCGGCCGACCAGCGCTCCAATTTTACCGACGGCACGCATCTGAGTTACTCCTATGCCTCCCCCTTTAGCAGCGCGCCGGGTTACAAGATGAACGAAGACAGCCATGTCGGCGACTTTGCGATCATGGCGGATAAAAATCCCGGGAACGCCGGCAAAAACGACGCCATTACCACGCCGGCGTACAACGCCAAGCCCTTCGCGCTGTCGCGTGCCAATTCCAACAACCATGGCAAGGTCGGGCAGAATGTTTTGTATGCCGACGGCCATGTTTCATGGCAAACCACCGCCTACTGCGGCGTGGGCAAGGGCACAAAGCGGGACAATATTTATACCGCCCTGTTGCCGATCCCCGTTCCACCTGGCCAGCGCCCGCCGGGCGAATCCAACGGCTATTACGGCAAGGACATCGGGCCGTCGTGGACCAATGACAGCTATTTGGTGCCGACGGATGATGAATGATGAGAATGCGGGGGTCGGAATTCAGGTTTCAGGGAAGCTGGGATGCGGTTCACTGAACGCTGGACCCTGAACCGCTTAAACGCCGGGTTTGACTGACGTCGTTTCCCACGGTAAATATCCGTCCTCAGCTGTAAACAATTCACCCTGTCCAGGAGGAACTATTTCAGACCTCTCCACCGTCCAGATGAAGGACAACACCGCCAATCCGGCGCCGCTTGGACTCTTTGGCTTCGGCATGACCACGGTGTTGCTCAACCTGCACAACGCGGGCTTTTTCAAGATGAACACAATGATTCTGGCGATGGGGATCTGCTACGGCGGAGCAGCCCAGGTCATCGCCGGCATCATGGAATGGAAGAAGAACAACACCTTCGGGACGACCGCCTTCACGTCCTACGGCTTTTTCTGGCTTTCCCTGGTGGCGCTGGTTCTGCTGCCGAAACTCGATCCCAGCCTGAAAACCGACGAGAACGGCATGGCCGCCTATCTGGCGATCTGGGGATTGTTCACGTTCGGGCTCTTCATCGGCACCTTCCGGCTGAACGTGGCTCTGCAAATCGTCTTCGGGACACTGACGCTTTTATTCTTCCTCCTGGCCGCCGGCGACTTCTGGAACCTAAGCACGGGCTTCAAGCACTTCACCGGCTTTGAGGGAATCATCTGCGGCCTGTCAGCCTTCTATGCGGGAATCGCCCAGGTGCTGAATGAAGTTTATGGGCGGAAAATTCTGCCGTTGGGTGGGCGTAGGGAAATGCGGGTGTCGAAATGATAAGGCGATGGCGGCGCATAACGCGATTGCCCCGGCATGAAGCCTTTCTCCCCTTTTCCGGCACGAATTCGCGACTGGAACGTCAGGATGACACGATATGACCCCGCCGCCCCGCACCCTCGTCATCGGCGACGTTCACGGGTGCCTGCGGCAACTCGATGCCCTTCTTTTTTCCATTGCGCCAACCGCCGATGATCACCTTGTTTTTCTTGGCGATCTGATCGATCGCGGGCCGGATTCCGCCGGCGTGATGAAGACTGTTTTGAGGCTCCCGGTATCGCATCGCGTTACCGTCATCAAAGGCAATCACGAGCAGATGATGCTCGACGCCCGTGAATCGCACGACAAATTCTCCGACTGGCTGCGCAACGGCGGCGATGCGACACTGAAATCCTACGGCGGCGTGCGCGGGACACTGCGCGATGTTCCATCTGAGCACTGGAAGTTTCTCGAAACAGCGCTTGTTGACTACCTGGAAACCGACACACATTTGTTTGTTCACGCCAATGCTTATCCCGACATGGCAATGGACGAGCAGCCGGATTACATGTTGCGGTGGGAGCGGTGCGATCGGATTTTGCCGCACGTGTCGGGGAAGACGATCGTCTGCGGGCATACGCCGCAGAAATCTGGCAGGGCGATGAATCGCGGCTATGCGATCTGCATCGACACGCACGCATGTGGCGGGAAATTTCTCACCTGCCTGGACGCCGGCACCGGGAAAGTGTGGCAGGCCGATGCGAATGGAAAGGTGCAGCGCGCGCACATTTCGGATTTTGGGGAGCAATGAACACAATCGCCGGGCGAATACGGCTCCCTTTCCTCATTGTCGATTGGCTTGCCGCGAGCATCGCATTAGTATCGCCACGGATGAAATCCTCGTTTTGGAAACGAATCGGCATTCTTCTTCTGCTTGTTCCATGGTTGGCATGGGAGTTTTATAAGGACTCCAAATCGCCTGATTCGACGTTGCGGCTTTTTAGACAAGCGCCGGTCGCTGCCACCATGACTTGCCTTGTTTTTTCGGCGACTTATGTGCCGCTGATGTGGCTTATGATTCGTTATTTGAACGTGGGAAGACGCCGCAAGAAAAATGGCGAATGTGTGAAATGCGGGTATAGCCTGCGCGGCAACGTCAGCGGCATCTGTCCCGAATGTGGGACAAAAGTGGCCGGAGAATGAAACGGGGACTGGAAGGCGAAACTGCACGTAGCCGGGAGGCAACGGGTTTATATTGCCGAGGAAGGAGGGAGGTTTGTTGTTGCCTGTAACGGTTGTCAGGGTATCGGATCGAGCAAGTCGAGCATACGGTCGATAATCTCTCGAACGAGTTCTTCGGGCACGCGGTTTAGAAAAATCGCCGATCGCTCGCGGTAATCCAGGCTCTTGGCCAGATCGCAAAGAATCTGGCTGGGCAACGGAAGATATCCCGGCGGCATGTCAATCCAAAGAGGTCCGGGGGCGACCTGTGAAGAGATGGGAACGGCGATGCAGAAGCCGGATTGGCGGTTGTAGTGCAAAGGGGTGAGCACAATCGCGGGACGCCGCTTATCGATTTCCCGGCCGGCGGCGGGTTGGAAATTCACCTCGATTAAATCACCGCGTTCGGGGAAATAGGTTCGCTTGCTCACCATATCTCCTTGCCGACCGGCCCGTCCTGTGAAAACTCCCGTCGGCGAAGGGCATAGCTGCCCGGCTTGATCTGGGCAACAATTTCACTCAGCGGCCTGCGCGGCCGATGCCCGCGCTTGCGAAGGAGGATGCCGCCATCGCTTGAAGTGATTTCCAGCGAAGTGCCCGCGGTCAATGCCAGTTCGCGCGCCATGGCGTTTGGAATCAACACGCCCACGCTCCCACCGATTTTTTTCACAACGACTGTCATGAAATCTCCGTTCGTCATTATACTTTGTTATATCGGATGTTTCCGGTCATGGCAAACTGAAATCCCGGCAAAACTCCGCGATGAAACCGCTTTCCCGCGCCGTCGTGCCTGCATACAATACGGATCATGCTTTTTCCCGCCCGAAAATTCGCCAAGCGTTAGTTGGGTTTAGCCCTATCCATCGCGCATTCGCGTTTTTCTTGATTGCCGCCATCCACTGACTGAGTTTCGCAAAGAATTATCGCGGCCTCGTCGCTCCTGAGGAAACCTTTCATGCCCGAAGTCATCAACCAACCCCCGCCGTCGCTGCTTCGCAAGCTGGACGAAATCGATCGGCGATATGATGAGCTGGAAAGCCAGCTTTCCGACTCGGCGGTTTTGTCCAATTCTCAAAAAATAGTCGCCATCAGCAAGGAAAAGGGCGCACTGGAAGGCCTGGTCAGCCGATTTCGTGAATATCGCGCGATGACGGCGCAGGTCGCCGAGCTGGAGGAACTGCGCGCTAACAAGGCCGACCGGGAAATGGCGGAGTTGGCGGAGGCTGAGCTTCCGGCGGCGCAGGCCAAAGCCGGGGAAATCATGGAGGCGCTCAAGGACGAATTCGTGGCGGCGGAGGACAATGCCGTCGATTCGTTCTTCCTAGAAATTCGTGCCGGGACCGGCGGCGAGGAAGCCGCCCTCTTCGCGCGCGATCTTTATGAGATGTATCGAAAATATGCCGAGCAAAATCGCTGGCGGTTTGTCGTGAACGATTTTTCCGTCAGCGAACGCGGCGGATTCAAGGAATGCATCATCGGCATGTCCGGCGCCGGCGCGTATCGGCATTTCCGCTTCGAAGGAGGCGGGCACCGCGTGCAACGCGTGCCGGAAACCGAGGCGCAGGGCCGCATTCACACCTCAGCGGCCACGGTCGCGGTGATGCCCGAACTGCCGGATGTGAAGATCGACATCAACATGAAGGACATCACCGAATACGGCTGCCGGGGCGGCGGGCCGGGCGGGCAGAATGTGAACAAGGTGGAAACCGGCTGGATGATCAAGCACGCCCCCAGCGGGCTGATTTTCAAAATGACCGAGCACAAAAGCCAGGCGCAAAACAAGGAGCGCGCCTGGGCGCTCTTGCGCTCGACGCTTCACGCGGCAGAACTGGCCAAGCAACACGCCGCCAGCACCAGCGCCCGCAAGGCGATGATGGGATCAGGGGATCGCTCGCAGCGCATCCGCACCTACAACTTCCCGCAAAACCGCTGCACCGACCATCGCCTGGGCGGAGAAAGCGGCGGCGAGAAAAATTTCAACCTGGATCAAATCATGGCGGGGAATCTGGAGCCGCTGATTAAAGCGCTGCTGGATTTGGATAAGCAGGAAAGGCTGGAGGCGTTGTGATTGGCGCGCGTGGCAATAAGCATGATCGAGCCTTTAAACCATGATACACTTGGTAACGAATGGCCGGAAAGATCGCGCGAATATTTCGGAAGAATATTGCACTGCTACCGATCCTCTTTTGTTTGTTGAACTGGGGATGGTCGCTGGGCGGCGGATGGGCGATTCAATGGTCGGGCGATCATTATTACGGCCACGACCAGTATGGGTGCTGTGAGGACGCGTGGGAATCCCACGGCGCGGCCAGCCAGGGCGGATGCCTGACGATTGCGATTGATTATTGTGAGGTTTATGGAATCAATCGTGCCATCGACCGCAAGAGCGCCGTTTTTTTTCATCAATCATTTGGGTGGCGCGGCGACTATTTTTTCCAGCCCGGCAACACAGCGATCTGTCGTGTGGTTTTGCCGAATTTCTCGCGCGGCTTTCGTCACGGAGACTCAGGTTTCGGGTGGGATTGGAGCTCGACCAGGGATATGGCCGGCTCCTATCAAAATCGCGGTATCGCGATTTCATGGCTATATTTGGGGCTGCTCTTTGCCGCCATTCCGGTACTCCGGCGCATGCGAAGATGGCAGGCGGCGCGACGTCGCCAGCGGGCCGGATGCTGTAGAAAATGCGGCTATGATGCTCGTGCCACCCGAGATCGATGTCCCGAATGTGGAACCGTAAACGCAACGTAAACGCTTCAAGCCCTGTAGGAGAAAGCATGAGAATTTCATTGCATCGACTTGGTTGCCTCGCCCTGGCGGCCGCTCTCTTTCACACTCCGATTTCGCGCGCCGAAACTCCGAAGGCGCCCGAGCAGGCAGCAAACCAGCCGGCATCGGACGCCGAGCCGGTGATTGTCAAAATCTCACTCGCGGAATTCGAAAAGCTCCGCACCGAGCCGGACACCGTCGTGCTCGATGTCCGTACGCCGAAGGAATTCGCGGCAGGCCATGTGCCCGGCGCGGTGAATATTGACTGGCATTCGCGCCAGTTCGCCGAGAAGGTGGAAAAGCTCGATAAGTCGAAGAAGTATCTCGTTCACTGCCAGGCCGGGACGCGGAGCGCCGCGGCCACCAGGAAAATGGGGACCTTGGGCTTTGCCCATCTCTTCGATTTCTCCGGCGGGTGGGCAGCATACGCGAAGGCGGGAAAGCCGGTGGAGAAGTAATGCGATTCTAAAAACTCAAACTGAGCGGTTTTTGAAGCGCAATAACAGGAATCGGTTCAGAATTGTGTCCCGAAAGTGGAAGAAGCCTCCACGCCGGGGCAAGCGGCGCGCACGACCGTGGTTAGCAAGAAGAGCTCTATCGCCGCGCCGAGATCGGATTTAGGGAGCGCTCCGCAAATCCGGGGCGGCGCGGCGATAAAGCCTGCTTTCAAGACGAGGCGTTACCCGCGCCGCTTGCCCCGGCGTGAAGGCAGTTTTCCTAAGAAACCGCTCAGTTTGAGTAGAAAGACCTGGCGATTCGCGTAGGGTCCGCATCGCGGACCATGACGTTTGAACTGGAAGACACGGTCCGCGTTGCGGACCCTACAAATACTCGAAGCGCCGAATCGGGCAGGTTTTGTGCAGCATTTCAACCCAGGGATCGCGTGGATTTTGCCGTCCCACCATGAAATAATGAGGCAATGACAACGCTGCCCGCAGAACTTCAAGAATCCCTCGTCGACGAAGGTTTACCTTCTCTGAAGGAGCAGAAGGCCTATCTGACCTACATGGTGAAGATCACGGGTTGGGATGATCCGGCTCTGGACATTTACGAAGATCTCAAAGAGAGCCTCGACCTTTCATGATCTGGCTTGTTACTGCTTCACCGCCGTCCAGAGCTTATCCTCCGCGGCGTGAAAGTTCTTAAAACTTTCATCCAGTTGTTCGATCAGCTTCTGCAACTGCGCTTTGTCCACATTCGGATCGTGCATGGCATCCCGCAGTGCCTGCGCGGCGTCGCTCAGGCTTCCCGCACCGTCGGCAAACTGGCGGGCGGAATCATACAAGTTCAGGTTGCCCATCTCTTCCGGCGTTGGCTTGTAAAGCAGCCGCCAGGGGCTGTGGCGGACTTCGACGCTAGTTTCTTTTAGATTGTCGCTGGTGGTCTTCAGCGATTTCACCATGGTGTCCAGCCGCGAGTGATTATCGACGATCACCGAGCGCGCCGAGGCGGTGATGTCCCTGGCGTTGGCGGCGGTTTTTTGCACGTCCTCCAGCGACGCGCGGGCGCTGGTCAGCGCGCCGTCCACCTTGTCGACAACGCCGGTCACCTTGTCCATCAGCGCGGGAAGCCTCGATCGGAAGGCGGCACTGGCGGTGTTGAGATTATGAACGGTCGAGCGGAAATCGGTTTTGCTGTCGCCGATCATGTCGCGGATTTCGGTCATCATCTCCGTGGTGCGGTCGGCGACGGCGTCGTATTTGGCAACCGCCGGGTCCACCTGGCCGTCGAGATGTTTCACGAGCTTATTGGCCGAGTCGGCGGTGTCGCGGAAGCTGCCGATGGCGGCATCCACCTTGGGAAACGTGCTGCCCAGGCTCGCCAGCAGCACGCTCTTGGGATCTGGCGCGCCGGCGATGGGCTGGCCTTCGGGCAAAACTTTGCCGATGCCGAGCGAGGTGATGTTCAAATTGGCCGGCCCGGTGACGGAGCTTTGGATTCCGAGCTTGGCGTCTTCGTGAAGGACATAGGCGCTGGGCATGGAGAAGGTGACAAGGATTCGCGGCGAGCCGCCTTCGAGCTTGTCGAACTGGATGTCGCGGACGGTGCCGACTTTCACGCCCCCGATGCGCACGTCGTCGCCAATGCTCAACCCGCCGACGTCATCGCTGAGGCGGAAGGATGCGGTTCGCAACTGCGTGGGGCCGGTTCCCTGGCCGCGAATCAGCAGTATGACGATCACCGCCGCGACCAGGCTGGCCACTATAAATAGTCCTGCTTTTAGGGCGTTTTTTTCTTTGTTCATGACGAGTCCTCAAGGTCGCTTCATCGGGATTGATTCATGGTCACTAAAGTGACCACGCCCGGCGTCAAATTCCATCTCCCAGCAAATCTCCTTCATATCCCCCCGCCTTGCGCCGGTCGGTCAATGGTCCTTCGGTCAGGCCGTGTACGAATTGCCGGACAAGCGGATTGGTGCTTTGGCGCAATTCATCAGGCGTGCCGGAAATAATAAACTTCCCGCGATCGAGCAAAACCATCCGGTCGGCAATCCGAAAGGCGCTGTCCATCTCATGGGTTACCACAACGCTCGTCACGCCCATCTTGTGATTCAAATCGATGATGAGCTGATCGATCTCGGCACTGGTCACCGGATCAAGACCGGCCGATGGCTCATCGTAGAATAGAATGCGCGGGTCGAGCGCGATGGCGCGGGCCAGGCCGGCGCGCTTCTTCATGCCGCCGGAAATTTGCGAAGGCATTTTGTCGGCATGTTCGCGTAGGCCGACCAGCTCCAGCTTGATCTTCACGATGATTTCGATGGTGTCTTCCGGCAGATCGGTGTGTTCGCGCAGGGGAAGGGCGACGTTGTCGGCAATGCTCATCGAATTGAACAGCGCTCCGCTCTGGAAGAGCACGCCGAAGGACTTGCGGTAATTCTGTAATTCCTGGTCGTTCATTTTCGCCAGGCTCTTGCCAACGTGGGAGACGAAGATGTCGCCGCCATCGATCTTTTCATTGCCGATCATGAGGCGAAGGAGGGTGGATTTTCCGGAACCGGAACCGCCCAGGATAACCAGCGTCTCGCCTTCCATGACGTCCAGGCGGATGGCGTCGAGCACCGTGCGACCGTTGAAGATCTTGGTGACGGATTGAACCTGGATCGCTGGATTCAGTGGCATGGGCATCCTGCCCATGCATTTGCACGGGATAAGCGAACGGGGTGATTCGGATATCCGATGTATTTCATAGACATTTTTGCACGGGCAGGATGCCCGTGCCACTGGGGTTACCAGCCCACATAATAAAACCCCGCCGTGAACATCAAGTCCACCAGAATCAGCGCCACGATGGTCAGCACAACCGTTCGCGTGGTGGCGACGCCAACGCCCTGCGCGCCGCCGGTGACGCTCAGGCCCAGGTGGCAGGCCAGGGCGCTGATGAGCATGCCGAACACCCCGGCTTTGATCAACCCAGTGGCAAAGTCGTGAATTTTGGGCGCTTCGAACGTCAGCCGGACGTATTGCGATGGGTTGAGGTCAAGAAAGAATCGCGAGACGAATAACCCCCCCGCCACGCCCATCAAATCGCCGAGCACCGCCACGCAAACCAGCATGATGGTGGTGGCCAAAACGCGCGGCAACACGAGAAACCGAATCGGCTGAATGGCATGAGCTTCAAGCGCTTCCACCTCTTCGCTGACAACCATCGTGCCCAACTCGGCGGCGATGCTTGCCCCGGCAAATCCAGTCAGCACGATCGCACTCACCAACGGCCCCAGTTCCCGAAAAACGGCGATGGAAATAATACGGGCCACCTGATTGACCGCGCCATATTGCTTGAGGATCGGCGACATTTGCAGCGCCAGGATTGCGCCGATGGAGAAGAGGACGAGCATCACGATAGGAATGCTGCGCACGCCGACGCGAACCATCTGTGCCCAGAGATTTTGCCACCCCAGGCGTCGGCCGCGTTTGTCGAGCAAACCCTTGCGCGCCGATTTGGCCACGTCGGCCAAGAGCAGGCCGATGCTGCCGATGAATTCCAGCAGGGCGATGGACCGGCTGCCGACGGAGCTGATCAGTAGCACGGGCATCCTGCCCGTGTTTTTGAGGGCCATCGTGTAAACCTCACGGGGCAAAACTCATTTCAGTGCCTCGGCCTCGTCGGCGGCGATGGTAAAAATCGAGCCCAGCCGGGCAATTTCCAGCAATCCCTTCACGCGCGGCTGAAGGTTGACCAGGTACACCTTTCCTCCCAGCGCCCGCACCTTACGGAGCGATTCCACCAGAACCGCACAGGCGCTGCTGTCCATGTAAGGAACCTCCCCCAGATTTAAGACCAGCCGTCGCGGCGCGTTCTTGGCAATCAGATCGAGAATCTCCGTGCGAAATTCAGGACTGTTGTGCAGGTCGATCTCGCCGCGAACGGCAACAACCAGCGCATCGTTTTCCTTTCGCGCCGAAGGCACCAGATCGCTATGCGTTTGCAAGTCCATGGGAATTACCGTTTCAAATGACAGGCAATCGGCTACTGCCTCCGCCTCATCGTCAGCAACATTCCATCCGGCTGTTTCGTGAAAACCATCTCGTCCATCAACGATCGCAGGCAGACCATACCCAACCCGCCAGGCGTCAGCGGATCTTTTTTTGGCGGCACCGAGGACGGATCACGCCCGTTGCCCCAGTCGCGCATCTTAATCTCCAGCGTCTTATTCTCAAACCCGGCTTCAATCAGGATTGGCTTGTCAGTCGCCCCACCATAGGCATGGCGCGTGACATTCGCCATCGCCTCGTTCAGGCACAGTCCGATGTCGCAAACGGCCGTTTCGTCAAACCCGGCTGAAGTCGCAAACGCCTCCACCTGGCGCCGAACCGGCGCTAAATGGATCGGATCGCTGGTGATTTCCAGACGAAGGCGGTGCATCACATCATTCCATACAGCGGGGCGAGATTCGGACTATCCACTGCAAAGACGCAGGGAAAATACTGAAAATGAACGCCAGGACGCCAAGAGCGCCAAGGAAGTCCGCCAAGAATACGATAAGGTTCCTTCTCCTCTTTCCGAACTTGGCGTTCTTGGCGGCTTGGCGTTCAATCCAATTTGTCGGGAGCTTACGGATGCGCCGCAAGCCATTTCTGCCACTTCTCGACGGCCGCCTTGCGGTGGTCGGCATCATCGAAGAAGCAATACCCAAAATCCTGATGGGTCAAATCGTGCAGGGCATCGATCGAATAAAACCGGATTGCTGAGTCGTCGTTGTCCAGGTCCTTCACCAATTGCGGAATCACCCGGCGGTCGTTTTTGGCGACGGCTTCCTTGATCGCGGGAATTTTAACCGCCGGGTCGGGATTGTTGACCGACCGCTCTTCATGCAAGCACCCCCCCGCCGTCACGACGCCGATGGCGATGATGATCCACGCCGTTGTTTTCATGCGCACGCCATCCGTTGACCCAATATACCATCGCCAGGCGTATCGATGTTATCGGCCATGTGAAGAATAAAGAATGAGTAATGCGGAAAATGAGGCGTGAAGAATAAAGCGCAGAGAATGAAAAATTCCCGATTCTGATCCGACCATCCAGCCGCTCCCTGTACTCTCCTATTTTTCATTCTTCATTTTCTTCAGCTTCGCCACTTCAATATCCGCCTGGCGGGTTGGTTCCGGCACGCGGTATTTCGTGCAGCAAGCCAGCACCAAATCTCTGGCGGTCGGCAAATCGACGCGGTGGCCGATGCTGATGTAAAGCGGATTCGTGGCATCGCGGGTGCGAAGCACCAGGCCAATCTGCTCGGCCTTGTCCATCAAAGCCGCCGACTCCCCTCTCGCCCCCGGCGGGTCTTCATGCGTGCCGATGAACCGCGTCTTGGCCACGCCGACGCTCGGCATATCGAGCATGATTCCGACATGCGATGCCAGCCCGCATCGCCGCGGATGGGCATACCCCTGCCCATCAAAGCAAACCGCCCCGAATGGCGTGGTCAGCTTCGCCAAAGCCGCCATGATTAACGGCCCCTCGCGAAAGCTGAGAAACCCCGGAATATAGGGAATCTCCACCAACGCCACGGCATGCGCCACCTCAACAATCCGCTGCTCCTTTCGATCATATACCACCGCGGCGGCGAAGCTGGCCGACTTGTCAGATGAATAGGCCGCATCCACCCCCGCCACAAACCGCGGCAATGGATCCAGCGGCTGAACGATTAACTTCGCGCGAAGATCGTTCTGCGTCTGCTTCCAGTGGGCGACAAGCTCTTTCCAATCCGGATCATGTTTTCCGCGCATGGGGGAATTGTATGCCGTTGGCTGCCATTAGCCGCTCCCCCGTTGGCCGCGTGGCTTGCCGGGCAATATCGGCGACAGTCATCAATCGCTCGATTGCCCCTGCGAACAGCGCGCGATTAACCGTGCGACGGATCGGAACTTCTGTCCAGCCTCGCTTAGAAAGACCAGTTTTCCGGGGTGTGGCGCTCAAAGGTGGCGAGGGAATTCCTGCACCCTCCCTTGTGTAGCCCAAGGAGAGGCGAGGGGCGGATTTTCTAAATGTTCACGCCGGTGTCTGAGGTACTCCGAAGACCCGGGTCGGTCGCGCGAAGGATCCGGGTCTTCGGAATACCTCAGACACCGGCGTGAACATTACGAATCCGCCGTCACCCCAGCCCCCATTTCCGGAGCACAGGCGCACGGGGCGGGAGTCGCCACACAAAAAAGTTAGACCAGTTTTCCGCCCCCGATCGGCCGATAGTGTTAAATGTGGTTTGGAAAACGACAGCCCTTAACGATGCAAACGCCACCATGAACAGCGACCCGCGCGACTACAAGCTCGACATCTCCGGACTTTCGCCCCGCGCCGGCGATTGCGCGGCGGCTGGGCCGCGGCCGTTCTTAAGTGTCTTGTTCGACTGTTGCAATGTGTATCAGCGGATTTATCGCTCGGCCGACGGGAAGGCTTACGCCGGTCGCTGCCCGCGCTGCGGCAACACAGTGAACTTTCCGGTTGGCAAGGGTGGAACAACGGCCCGGTTTTTCCGGGCTTCGTAAAGCTCATTTCGATTCGAGCAGCGGACGGATTTTCGCGGCCCAAATTTCGTAACCCGGCTTGGCCATGTGCAGCTTGTCGGCCACGAAAAGCTCGGGCCGGGGCTGGCCGTCGGGGCCGAGCATTGGCGTGAAAATGTCGATGAAAGTCAGGTTCTTTCCCTGCTTCATCCAGTCCTCGATGAGCCGATTTGCTTCCTTCATCTTGTCCATCAATTTGGCGCGCGAGGGGCTGGGCTTGATGGAAATGTAATAGATCGGCACATCCGGCTGCCCCGCCCGCACCGTCTCGACGAAGGTCTTGAAATCCGCGAAAACCCGCTGCGGCGAGTGGCCGGCGGCCAGATCGTTGTCGCCCGCATAAAGGAAAATGCGCTTGGGGTGATAAGGCAAAACGATCCGGCTTGCATAGCGGATCGAATCAGGAATTTGCGACCCGCCAAACCCGCGATTGATGACCGGCACACCTGGAAAATCCTCCGCCAGCGTCTTCCATTTCACGATGCTGGATGACCCGATGAAAAGATTGGCGTCTTTGGGCGGGGCTTTTTTCTGATCGGCCTTTTCGAAGGCTTCAATATCCTTCTCAAACGGCGCGGGCTTGGTGGCGGCTGATTTTTCCTCGCCGCGAGCGCAGATCGCGATGCATAGCAGAAGAGCCGGGAGGATTCGGATGAGACGATCTTTGAGAAGGGTTGGTGTCACGTGCATGCTCCCTGGTAAACGTCGCGAGCGGCGCTGTCGATGCGGAATTTCTTGCGAGCCTCCCACCCAATTAACGCCGGTTCTGAGGTACTCCGAAGAGCCGGGTCTGGACCGCGATTAAACATGCAACCCGGCTCATAAAGGAAATCATGGAGAATCGTGTTTTCACTGCAAGATTCCTTAAAAAAGATCCAGGCGAAATGCGCTCGCGAAGTCGCGATGGCGCGAAGACAAACGCGAAGATCAGATGCCGGGCTATTTGCGGCGATTACGTATACTTGAAGCGTCCTTCGCGTCTGTCTTCGCGACATCGCGCCTTCGCGAGCGCATTTGGATTGCGACCGAGGAACCATGCTGAGGCGTACCTCAGAACCGGCGTCTTCGTGACGCGTGCGTTTACTTCTCCGCCGGCTCGATTGTTACCGTCAGGCCCTTGGATTGGAATTGTTCCTGATACAGCTCCGCCCGTTCCTTGTGCGTCACCAGAAGCAACGCAACGCCGGTATCATTGGCTTCCAATGTACGCAGATTGGCTTCCTGCTCCTTCAGCGGCGTCAGCTCCATCACCGTGCGAACGACGAAATGAATGTCGTTCTTATCATCATTGTGCAGCAGCACCTTCCACGGCGGGAGAGGCTGCGGCGGATTCGTCTTGGGATTCTTCTTGGGAGAACGCTTTGGCTTGACGGTCGCCGTCCCAGCGCCGCCGGATTCCTCGCGGCGGGGTTCCTGTTCCTTGTCCTTTTCCGGCATAACATCCTCCACATATAACCTGCACGGCGATCAAACCCATTATAAGCCGAGATAACCCTCTCCTACAACTCTTAAGATGCCTTTGCGTTGAAGTGCCGGGCCATTATGCTCGCACAGATGAGCGAACGGCTCTTCATCGGCGCAATGAGCGGCACCAGCGCCGACGGCGTCGACGCGGCTTTGGTAGCCGTCAATGGCAGCGGTCTGACGATGACCGCCCGGCTGCTGCATCACTGTCATAAGCCCTACAATGCAACTCTGCGCGAGATGATTTTTGCGGTTCGGTCCGGCGGGAAAATCGATCTGGCCGATTTGGCAAAACTGGCGCGGGACATTTCCCTGGTCTATGCCGAAACCGTGCGCGGTCTCATCGCGCAGGCGAATGTGTCGCCGGGCCAGATCACGGCCATCGCCGCCCATGGCCAGACGCTTTTTCACGATCCACCGCTGACGATTCAGTGGTTTGACCCATCGCTATTGGCCTGGGAAACCGGCTGCTGCGTGGTAAGCGATTTTCGCCGGGCCGACTGTGCGGCAGGCGGTCAGGGCGCGCCGCTGGTGCCGTTTGCGGATTATATTTTGTTTCGGCATCCGACAAAAAACCGCGTGCTGTTGAATATCGGTGGGATTGCGAATCTGACGTATCTCCGGGCCGGGGGATCGATTGATGAGGTGATTGCGTTTGATACCGGGCCGGGAAATTGCATCAGCGATTGGATCTGCCGCACGTATGGGCCGTTCGGCTTAAGCTGGGATGTGGACGGCCAGGGGGCAGCGCATGGACGGGCCGTAATCGAGATTGCCGGGCGATATTTGGACGAGCCTTACTTCAAACTCCCGCCGCCAAAATCGACCGATACCCTGGCAATGATCCGGCCATTCGAGTTGGCGGCCGATGCGTGCGGGACGATGCCGTTGAATGATCTTCTGGCCACCGCCGCACGCATTACCGGCCAAACCATCGGCCAGGGAATTCAGGATTTGCATCGCGAAGGCGAATTGGAGTTGATCGTCAGCGGCGGCGGAATTCACAACAAAGCCATTATGGGATGGCTGCGCTCATATGTGGATTCGGCAGTGACGATTCACAAAGTCAGGAGATTTAGGATCCCCGCAGACGCCAAGGAGGCGGTGGCGTTTGCCCTGCTGGGGGCGGCGACGATGGATGGCGTGCCGTCGAATGTGCCATCGGTAACGGGGGCGAGCCGGGGCGTGGTGCTTGGGTCGGTGACGCCGCGGATTTCGCGTTGACCCGACATGCCTACAGGAGCGAGTCTGCCCCAGCAGAGGGCCAAGTGCACGCCGGATGGTGGCAGGCCCGGCGCGTAAGCCAATTCCTCGGCAGGGCTTGGACGCGATTACCATGTCCCATCGGATCGTCTTGGCAGATTAAGGGGACATCTTGATGAACATCAAAGAAACGCATTTTTCAGTGGCGCTGAGCGTCGCCGTCGGGGACGTTTTGACCCCCTTTCTCCGCTCATCTTGCAAAATCAAGTCATATGTTAACGATGGCCGACATCTCGTCCAATCCGTAAGGTGATCTAAAATGGTGGAGTCGGTGGTTATATTTAAAAGCGACCAGTTTGATGCTGACGCATCGTCGGCGTCATTGGGTTTGGATTGCGCGGAATATATACTAGCAAAACTCTTGAACCGTGATGACGTCTCACTGTCCCAGCCACCATCACATGGCGACGCACATTGGACGATGGGGATAAAATTGAGGTCGCACCAGTTCGGCCTGCATATCTTGTGGGCACCAGTAGGGAAACCTCAAGCATATGAGGATTATTGGGTCGTTCAGCTAAATGAATCAACGGGTCTAAAACTGCCTGGAAGATCAAGCATTTCGATGACATTGCTCAAAACGATATTAGACGACCTTCTAAAACAAGATCCGGGAATAACAGATGTGCGATGGCTCAATGACGAAGAGTTCCGAAAGCTCTACTGAAGAAATAGCATCATTCGCGTCCCTCGTTGCCGGCCAGGTGGCGCACGTAAGCTGCAGTCCATCGGAACGATTGGCGGACGCGTGGAAAGCGTGGGATCGGCGGTGCATTTCCGAAGCCCGCGAGTGCAAAAACCTCGTCGGCGCGTGTATGCTGGGCGGCGGATGCGTTGACGACAGTTTTGGCGCGGAGCTGTTGCCTGAATTGCGAGACTCACTGGAGGCGCTGGTGTATGAGTTTACAATAATTGTCGTGGCAGTTTTTGTGGCAGTGGTGATGATTCACCGTGCCGCTTGCTGGCTGATTGATACCAGGAACTGCCGCAGATTGCGGTCCGTAGGGAGGGTAATACGATGGGACGAAGCGCAAAAACACGTTTGCGAGCATCGGGGATATTTCATTGTCACTGGACCGAATAAAAAAAGGGATTTATTTTACGTCGAAGGAGAAGAACCCGACGATCCCAAGTCGTACGATGACTACCGGGATCGCTCGCTTCTAGTGGAAGGCTATGCCGGGAAATTGGGAATCAAGATGTTGGAGGTAGATGACAAAGCGATTTTGGTTCTCAGGGAACAATGAAAGACCTTTTGACCCCCTTTCTCGGTTCCCCCTTTCTCGGTTCGCGAGAGCAGGCGATTTTAAAATCGGCCTGCCGATCGGCGCGCCCGTGAAGTATGGGGAGGAGATTGTCGCCTATACTCTCGGTCATACTGCGGCGTTACGGTTTCATGCGCTTCCGTTAGTGCCTTTTTCAGCTCTGGGTAGCCTTAATAGGGGCGAGAAGGCTGTTGTTGGGTCCGTTGCTATCATTGCAGCCTATATTACGCATACCACAACTGGTACAGAAACTGGTACAGATCAATGTTGGATTGGATCAGACGTTTATTTCCGCGGCGTATGACGCCTGAAGCACAACAGGCTTCCGCGAAGGCCGTGGCATTCACGGCTCAGTCGGTTAATTGCCTGCGGGCGTATGCTCGCTTGGGAGCGGACGAAGGTGATAGGTGGGTCTTCATCGTTTATTATGAGCTAAAACTGCCATGTCGGCCAGCTCCGTACATCGTCGTTTCGATACAGAAGGCATCTGGAGTTGCTGCGGAGCTGAATTGGGAGGAAGCAGAGCCCTATCGCCCTCGTGGATATAAGTAAGCTGGCGCCAGTGTTGGGCGCGAAGCGGTCTTCAATGCAGGATTTCGGAAAAGGCAGAACGGGACGAGTCCGGACCCGTCCCGCTTTGGTCGCCTGCGGCGATATTTATCTACAAGGAATCATAATTGGAGATCACGATGACGCCTATTGACGCGATCGCCCGTGCAAAGGAGGTTGCCAACAAGCGACGGTGGACTTGGAATGGCAAAGGGAGCGCCACGAAGGGTGGTATCCTTGATCGCCTTGTCTATAATCGAGGTCGGCCGGTGTGGGTGGTCTATTCCCACCAGAGTGGTATGGGATGCCAAGTGCGCGTTGTGCTTGATGCGAAGACGGGGCGGATTTTGCGTGAGGGTTTTTGCCCCAAATAAATCGGCTGGGCGAAATTCATGGCGGCAACTTTTTGCATTTGAAATTCGGATGCGTGCGAAAGAAAAGGTGTCGGGGCGAAAGAAAAGGTGTCGGCCACCGTTTTCATAAATAGTTACTTCATAATCGCTTGCAGGCGATCGCCCCATTATACGATTGCGGGATGGAAAGGGCCAGGACGTTTGTGCTGGCGACGTCGCCTACCGCGTCCTCGACTGCGCATCGCCCTGTCCAAATCTTCGACAGGGCTCGCGCTCGGCAGCATTTCTGGCCTTTGCGACATTCGGAAAATTCGGGACAATCGATCGAGGAAGATGGAAGGTTACGAGGGTGGATCGGGGCCACCTCGGGGGCTGAACGCTAGAAGCCGCCCGGCAACTGGCTTGGAACTATCGCCGCAAGAGGCGGCAGCTAAATGCGAAGGGTTGGCGAAACGTCGTTGCGCCGTGGCTTTATTATGCATAAATACTTATGTTAGCGGTGGCTGACGCCTTTTCTTTTACTGGCACATTCGCAGTGATCGGCCTCATCATCCTGTGCTTAATAGTTGGACGACAGGGGGATCTCTGCAGTTGGTTGTATGAGCGATTTGCGGAAAAAAGAGGTGGCAAATAGCGCTGCACGGAGGGAAATTAGGGCAACAATGTCCGAGGATCCATGGAAGCAAAATCAATCATCGGGAAAGAGGTGCGAATCGATCCGGAAGGCCGCGTCCGGGTCGGCGGCGCCGCTCGCGGTTGGACCAAGGTTCCATATGAATATATACATTTCAATGAGTATTACGCCAACGTATTGATCGCCTTTGGCCGGCATTATAACTTGCAAGGCACCGGGCTCGACTTTCGCAGCGCTTCGCGCCTTCTTGGAGTTCCCCGCATCGATGGTGATGTCGCCAGGGAGATTTGGGAGGCGCCGGATTCGCTTTGTAGCGATGTTCTCGCGATCAACTTTCGGTATAAAGAACTGGTATATCGCTTCGGGATGGATGCAACACACAATAGCACCGGGCCCGTAACCCCTTTCTCTGCGTATTCCGGCATTGCGACTGATGGCAAGCCGAGATTGGTCTCCAGAGCGGAGCGGGGAAGTACGGAATCACTCGCTGGCTTTCAAATAGCTATCGCGGATCTTGCGGAGAGAATGCGGCTTCCAATTCTGCCGGGCTGAGTTCATCTCCAATCATCCAGTATTGCACATCGTAAGGGACTTGGCGGCCGGAGAAATGAAATGTACGACCGCCGCGATGAAACCTCTTCCTTTGAGCCGGCCGATTTTCGGTTACCTGCGCTCCTAAGGTGGAGGGTCCGATGGCGTCTGCGCGGTGGCTTGGATGAAGCGTATCAGAGGGCCCTGCGGACATGGGCGCGAAGTCGAACGGTGTACGAGGGACCGTGCGGATTTAGCGCGCGTGTCGCCTTTCCTCTGGCGCTGTTACTCGGAATGATGGAGAAATTTGGCGCCCAGTGTGAAGGCGTCTTTGCCAGCAGCACATCGCATAAATCCCCTTATGTGATCGCCTATGGATTGGTAGGCCTGGGATGCTGTAGAAGCGCCTTCTTAAAAGACTATTGTGTCCCAATCGAATCGACTTCGGCCGTAATTGAAGTCCGTATCGCATGCACTCGGTTTAAATGCACGTTAGAGGAATTCGCCGGTCGACATCGAAACCGGGGAACGGGAAATTTCTAATTCGCTCACTCTCCACGGAATCGATTCTTCCTCACCAATCGCCTTGAATTCGATGCGCTTGGATGTGTTGAGTTTGCCGCTTTGGTGCCTCCAGGAGCGCATCCGGCGCGCGTGGCCGACAAATGCAGCCTGTCGCAAAACGCCCGGCGAAAGGACAGACTGAAGGCGATGGCCGAACCGGGACAATTGCCCCGCGCCGGGCCGGGGAAATTAAAAGGGGACGCGATCCAATCCCAGCGCCTTCGTCTCGCGGTTAATTGGATCGCGTCCCCTTATCCCGGGCCGCTTAGTTCGCCCCGTCCCGCTTAGTTCGCCCTGAACGGTCTCCGCGAGCCCCGGCTGGTTATTTAGCCCATACGTTATTATCTAGCCTATACGGGCGCCGGCAGCGTCACTTTATTCCGCAAAGATCCTGCGGAACCGGCCCATGATGGCTAATCACCGGTTTATCAGCACAGTAGTCAATTTCCACGGCCCAGTGATACTTGGTGTCCGATGCATTAATACGTTGCTCGCGCTCCTCGGGAATATCCCAGGCACCGAAGTGCCACACCCTATCTAACGGCTCGTAAAACCCTTTAATCGCATCCAGGAATGCAGCCATGTTTTCGAAGCTTCGGGGCCCGCGACCTCCGAGGTTGTCGCTATTGGTCGCGCCGCTGACCCATACTCGCTCCGGGTCAAGGATCTTTTGCGTTAGGCGACCATCGCTGTACTCGAGGTATCCCCAAGAGCGACTCGATTCATCCGCGTACACCCATTTTACACGAGATGGGAACCGGACAGAAAGGCTCTTTAACACTTCAGTGTCTCCCGCGATCGGCCAGAGAAGAGTGACGTTCGCGTCGTTCGATGAAACAAATACCTTTCGCCAGATAAGCCAAATGAATCTATTTCCAATATCAGTGAATACTTGCCCCGCTTTCACCGATTCTATTTCTGTCAAAAACCTGATGACGTCAGCTACGTCTGCGTATATGACGGCGTGGTCAAAGTTCCGCGTTCCGTACAATGCCTCGCTTGCCAGGATTTTTGCAAGGATTTTGTCTACGTTAGCGTCGACGTGAGCCGAATGACGAGTTCGTTTGGTATGCTCTGACATATTCCATGCCTCAGCGGTGTGGAGTTATGATGATTGGCGGAAGTTTTGCCAAAAAGTATCCAGGTATCTGCGTCTGCTTGTACGTGCTCGCGGGAAAAACAAAAGGTGGCATTCCTATATTCATGCCTTCTCCCTTCCCGGCCTGCCTCGCGGGCGGAGCGTGAAGCTTAGGCCGAGGCGCTCGGCGGTTTGCCGGACGCACGGCGGCGAGTCATAAGGCCGGCCACGCTTGATGCTCGTGCGGACTTGCTCCAAATTTATCGGCGTCATCTTCCCGTCCACAATCTCCGCCCAATTGCCGGGCCGATCCAGCGGCCGCAAGCAGTGCATCGGGGGGCCCGCATGGGCGGTAAACGCGGGCTGTCGCAAACGCGCGGCGGAAAGCAAAAGGCAAAAATAGCCGGGCGACTTGATCGCCCGGCCCCTTGCCGTCGGCAGCCGGTCTGGCGCTCGGGCCGCACTCCTGCGTTGCCTATCCTCCAGCCGGGGGATGGTCGCCGCCGATGTGCGGCTATGTCAACAAAAAAGAAGCAACTGCTAATTAGAGGCACTAAAGCGATAAACTCAAAGAATCCCCGCCGGAGGCCTCCGATCCATCCGCTATCGGAACGTGCGAGATATAGAATTCGATCTCTGAAGTGAAATCCATCTGAGAGACCACGCCGGGTACGAGCTGTAATCGAGGCCGCGGATTCGACCGTCGCATGAGAACGCGAGTACGCACATGCGTAGCGCTTCGGAATCCGGGCCCTCGCTGCCGCTGGTTCCCGGCGTTGACGATCAGCTTCCAAAACCGCTTCCCAACTCCACGCCATCCTTATTCGACCCGCATTTCCTTCGTCTCAGGAGCGTGCGCAATTCGAACCCGTGGCGTCTCTTCATTCACCGGCGCAAACTGGCGTTCCTGGCGTCCTGTGGCATTCAAAACATTTTGCCCAGAACACGACGGGATGAAGCGACGCCCCGGCGATGGCCGAACCGGGGCGTGGTGCTTGGGTCGGTGACGCCGCGGATATCACGCTGACCTCGCACGGCTGGAGGAGGGATCTAACAACGGACAGTGGCTATGTCACGGGTGTCAGGTCGGAATTCAATCGAATCGTTTGCCCGGCGACGAACGACACCGACGCGGTTTTGCTCCCGTAACGCACTTTGCACACCCCGGCATGATCGGCCCGTATCGCAGCTGAAACCAGTTTGCCTTCCTTCCATTGCATCGATACGTCAAATCCGCCGCGCCCGCGCAGGCCGGTGACAGAGCCGTCCTTCCAGCCCGGCGATAGCGCGGGCAGCAGGCTGATTTCCCCCGCGTGGCTTTGCAGCAGCGACTCGGCGACGCCGGCTGTGAAGCCGAACGTGGCATCCGATTGATTGGCGCCGCGGTTGTGCATATTCGGCGCGACGGCGTTGGCCACGAACGCCGTGATGAACGCGCCGGCCTTGTCGCCGCGTTCGAGCCGCGACCAGACCGAGATGTACCAGACTGAAGGAAATCCTCCGCCGGGCCGGCGCGTTTCCATCCATTTCTCAATTGCAGCGGCGAGGTCGGGGTTTCCCCGCAATGTGATGGAATTGCCGGGATAAAACGGGAAGTTCGGCGAGCAGTTGTGACCCTGCTTTCCCGCGTCCCAATCCTCGATCCATTCCTGAAGATGCCCCTGCCGGTTGATCTGATACGGCGGCAGGCGTTTCATCGCCATCTTCAGCTTCGCGCGAAAATCCTCGTCGACGCCCAGCAATTCGCCGGCGGAAATGCAATGCGTGAATAGCTCACGCATGATGCCGATATCCATTGTCGGAGCGGGGGAAAGAAAGCAAAGCTTTCCGTTGGTGTCGAGATAGCCGTGCTCGGGCGACATGGAGAATGGCGTGACCAGCCAATGATGCTTCGGCTCTTCGGTGAGAAGCTCTAGCAGGAATTCCGCCGAGCCTTTCATGACGGGATAATATTCCGCAAGGAAGGCGCGATCGCCGGTGAAGGCATAATGCTCCCAGATATCCTGGCAGAGCCACGCCCCGCCGACCGGCCACATGCCGAAACGAGCCGCATCAACCGGCGCGGTTCCACGCCACAGGTCGATATTGTGATGCGCCACCCAGCCGCCCAGGCCATATTGCACTTTGGCGGTTTTTGCGCCGGTTTGCGAAATGTCCTTCAGCATGTCGAACATCGGCTGATGGCATTCGCTGAGATTGCAAACTTCAGTGGGCCAGTAGTTCATTTCCGTGTTGATATTGATGGTATATTTGCTGCCCCAGGACGGAGATACCGATTCATCCCAGATTCCCTGCAAGTTGGCCGGCTGGCCCCCGGCCCGGCTGGCGGAAACCAGCGCATAGCGGCCGAATTGAAAACAAAGCGCCTCCAGATTCGCATCCGGCGCGCCATCGTGCAGGGCTTTGAGGCGTTCATCCGTCGGTTTTTGATTCTGGGCGGCATCGCCGACGCTCAAATGCACCCGGCCCATTAAATTTGCAAAGTCGGCTGTGTGGCGCTGGAGCAAAGTTGCATAATCTTTCCCTGAGACTCCTGCCAAGGTCTTTTCACACGCGGCGGCGGGATTGCCGATGATGTCGTGATAATTCACATAGCTTGTGGCAGAAGTGATCACGAGCGTGACCGCGTCGGCGCCTTGAATCTGAAGGCTATCATTGGCCGCCTTGCATGTGCCGCCTTCGGTGCGGGCCAGCATTGCCGTCTGAAAATGCAAGCCGGTCCCCTCGACCGGCGCGATCAGATCATTCTTAACCGGAATCGGCCCTTTCCAGCTTCCATCCATCACCAGCTTTCCAACGCCTTGATCGACGCCGGCCGAAATCTTGTCGGCATAGGCGCTCTTTAGATTCGCGGCGATGCTGATATGCCCCGGCTTATCGCAACTCAGCCGCAGCACCAGAACGCGATCCGGATAGGAGACAAATACTTCGCGGGTGAAAACCGCGTCGCCGCTGCGATATTGGATTTTCGCAACGCCGGTCTCCATGTTCAGCTCGCGCCGATAATCGCTCGCGTTTTCCGTCCCATCAATCGTCAGCAAAAGATCGCCCAGCGGCTGAAACGCCTGTTGCGCCTTGGGAAGCCCGAAGAAATGATCGTCCGCCATCTTCTCGGCTTCCTGAAACTTCCCGGCAAACACCAAATCGCGAATTTTCGGGAAATATTGGATAGCTTGCGGATTATCATAATCGTGCGGGCGGCCAGACCAGAACGTGCCTTCATTCAGCGCGATCCGCTCGTGCTGAATCCCCCCGAACACCATCGCGCCCATGATGCCATTGCCCATCGGCATCGCCTCCAGCCATTTCCCGGCGGGCTGGCGATACCAGAGGATCATGTCGCCGGACAGACGAGCGGCATCGGTGGCGCGCAGCGTGGCGGGTTGGAGAACGAGGAGTAATAAGCCGAGGAGGCGGGGTAATTTGATCATTTTCATCTTTCCACGATTAGCCCGAAACGCGATTTGTCAGCCATCGCGCCAGGAACGCCAGATCAGAACAAATTCGTCTTTGGCATCGACCACGGGCTCCCACATAAAAACGAGAATCGCGATATAATACCGAAGTTGTCGGAAGAAACTGCACTCAGAATTCGAGCGAGCATCCACGGGCCTTTTCCCATCGAGGTCGTCATGACACGTTTTACGCGCTTTATTCTCGCATGTTTCGTCGTGGGCCTCGGCGGCTGTGCTCTCGGATGTACACATAATAATTCACATTCAAATTCCGCGACGGATTCGAAGCCATCTTCCGGTGGTTCGCCTTGCAGCGGCAAAGGGATGGAAACATACTCCGGCAGAAATTTGCGGAGCCTCGATGCACCAGCGATGGCCCAATTCCGCCATTGTCTCCAACTGATGACCGGCGACGCGCCGACGCCGGCCCAGGAAAGACCGCTCGAGCCATGGGCCGTCGAAAAGTTCTCCGATTCGTGGATCGTTCTGCTGGCGTATCCCGGTTATGACATTCCTGACGTTTCTTTCATCGAGGTGCAATTATTCGACAAGAACTGGAAAAGGATATTCAAACAGCAATTCCCCACCGGCTATCGCTTTTTTCTGACCGATCTCCGCGCCGTTCGCAACAATGTCATGAATCAGGAACTCGTGGTTGCGACCGTCAATTCCGCCGGCCCGTTCATCGTTATTGGCAATGAAAAACATCCGGCGTTCGAGAAGGGCGACTCGCAACGCGAATATTTCGCCCTCATCGGCGAGGAATTCGCGCTGGTTCGGCTGGAAGACGATCAAGGCCGTCTCGCCGCGAACAACTATACGTGGAGGATACCGATGAAAGGGCCGCCCGTTCCCAAGCGCACGCGGGCGGAATGGATTGCAACGCTGAATTCGGGAAACCCCGCCGAAGAACTCGCAACACTGGCCTGGCTTTCGGGGTCGCATCTCAAAAGCACTGATCCGCGCCCCGAGAATGTCAACGAGGAGAGCGTCGACGACTCACGAATCTTCGAGGAAGTACGTGATGACCCGGCAACGCCGATCGCACTTGAAAAACTGGCGGATTCGAAAAACGCGTGGATAAAGGAATATGTGCGATTGATGAAGTCGGCTGAGAAATAGTCTCGCCTCTTTGAATTTCGTGGCGATCCGCTACTTTGTATTTTCGATTTTGGTTTTTCATTCACCATTTCATTGAAGGAGATTCGCATGGTCACGCTGGACGAAGCTCGAAAAATAATTGCTGCCGCTGAGAAGGAAGCTCACAATCAAGGCCAGCCGATGAATATCGCCGTGGTGGATGAAGGGGGAAACCTGGTGGCGTTTGCGCGGATGGACAAGGCGTGGCTGGGCAGCATTGACATCTCGATGAAGAAAGCCTGGACCAGCCGCGCGTTTGATATCGATACCAAGACCCTCAGCACGGTGACCCAGCCGGGGCAGGATTTTTACGGCCTGCATGTCTCCAACAACGGCAAGGTGATGATCTTCGCCGGCGGCGTGCCGCTGAAACGCGGCGGAGCCGTCGCCGGGGCGATCGGCGTCAGCGGCGGGTCGGGCAAGCAGGACCACGCCGTCGCCGAGGCGGGGGCGAAGGCGTTTTAGCCTTGGAACCAGGGTTTACCGCAGAGATGCAGAGCACCAATCCATAATTCAAAGACGAATGAGCCGCGCACGGAGGGTACTCCCGGAGTAAGCGGTTTCGCCACACCCGCTTACTTCGGGAGTACCCTCCGTGCGCCGCTCGTTACTCCCCTCGCGTCGCATCAAACGATGAAATTAGTGCGCCGCCACGCATGCGCAGTCGCAGGCCGGCATCAGCGTGCCGAGAAGGCCGGCGGCCAGCAGAACACCTGTGCCGAGGATGATCTCCAGCCAGACATTTTTTCGCAGGCGTTTAAAGGCGGCCTGACGGGTGGATTCGGAGCTGGATCGGTAATCCGGGGAGAGCCGCGGGGAAAGGTAGAGCAAGTTTATCGCGCCGAGAATGACCATCAATGCGAAGAGGGAAACTTTCACCGTCAGCGTTCGCCCGTAGGCGGTATTGACGAGGTTGGACAATCTGCCGACCAGCGGCCACGCATTGACGATGCCCGACGCTGCCAGCAACAAGACGCAGGCGCAGCTCATGACGGAAAAACGCCGAACGAGCGGCACGAGGGCGGTCCAGTTGGAAAGTACCGGCGATTTATGGAATCGCCATAAAAGAAGGCCCAGCGGTAGCAGTCCGATCGGCCAGGCGCTGCCGACCAGCAGATGCGTCATGTCGGCCGCCTGATGCAGGCGGGTGCCTTCCCCGCCATGCCCGGCGCGGGCGATGCTGGCCGACAGAACGGCCCCGGCCAGCACCGCCGCCCAGGAATAGAGGCCCTGGAAAAATGTCCCGCGCTTCATTGCGATGGCGGCCACCGCAGCGATGCATGTGGCAAGCCACGCCATCGCGCGGAATTGCCAGAGCAGGCCAAACTGCGACTGCTGCAGCACCAATTTCAGCACGTCGGGATGAATCGCCTGCGCGAATGGCACATCGTTCATGTCCATCGCAACCAGAATGAGCCATCCCACTCCCGAAAGCAGCGCTGCCGGCAGCGCCAAAAGCACCAGCGCGCGGGCGATCGGCGTCCACATGGACGCGACGATCTTGCGCCCGCCTTCGTCCCGGCCCACGATGCACCGGTCAAAAATAAACACACCCGCCAGCAGCAAACACGCCCCGAAATGCACGGCGCGCGTTATCGCTAGAAGCGCGGTATCAGTGATGGGATTCATCAGGTTTTCACCACGAATTTGAAGTCGCCGTGCGTGCGGTGCGTGTCCACTGAAACGACCTTCCATTCCACCTTGTATGTGCCCGGCGGCACCGTCTCCAGCGAGACGATCAGCAGGTGTGCATCGCTCTTGTCGACGTGGGTGTTCTTCTTATCCACCTCGTTGCCGTTGGCGGAAAAAACCTGAATGCTGCTGAACGCCGGCTCGACTGCCTGGGTGAACCAGATTTTCACTTCCGTCGGCGCGGGCGACACTTCCGAGCCGACCTTTGGCAAGGCATGGTCGAGAAACGCATGGGCATCGGCGGCGGCATTCGCCAGGAGCAGGAATCCGATCATGATCGAAATGATTTTGTAAGCGCGGGAATTCATTGTTGTCCTCCGAAAAGGGGATGGCCGAAGGTGTGCGGGAAGAGGTCGTCGATGAAAATCCAAAGTTGCATGTTCACGCCGACGTGGGTGCCGGAGTCGTGGTTGACGGGGATGTTGGCTTCGACGCCGAGCTCGTAATAGTTGGTGACCCAAAGCACCCCGGGGTTGATGGTGCCGGTGGTCAATCCGCCCACGCCGCAGTTTTCCGTGGTGGCCATGGAGAATTCCACGAGCGGGATCATGTCCTTGAATGGCGCGGGAAGGCCGATGTCCTTCACATGCTGCTGCAGATACGGCAGGCTGTACTCAACGGCAAACCCCCAATCGAACTCGTTGGCGGCGGCGGAACTGCTGGGGAAACTCTGCGCAAATTGGCCAGTCACCGCAAACGGTTTGAGCGCGCCCATATCGTCCGGCAAGTCGCCGAACCCCTTGCCGAAATACACAGTCGGGGAAAAGGTCGTGAACGGGTCGGCAAAGTTGCTGCTCCCGACGCCGCCCAGATCGACTTCAACCCCAACGGACACGATCGCCTCATGCTCCTCGCTTTGCCAAAGCTGATACTTGGCGGTGAGCGTGAGATTGTCCCAGCCCTTCATGGAATGCGCGTGGAAGGGTTTCACGATGGAATAGTCATCGGATACGCCGATGGCAAAGCCCGGGAGGATTTCCTTGTCGAACTCAAAACCGGCGTCCAGTTCGTTGCTGGATGGATCGCCGCCGTTCTTGACGTAGGTCAGTTCCGGCAGTGCCAATTCATCGACGGCGAACGGGTCGTCGGTGGCAAGGGTTGGTGGGAAGAAACGATCGCCGAGAATGCCGTGGGCCTGGGCCTTTGGCGCGCCGAAGGCAGCGCCGACGAGCGCGCACGTATAGAGAAACTGGTTTTTGATTCGCATGACTCACCATGGAAGTAGACGCACCAAGGCAGACGCGCATGGCGCATCAGGGTGCTGAAAGGAGAGAAATCCGCGAAAGATGGCGGAACATCAGGAGGCGGCGAGGCGCGCGGCGGAACCCGCCGCCAACTCCAGCGCAGCCAATGAATTCATGCAACGACGGCCGGTGGTGCGCGCTCCTGGCAGGTGGGTGAGAACGGTGAGGAATGGCTGATGACCGCGGGCGGGTCTTCCACAGCCCCGAACAATTCCAGCTTTGGATGCGAAAGGTCGACGGCCACCGCGGGGGATAATCGCGCCGAGAAAAAGCAGATGGCGCAATGCCGCGCCGGGTCGGTCGGAGTGCGGTCGGGAACCTTCGGGCATTTCGCGCAGCGGTCGTGCGCCGGCGCGGGGGCGCCGGTCTGACATTCACAGCATTCACTTCCGGGCAGACTGACGATGCCCCGGCGATGGCCCGGCACAACAATATTCAGCCAGAGGAATTGAAACGCCAAAAACGCCACGCGAAACCGGCGTGACCGGAGCAAGGTGAGAATGGTTGCCGAAACGATGGCGGACATAGGGCGCTAGATGATACCAACGTCGTATCGGCAATGTTTAACACGACCGATTTGCAACCGCAAGAATTCGTCAGGGCCGGAAGTATCCATCGCTCAGCGTCTTCAAGAACGCGACGATGTCCCCCTCCTCTTCCTTGCTCAATTGCAGATTGCCAACCTGCCCGGCTGCACTGTTTGGCGCGCCGCTGGGGTTTTGCATGGTGTCCGGCGAAGCATATTCCGGCACCGGCCAAAGCGGCTTGCCTTGAAGATTCGCGTAGGGGTTGTCCTGGGTGAAGTCGATCACCTCGCCAGGGACAGTCGTCAGGTTTCGCGTGTTGTAGAAATGGACGACCTCCTTCAGGCTTTTGAAGACGCCGTTATGGCCGTAGCACTTGATGAAGTCGGGGCTGGGGCGTTTGTCGACGTTGCGGAGGGTTGGGGTTTTGAAGGTGCCGTTGATCTGGAGAAAATCGCCCTGGCCGTTATTTCCCGGCCCGACGTTCCCGGCGGGAAGTCCGCCCATCTGCGGGTAGAGCGATCCGCCGAGTCCGAAGTCGATATAGTCCTCGCCCAGGGCGTTATATCCCAGCGGGTTGCTGCCGGAATCAATTTCCTTGTAGAAGGGATTGTTGGGGTTTCTCGGGATGCCGATGTTGGCGAAGCAGGAGTTGGTCCAGAGGTCAGGGCCGGTGGACGGATCGGAAGGGATGCCATGGCACAGGACGCACTGCGCGGATTTATGCGGCGGGCCGCCTGGCCGGCCGGTTGTCGAGCCGGTCACCAGCATCAATCCGTTCATTTCGTGGGCGTTGAGCTTTGCCTTGCCGGCGATGAAAGCATCGTATTTTGACGAGAAGGGCGACACCTCGTCTGTGGTTTCGAAGTTGGCGATTTCCTGGCTAATATCCTGGAACACTTCCGATGTGGGATGATTGAAAATATCGCTCCCATATTTCTGCATGAACAATTTGGCGTTGGGACCTTTTTCCAGTGCGGCAACGACCATTCCCGGATCGAAAACCTCATTGGAAAAGTCGTTTTCCTCGTTGGGGTTTTGGAAGGGGAACGTGGCCTGGTTGGCTAGATCGGTTGCCCGGCCATCCCAGAACAATCCGCCGACAAACGCACTGAGCGACTCCACATATTGCGGCGGTCCCTGCGGCAGGTAGGCGGCATAGGCGATACTCGGCGGGCGGCGATTACCGAACCGGCCATGCACGACGCCCGGCACCGGGCCGGCGTGCAGATTTACGTTGGATTTGGGGAAGGCAAACCCCGCCGCCTCGGCATGGCAGGTGGCGCACGACATGCCCTTGGGATTGGACAGCGTGCTATCGAAGAACAGCAGTTTGCCGAGGTTTGGCTGCTTTGCTTTGGGTGCCGTCTCGCGAGATTCTTCTGCCCGCGCGGGGTGCGGCGTTGCCGACAGATTCAGAGCGGCGAGACTCACGACGGCGACAACGATCATCCACGCGATCCGGGTTCGCGCGTTTCGCTGGAGCATTTCAGGAAACGTTTCATCTGGCATCAAGGCATCTCCGGGATTTGATTCGAAGCGCGATCAGGTCGGAATGATTTCAGCGCCATAGGTCGTTGCATCCGGGCCGCCAGCGACATTAGCGCCGCCGCTGACGATCAGCTGATTTCCCACCAGCCCGCCATTGGGGCCGATTTTGGCCGTCGGGAATGAATTGAGATAAGCCCAGGAATTCGTCGCCGGGTTATAGGAAATCACGGTGTCGATCGGGTCGGCGGCATCGTTGGAGCCGCCCATGATCACCATCAGCCCATCCACCACCGCGTAGCACGTTACCGCCAATGGCTTGGGCATGGTGGCGATCTGCGACCAGGCGCTGGTGCTCGGGTCGAAGACGTAGCAGGTGCTGACCGGCAGGCCGGTGTCGGTGCCCAGGTCGCGGCCGCCCATCATGTAGATCTTCCCGCCGTAGGAGAACGTCGCCACATGATTTCGAGGCGATGGCGCGGGCGTATCGAGCACCCATTGCGGGCTGGCGCTGTCGATGTCCAGCTCCCAATGCGTGGCTTGCGGCACGCGATTGACGTCAACCCCGCCGAAAAAGTGCAACTCGTCGCCGACCAATACCAGCGAGCCGGCCCCGCGTGCCGCCGGAAGCGGAACGAACGAGCTCCAGGTGTTGGTGGCGATGTCGTAGCGCCAGGTTTCGGTGGTGGCGAAGGTTTGGTAGGTATTGCTTGGGTTGTAGAGATTGCCGCCGGCCATGTAGATGTAGGTTCCGTCGGTGGCGCATTCTTCGTGGGTTTCATCGTCGGGAATGGGGGCGAGATAGCTCCATTTGTTGGTGGACGGGTCATACACCTGGCAGACGCTGGTGCCTCGCCAAGTCCCATCGTCGAGTTCTCCTGCTTCGCCGTCGCCAGTGGAGTAGAACCCGCCCAGGACATAAAGCTTGCCATTGACGCCGATTGATCCGCCTTCAATCGTCGGAACGCCGGGCTGCGCCAGCGGCTGCCAGTTGAGCGGCTGGAACGACGTGGCGACATTGCTGGCCTGGGCAGGTACCAGCGTGAACGTATCGAAATTGCCAACCGCGCCGTTGGTCGCGGCGGTATCCAATACGATGCGAAGAACCTGCAATCCCGCCGAAAGGTTAAATGAACTGGAGGTGACGGTTTGGAATGATGTGTAATTCCCAACGTTGGGAACCGACATTCCGCCGCTCAGATTCACGCCGGCCACTTCGGCATGGAATGATCCCCCCGCCGCTGCGTTGGCGGCCGACGCCGAAAGCTGATAACTCCCGCCAGTGCCGACGTCGATGGTGTAATCGAGCCATTCCCCCGCGGTGGTATAGCCGACGACATTGCCGGTGCTTCCGCCGGTGGTCATGCCGACTGGATCGGGGGCGCGATAGGTATCGCTGCCCGGATTGGAGATTGCCGTCACGTTATAGCCAAGGCCCTGGCCGCCCAGATCGTATTGGGCGAAGGGAATCGTTTGGCCGGTGCCAAAAGCCGTCCCGTTATAGGGCGCTTCGACGGGCGCGGTGACGACCGGCGGCGTGTAGGGGTTGATCTCAAAGTCGTCGAAATTGCCGGCGGTGCCCGTCGACGCGGCGGCATCAATGAAGATGCGCATGGTCTGCGTGCCGGCGGCAAGATTGAACGACCCGCTGGTGACGGTGGAAAATGTACTCAGCCCGCCGGTTGCCGGCACGGCCATTGCGCCGGTGACGTTAGCGCCGCCGAACTCGGCGTGGAAGCTGCCGCCGGCAGTGTCGTTGGCGACCGATGCGCTGAGCGTATATTCCCCGGCGGAGGTAACGTCGATGGAGTAGTCGACCCATTCGCCGGCGATGGCGTCGTCGATCACGGTTCCGGTGGTGCCTCCCGGCTCGGTCACAACGCCGCCGCCGTTGTCGCCAAATTGTGCGGCGGGGATCACCTCGGCTGTATTAAACACGGTGGGCGCGGGAGGCGTGGGATCGGTCGGCGCGGTGGTTTGCGAGGCGGTCACGATTTGAGAAATGTCGATGAAATCGATTTTCGCGGTTCGCCCTCTGGGAACGCTCAGGGTGATGAAGCCATCGGTCACGGCGATTTGCATCGTGGCGGAAATCCACCGGCCGCCTGCCTTTTTCACCTTGCCGTCAAGAAACGCAGTCCCGTTCAAGTCGATGGTATCGCGGCCGGTGGTCTGGGATGAATCGCCGGCAGTGATGCTAAGCTGATAATTGCCGTCGGGAACGGCGATCTGCCATTCGCTTCCTGTCCCCTTTGGATGCATGGGTGCGAAGGTGTCGTAGAGATCATCGACGCCGTCGCTTGGCTTGCGGGGATGGCGTGCCACGGGCACGTTTTTATGCGCCTCGACCCATCCATACGAATAGCCGTTACCTTGATCTCCGTACACCGCGCCGGTATCGGCCAAATAGCCGGCGGGGACGGCAGACCTGGCCGGCTGGAAGTTGATGTCCGCGGCGAATGCGGTAAGCAGCCGGCGGTCTTCCAGCAACTGCACGCACGGTAGCACCGCAGCCGCCAGGGCGCTTCGTTTATGCGGATTGATGCATGAATCAACCAACGGCACGCGAGATAAATTCTTCACATCACACCTGTCGCAATCGGGTGGGCGAGCACTCGATGAAATACCCATTCTACACTATGCGCTGGTCGCTCCCGCTACGCAAAAAACTTCCATTCGTTTATTAATTGGTCCAATAAAAAACGCTTTGCGTGCCTGCGGACCCAGAAATCCATGCCTGTCGGGACGAAAACTTTCTCTTGACGCACCGGCGCACTCGTGCGCAGAATGATTTTATGAAGCAACGGTACCACACGATTATCAAGCCCAGGCCCGATGGGTGGTTTGTCGGGTGGGTGGAGGAAATTCCCGGAACCATCACCGCCGGGCGCTCGCTGGACGAGTGCCGGGAGAACCTTCGCGATTCCCTGCAGGTCATGCTGCGGTCCCAGCGCGAGGAGGCCCGCCAGCCGCTGGATTCCAGTTGCATCCTGGAGGCAATCGAGATTGAGGTTGCTGAACTGCCGCCGGAAATGCAGCAGCCTTGGTCTTAGAGCGTTTTTCAGGTTGATCGAGCGGGCAACTGTCATCCTGAGGTACTCCGAAGGATCTGGCTCGCCTTCGCATACCGGCAAGATCCTTCGGAGTACCTCAGGATGACAGTTGCGCAGACGCGCCGCCAATCTGAAAAGTGCTATATGCGTTGTTCATTTTCCCACCGCCACGTCGATCGCATCGCCAACCGAGCGGATTTTGTCGATCTCCTCCGGATCGAATTGAATATTCAATTCCTGCTCCAATGCCAGGATGAAATTCAGATGCTGCACCGAATCCCAGCCCGCCACCGTTTCCGGCGACGTTTGCCGCGAGATGCGCGCCAGCGGAATACTCAAAACATCCGCCGCGATCTGCCGGACTTGAATTTCAATCGACTCGTTCATATCCCGGCTCCTTCGACGGTAATCCACGCGGGGGCAGCCACGATGGCAGCGGTCAAATCCAGTTCCCAATAAGTCGATCCCTCTTTTTCCGCCGTTTGCGAAAATCCATGCCGGGCATAAAAGCCGGCGGCCGGGGCATTCTTCTTTGTCGGAACAAACCACCCGGCCAGCCGCGTGGCCCCCGCCTTTTTCGCGGCCCCCGCCAGCGCCGACAGAAAAGCCGTCTCCACAGTTCGGCCAATGACCCGGCAGCTCAGCAAAAACGTATCGATTTCGCGCACGTCGCCTTCTCCCCGCAGAATGGCCACGCCGACGATTCCGTTGTCGCCGAATCGATCGCTGAGCCGAAGCGTGAATCCACTGCCCTGGGCAAGGGCGGCCATTTGCGCTTCGCTGTATCGGCGGGTGGTGAGGTTGAACTGATTGGTCTTCTGCGTGAGCTGGGCGGCACGCGAAAGCGTCCCGGGCGTAATCGGCTCGATCGTCGCCCGCATCTGGAGCGAACGATAAAAATCCTCCAGCGAGGGTGCGCTTTTTTGCAGGTCGGCGCGCTGCCGCTGCCCTTGGTATATCTTGCCGCGCGATTGATCTTCGGCCGTCAGTTCCAGCCGCTCAAAGGCCGGCGATTGACGAAGTTGGCCGGCGTATGAACCAACTTCCCCGGCGAGGTGAATGACTGTCACCTGCGGCAGTTGCTCCTCAACCAACGCGCACTCGGCGGCGCTGTCATCCAAAAACGCGATTGCATCAAGGCCCACATTCAGCTCATCGGCAATCTCGCGCAGATTGGCGGCTTTGTCGTTCCAGTTGATTCGCATTGCCGCGAAATGCTCGCGGCGGAGCAGCATGCCCGGATGTTTGTCGATGACTTCCATCACATCATCGGGATTATTCTTGCTGCAAATCGCCAGCAGAATTCCCCGCCGATGCAAATCGAGAATCGCCCGCTGCAAGGCTCGATAGCCGCCGCCGGGGTATTGGTCGACGAGCTTGATGCCGCCGGGACCGTCCTCGCCGACGATGCCGCCCCAGAGCGTGTTGTCCAGATCGACGGCCAGCACCTTGCAAATCCGCCCGGCAATCGGATGCACAAAGTGCAGCCACTCCCGGGCGAGCAAAAGCGCCGATCCATCGGCCAGCGGATATCGCGACATGAGCCAGCGCCGCTCATCGTGCCATGGCTGCCCGCGCTGGCCGGCCAGCGCCTGCATGTCGAGAACATAAACATTCTTCAACTGGCGGGCCTGCTCGAACAGTGCCGCGTTGATGCGGGCGATCGCCGCGGCTTGTCCCAGCGGCAGGCGCGTGTCGAGAATCCCGTTTGCGGGAATCGGCGGCGATTCCAGCGAGTGAACGATCAAATGAGCCGTCGACCGCTGGCGAAATGTCTCGATCAATTGCTGAAAATGGGACACAACCCGGAATATTTCCGCCTCGATGGCCTCACCACCCAGATCGGTAAATTGCTCCCACAGCGGCGGTGAAATATCGCGCGTCTGCACGGCCAGAATCACCACATCCAGCGGCGAAGTATAAACCCAGCCATCGGCGGCAAGAATTTCCTGGGCGGCGGCGTTGAAATCGCCGAGCCGAACCTCCAGATCGATTCCCCCAAGGAATGCTTCACAGCGCAGGACGGGAATCACCGGCTCCAGCGTGAACGATCGCAAAATCGCGGCCCGACACGCGGCTAATTCCAGGTGCGGGCGAAGCAGGTCGAACCGGCCGACCACAAACGAAGCCGTCGATAATTTCGCGCTGCCCCGCCAAAGTTGCGCGAGCAGATTTTTAGCGCGGGAAAAATTTCCCGCGGCGATCTCTGCGTCAATATCATCGCGCGAAACTTCCGCCATGGGTTTTCTCAGGAATGACCTTCGCCGGCGCGGCCTTTGGAATGAGGCATTTGAGGCATCCAGGCAATGACCATCACCGGCTCGTCAAACTGCAATCAATTCCGCGCACCATTTTGCAACATTTCGCGCGCCATTATGTTGCGCAACACTCGTTTTTGCGTCAATATCGCAATGCATGCAACAGTCGCGATTATTCGCTGATGGATCACTGTATGCTTCATATGCAAGCGTTTATCCGCATTCACCTGGAGGTCATCGAAATTCTCCGTCTTTACCTCCGCCTCTACTGTAGAGGAGTTTTGGACACGTAAATGACCCTGGCAATCTGGAATAGAAATATTCGACCCATCCTGCGGCTTCTTGTTTTCCTGGCAACAAATTTCCCGCGCCAAGATCGCCAAGCCGCCAAGAGCGCCAAGGGGAAGAAAAAATTCAATCCTGTCTTGGCGCTCTTGGCTACTTGGCGGTCTTGGCGCGTGCACTTTTTTGTGGTTGCGGACGGAGACACGCTGGGGAGTACCTCATGTCAGGACGTCCTGGAAAACTGCTCCCTCAATATAAGCACAAAAAGTTTACCTTTTCAGCCCGTAACTCCCGCGGCGGCGGGGAATAAAAATTTCTGACCCATGCCTTTCGGCGGTTTTCATGTTGGCCGCCTTAACGGCCGTCATTCCTTCCTCTGCATTTGCCCATCCACCATCCGCCAGATGCCCCGCGGGTTGCCATCGCGCAGTTCTTCGGGCAGCGCTTCGGGCGGGAAATCCTGGTAGCAGATCGGCCGGGCGAAACGCTCGATGGCGGCGGTGCCGACGCTGGTGGTGCGGGCGTCGGTGGTGGCGGGATAAGGGCCGCCGTGCTGCATCGCCGGGCACACCTCAACGCCGGTTGGAAAGCCGTTGAACAGCAGCCGGCCCACCTTGCGCTCCAGAATCGCAATCAGCTCGCGATGGTCGGCCATGTCCTGCGGCGTTGCGTGCAGCGTCGCAGTGAGATGACCTTCGAGACTCGCGGCGATCTGTGTCAGCTCCTGGCGCGAGCCGGTGATCAGCAGCGTCGCGGGGCCGAACAGTTCCTCGTGGATGGCGGGATTGGCGATGAATGTTTTTGCGTCGGCGGTAAAAACCATCGGCGCCACCTGCGTCTTTTGAGCGTTAGTCGCGACGCGCGATTGCCCGGCGATTTTCACGCCCGCCGTGGCGGCGAAACGTTTTGCCGCGGCTTCGTAAGAATCGCGCAGGCCGGCATAGAGCATCGTGCCAGGGGCGGCCTCGGAAATCGATGCGGCCAGATGCGCGGCGAATTCGCTCGATGCTTCGCCAGCCTGCGCCAAAACCAATCCGGGATTGGTGCAGAATTGGCCCACGCCCATGGTCACCGATTGCCGAAGTCCCTCGGCGATTTGCTTCCCCCGCTCGGCCAGCGCGCCGGGCAACAAAAACACGGGATTGGTGCTGCCCATCTCGGCATAAACGGGAATCGGCTCTTTTCGCGCCGCCGCCGCGTCGAACAACGCGCGCCCGGCGCGAAGCGAGCCGGTAAATCCAACCGCGCGCGTCAGCGGATGTTTCACCAGCGCCAACCCCAACTCGTGCGACCGCCCGTGCAGCAGCGAAAAAACGCCGGCGGGCATTTTGGTTTCAGCGGCGGCGGACTGGATCAATCGGCCGACCCATTCGCTGGTTCCCGGATGGGCCGGATGGGCCTTCACGACAACCGGGCATCCCGCGGCCAGCGCCGATACCGTGTCGCCCCCGGCCACGGAAAACGCCAGCGGAAAATTGCTGGCGGCAAACACAACCGCCGGGCCGAGAGCGATCAGCATTCGGCGAAGGTCGGGCTTGGGGGCGGGCTTGCGATTGGGGTCGGCACGGTCAATGCGGGCGGCAACCCAGGAGCCTTCGATGATCACCTTGGCAAACAGCCGCAACTGCCCCACCGTTCGCCCGCGCTCGCCGCGGAGGCGCTCGATCGGCAGGCCGGTTTCCTCGTTGGCGCGCTGCAGCAGCGCATCATCCGCCTCAATTTTCGCGGCAATGGCTTGCAGGAAATCGGCGCGGCGCTGAGCCGGCAGATGGCGATATTCATCAAATGCCGACTCGGCCAGATTCAGTGCGCGATCGACATCGGCGGCTCCCGCTTCGCCAAATGACGGCTCGATGGGCTGCGATGTGGCCGGGTTGACGGCGCGAAATGTGGATTTACCGGCGATTTGTTCAGCGCCGATCAAATGTTTTCCGTGAAGTTCCATCGTCGATCAACGGGCATTGCCCGCTCCTGAAACGTGATTATGCTGCCGTTGACTGTAACCAAAAAAGAAAATAACCACAGACTCGCAGATGCAATAAATTACTCAAACTGAGCGGTTTTTGGCGTCCGGCGATGAAAAACATGCGGGATTTACCGAGAATTTTGCAAGCTCAACGTGACACGGGCGTCCCGCCCGTGCTGGCGATGTAATGAGTTCAAGAACTACCGGCAGCGATTATTCTTCGCATTTTCCCGTCGCCAGCACGGCCGAGACGGCCGTGTCACGATGAGCGCCTTTAAAAATCGCTCAGTTTGAGTATTTAGGATTAGCCATGGCAAAATCCACTCCCGATGAAATCCGCCGGCGCTTCGACAATGACGTCGAGCGATTCGCCAATCTTCAGACCGGCCAGTCGGCCACCATCGATGCGCCGCTGGTGCTCGATCTGATCACAGCGGCTGCGGCCAGCGTCAATCCGTCGGCGCGGGCCGTGCTGGATGTGGGATGCGGGGCGGGAAATTACACGCTGAAACTGCTGGAGAAAATTCCTGGGTTGGATGCGACGCTGATCGATTTGAGCCAGCCGATGCTCGACCGCGCTGCCGGCCGGGTGCGCGCCGCGGGGTGCGGAGGCGTCACGCCGATCCGCGGCGACATCCGCGAGATTTCGTTGCCGGCCGGGCAATTCGACGTAATTTTGGCGGCGGTGGTGTTGCATCACTTGCGCAGCGACGGCGAGTGGGAATCGGTCTTCGCCAAATTTCATGCCGCGTTGCGGCCGGGCGGGTCAATATGGATTTCCGATCTGGTCGAACATGCCCATCGGCGGGTTCATGCGATGATGTGGGAGCGCTATGGGGAGTATCTGGCGAAACTGAAGGATGAGAAATACCGCGACGAGGTGTTTGCGTATGTGGAGAAGGAGGACACGCCGCGTTCGCTGGAATATCAGCTCGATTTGTTGAAGCGCGTGGGATTTCGGCGGATCGAGATTCTGCATAAGAACGGGCCATTCGCGGCGTTTGGGGCGACGAAGGATTGAAGCTGTCGTCATTTGAAGCTGCACTCCGAACCGTGGGAATAATCGCGAAATCGCAAGCGACTTCGCGGCGTCACTGGCGAACCATCGTTTCGCCGCGCCGGCTGCGAAGTCGCTTGCGATTTCGCGATTCACTCGTCACCCGCGGCCACCTGTGTTAGACTTCGCGCAATCCCGCCCGCCTCGGAGATTTCACCATGAAACGCTGTTACCCCTACGGATTGCTTATCCTTGCCCTGGCCTGCATCGCCATTCCCGTTCACGCGGCGGATGTCCTGCCCCCAGCGGAAGTCGATCGCCTGGTTAAACCCGTTGTCGACGGCAAATGGGCCATGGGATTTGTCGTTGGGATGATCAATGAGCATGATCGGCAGATCATCGGCTACGGCGCGAAATCAAATACCGACAAAACTGTGCCCGATGGGCAGACGGTTTATGAAATCGGCTCGGTCAGCAAGACTTTCACCGCAACTTTGCTGGCCGATGCGGTCGAGCGCGGAAAAATGAAACTAAACGACCCGGTGCAGAAATATCTGCCGGCCGGAGTGAAAATGCCGGTAGGGAAGGACGGGGCGCAGATCACGTTGCTGCATCTGACCACGCACACGTCCGGCCTTCCGCGCATGCCGTCGAACTTTGCGCCGGCCGATGCGGGCAATCCGTATGCGGATTACACGCTCAAGCAAATGTACGATATTTTGCCCACGCTCAAGCTTGCCCATGAGCCGGGTGAAAGTTGCGAATACAGTAACCTTGGCGTGGCGCTGCTGGGCAACATTCTCGCGGCCCATGCGGGGAAGGATTACCAGGCATTGCTGCTCGATCGCATCTGCGGGCCGTTGAAAATGCAAAGCACGCGCATCGTCCTGGACGATTCGATGCGGCAAAGGCTCGCCCCGCCGTTCGACGGTGACGGCGGGCCATTGAAGAATTGGGATCTTCCCGCCTTCGCCGGCGCCGGGGGAATTCGCTCGGATACGGATGACATGCTGAAGTATGTCGCCGCCGAGATGGGCACGACAAAAACCGATCTGGCATCGGCGATCGATCTCACCCATCAACGCCAGCACCAATTCGACCCCGGAAACGATATTGCCCTTGGCTGGTTCATCAGCAGGAAGCAAGGCTACCTCTGGCACAATGGCCAGACCGGCGGGTACCATTCCTTTGTCGCCTTTGACGCCGGGAAACATGTTGGCGTGGTGGTGCTTTGCAACAGCGCCGGCAACATCCCCGACCTCATCGGCTCGCGCATCATGCAGCGGCTTTTGGGCCAGCCCGCCGAGGCGCCGAAGTTGCCGCAGGCCATCGCCCTCAGCGACATAATCCTGGACCGCTACGTCGGCGAATATAAACTCGGCCTGCTATCATGGCTCACGGTCAAGCGCACCGGCGATCACCTGTCGGCCCGCGTGACGGGGCAGGAGGCATTCGGCATTTACCCGCTGACGGAAACCGAGTTTTTCTGGAAAGTTGTCAATGCGCGCCTGACATTCGATGTCGACGCCGCGGGAAATGTGAAGGGCCTGACGCTTCACCAGAATGGAAAAGACATCGTCGCGGAAAAAACGAAGTGAAGATTATAGCATCTGCAATCGAGTTGATGCCATCGGCCTTCATCGGCATTTTGTCACCACCGCCCCCGGTGCTAATATGACGGCCCATGACACACGGAACACGCCGGCTTCGTTTCCTTCATTGCCTCCTTATTTTCGTCGTCTTTGCGTTGGCGCGCAGTGCCCGCGCCGCGGCGGATTATGTTTGGGTGGAAGGTGAGGCGCCTGCCAAGGCCAACGTGAAATGGACCTCCGCCGGGAGCAGCCATGCGGATTGGCTTTCGGGCGGGAAATGGCTGACGTATTCGCTGGACGAGGGGAAGATCGAGAAGGAATTGCCGGATGATGGGGCCATTTTCGAATATGCGGTTCCGGTCGATGCCGACGGCAAGCGCGAACTCTGGGCGCGGATCGGGTTTGAATTTGCCCGCTCCGATTTCGATTGGAAAATCGACGACGGCCAGTGGAAAACCGTCGGCAAGAATGAGCTGACCAGCGATCTGATGGAGCTGGATTTCTTTGCCGAGGCGGCCTGGCTGAAGCTGGGGGATGTCACGCTTGCCAAGGGGCAGCATACGCTTTCATTCCGGCTGGCCAAGACGAAGAATCAGTTGGGCAAATACCAGCGCGTGCTGTTTGGGTTGGACTGCGTTTGTCTTTCTGACAAGCCGTTCGTTCCGCATTCGCGATATAAGCCGGGGGAGAATTGGCGGACGGAGAAAGACGAGAAGGCGGCAAAGCAGATTTTTTTCCTGCCGTTCACACAGACGCCGGGCGAGCGCAAGTCGCTCGATCTTTCCGGCACCTGGGAAATTTGCCGGGATGATGAGCAGATGCCCGGCGAAGTGGCCGAGCCGATGAAGGTTTTGCCGGGCGAAAAATTCTGGAGCGCCATCGATGTGCCGGGCGATCGCAACACGCTCCGGCCGGATTTGCTTTTTGCGCATCGGCTTTGGTATCGCACGCACGTCAACGTCGCCAAGGAAATTCAGGGCCGCTCGTTCTACCTGGTCTTTCCGCAGAACAATCTCAACACCACCGTCTACGTCAACGGCGTTTTGTGCGGCTTTGACAAAAACCCGCTGGCGCGCGTGCAGATCGATATCACCAAAGCCATCAAAAACCCCGGCATCAACGATATCATGGTCGGCATTCGCGATGCGTGGTACGGCCGCAGCCGCGATCCGAACGATCCGATGAAATTGCGCCGGACGTTCAATATTCCCGAGCAGTTTTTCCATAATGGCTTTCAGGAATTGGCGTATCCGATCTGGAACCATCCCGAGAGCGGCATTTTGCAGCCGCCGACGCTGGTTGCCGCCGGGGATGTTTATGTCAGCGATGTTTTCATCAAGCCGTCGGTTGCCAAAAAGCAACTGGCGGTGGAGATGACCCTGGCGAACAACAGCGGCAAAGCCATGACGGCGGATATTTCGCCGATCGTCATCGGCCCGACGCCGGAGCTCACCGGCCAGCAGCTTGCCAATGAAAAAGTGACACTTGCCGCGGGCGAGCAGAAAACCATCGAGATCGTGCGCGATTTCGCCAATGGGAAGCTTTGGTGGCCGGACGATCCTGCCCTGTATACCTTCCGCGCCATCGTGTCCGCGGGCGGCGTCAACGCCGACGTCTCCGACACCACCTTCGGCTATCGCGAATGGACCATCGACGGCATTCATTTCAAGCTCAACGGCGTTCCCTTCCACGGCTGGTGCGACCAGCATACCAGCGGCGATGACCCCGCCGCGTGGCTTGCCTTCCAACGCAAAACGCATCAGCAAATGATGCGATTCTGGGGAACGACCTGGAATGGACTGTCTCCCGATGCGGCACTCGATTTCTTCGACAAAAATGGCGTCGTCGTCCGCCGAAGCGGATATTTGGACGGCGAAGCGATCGGCTATCACGCCGACGAGCCCGATGCCAATCTGCGCAAGCTCGCCAACAATTCGCCGATCAAAATGGACCTGATGCGAAACTGGCGCGACCAGGTTTGCGCCCAGGTTCGCGGCGAGCGCAATCATCCCTCCATCATGATCTGGTCGATCGAAAATGAATGGCTCTACATCAATTGCATTAATCTCTACGGCGGCCTGATGGACGACTTCGAGCGCGAGGTGACCAAGACATCAGACGCCGTCCAAAAAATCGACCCGACCCGCCCCACCATGAGCGATGGCGGCGCAGCATGCAAAGCCCAAACCCTCCCCGTCTGCGGCAACCATTACATCACCGGCAAAATGAGCGAATACCCCGCCCTCGCCTACGACGCCAACACCAAAGGCGGCGGCCGAGGCAGATGGGAATGGGACCAGAAGCGTCCCCGTTTCGTGGGCGAAGACTGGTTCATCGCCGGCAATCATCCCGAGCTTGCCACGCTGGGGGGAGAGGCCGCTCTGGCGGGCAAGAGCGCCTCACTTCCCGCAGCCGGATTGGTGACGCGAATTTTGCAGGAGGGATATCGCTGGGCCGATTATGGCGCGTGGGATTTTTGGATGAATTCCAGCGACGCCGACGGGAGCCAGTATGTGGCATTTGCGCCGCGGGCGGTGTTGTGCAAGGAGTGGGATTGGACGTTTGAAAACAATCAAAAGGTTGTCCGCCATTTGGCGATATTCAACGACACGCACTCGTTGGATCCAATCACGTTCCAATATTCGCTTACGGTCGACGGTAAAAAAATCGCTGAAGAAGTCCGCGACGTCATGGTACCGGCGGGCGGGCGAACCGAAACATCCATCACGTTTACTCTGCCACCGGGAATTGGAAAGCCACGTCTTGAAGGAGAATTAAAGCTTTCACTCTCGGTGAAAGGGCAGGATGTATTTGCCGACGTCAAAAGGCTGTCCGTTTTGTCCCCATTTCCGTTGCCGATGGCGCTGAAGAACATCAAGGACGATTCGCTCGCCGTCTACGACCCGAGCGGCAAACTAATGCACTACCTTCACGACGTCGCTCATCAATATTTTGTTGCCATCGATAACCTAGACGCCATCCCGCCTGGCAAAGTCATCATCATCGGACAGGATGCGATCACACCGCAATTACGGACTTCAACCAAGTTTGCGAGCTGGGCTGCTCAGGGGTGCGTGGTTATTGTTCTTGATCAGAAGGAGCCGCTGCAATTCGCCGCGGTGCCCGCGGAGCTAAGCGCCCAAACAAATATGGGTCATGCCGCTTTCATCGAAGATGAAACCCATCCGTCGATGCGAAATCTGCAGTCGCGCGATTTCTTCGCCTGGGGCGACGACGGCCTGGTTTATCGCAATGCCTACAGCAAGCCGGTCCGTGGCGCCCGCTCGCTCCTGCAATGCGACGATCAGCTAAAAAATTCGGCGCTGCTTGAGGTTCCGATAAACGACGGCTTGCTCATTTTGTGCCAGATACCGATTGAGGAAAAGCTGCCCGGAATTGCGCCTGCGGCCGTTCTTCTGGACAATCTGATTAAATACGGGCTCGAATATAAGCCGACGGTTCGCGAGGCCACGCTTACTGCCGATCCTAAGGCAGAACTCGCGAAAGCTGTCGATACCATCGGGCTCCATCACGTCGAGGTTGCCGATCCCCTCCAAGCCATCTCCCAACCCGGCGAAAAAATCGCCATCATCGAGGCCAATCCCGACAACCTCGCCAAACTCGCGGCGAATCTCGACAAGGTAAAAGCATTCAACGAAGCCGGCGGATGGATTGTGTTCAACGGCCTCACGCCCGATGGCCTGGCGAGTTACAACAAGATCGTCGGGTTCGATCACATGATCCGGCCATTCAAGCGGGAAAGCGTCACCTTTCCGCCGGTGCGCTCGCCGCTGACGGCGGGCATTTCCGCGGGCGATGTCACGCTTTATTCATCGAAACGCATCTTCGGCTTCCGCGAGGGGAATTACGCGGTGGATGATGAGTTCAGTTATGTAGTCGACTACGATGAAGTCGCGCCGTTCGCCAAAAGCACGTTTGCCAATTTTGATAACATCGTCAATGGATTCACCAACGCCGAGGGGTGGCCGCTGATTATTAATTTCCCGATCAACGCCGATGGGTCGCCTTACGATGTGCCGATGGTGTTTCCCAAGCCGCAGGAATTCACCGAATTCAACTGGATCAGCAACACCAATTACTGGGGCACGACGAAGGTGAACCTGATCTTCGACGGCGACAAAAAAACCATGGCGACGTTTAACACCGCGCCCAATGGCGATCCGCAAACTTTCGCCATCAACCCGCCGCGGACGGCTAAGAAAGTGACATTGCAAATCGCCGGTTGGGAGGAGAAGGCGGGCAGCAAGCCGCTGGTGGGGATCGACAACATTTACCTGAAGGTGAAGCGCTCGCCGGAGTTTTACAAAAACGTGCGGCCCATGCTCAACATCGGCGGAATGATGGAATACCCTCGCGGCAAGGGCGGCATCGTGCTGTGCAATTTGCTCTTCAAGGAAACCGAGGAGGTGCCGGCCAACAAGCAGAAAAAGCGTGCCGTGTTCGCGGCCATTTTGCGCAATCTCAAAGCGCCTTTCACCGGCGGAAAGACGGTCATCGTCGGTGCAAACCTCGATTATTCCAGCATAAACATCAGCAAGCAGGCCAACCAATATCGCACCGATCGCGGCTGGTTCGGCGACAAGAAATTCACCTTCGCCGACCTCCCCACCGGCAAGCAAACCCTGGCCGGTGTTCCCTATGACATCTACGAATTCGCCACGTCTCCCGTGCCGACGGCCATCATGCTCGGCGGCAGTGGCGTGCCGAACAACCTGGCAAAAGAAGTGACCGGCATTCCGGTGCATCGCAAGGCCGACGCACTGTTCTTCTTGCAAGCGGCGCGGATCGACCATCGCCGAAATGAACGCGATGTGAAGGAGGGGATCAAGTTCGACATGGCGCGATATGTCGTGCATTACGCCGACGGGAAGACGGAAACGATTCCGCTGCTGTCGGAAATTGACGTTGAGAATTACAAGCAGGAAACGCCCAAAGCCTTGCCCGGCGCGCAGATCGCCTGGACGCGGAAATACGAAGGAACGCCATTCTATGCGGTGGCGTACAGCAAGCAGTGGAACAACCCGCGGCCGGATGTGGAAATTGCGACGGTTGATCTGGTGTATGGGCCGGACAAAGCCGGGGTTCCGGCGCTGCTCGCCCTGACGGCGGCGTCGGCGAAGTGAGATGTGTCATGCGAACGCGTCAACCGATTTGGCGATTTTTTCTTCCAGCGGCGTTCATGTTGATGGGCGCATCGCCTTTGCTGGCGTGCCTGAACGACACATCGGTCACGCGAGCTGAGAGCGAATTTCGCTCCAGCTATGACGCGCCGCCGCCGGCGGCCAAACCGCCGGCCTATCGCGGACTCAATCCATGGGGAATTGCCGCACTGGCCCTTTGCGGCGGAATCTCGGCGGGATTGCTGGTCATGAAGCCGCGGCGCAATAAAAGCGGAAAGCCATGAACGGGAAACCGATCTACATCGTCGGCAGGCCGCGATTGATAATCTTCGGGCTGCTCGGTGCGGTCGCGGGCGCGGTGGTTGCCATCGCGTCGAACCCGCTGCCCCTGACGCAGCGCGATCGGCTGATTCCCGCGGCCTATCGCGTGCCGAAAATCCCCGGGGGCACGGCGCTGCGCCTCGCCATGGTTCACGACATTCTCCATGAGCGCTACCTCTGCCATGGGACGGCCTGGTATTCCCAGCGCAACAAAAATGCCCGCGAAATCCTCGCAAAAAACGCACCGGTGGCCCGCGCGCAGCCCTCGGGGAAATATTTCGGCGCCATGGACGACCTGGCGATCGGACTGCAAAGCCTCGGGAAGTTTGACGAGGCGGCGGCGGTGATGCGAAAAAAGCTGGCGCTACTCCCGCCTTTGCCGGCCGAACCCGCAACGCAGCCCGCGGAGGCCGACACCGACCCGTCGGGCCAGACGGCGGAGTTTCTCGATCAGCAGAAAATTCTGGCCGCACAAGATCTCTCGCCAACCGAGCACCACCAATACACCGCCTGTGCCAACCTCGGCACGATATTGGTTCACGGCGCGATGCCGGCGGCGCTCGGCGGGAATGCCGCCGCCCGGGAAAAAGTGCGCGAAGGACTGACATTCATCGAGCGCGCCATTGCCATCAACCCCGGGGCGCATTTCGGCAGGGAAAGATGGCAGGCCATCGCCATCGAGGATTTACTGGCTGCGATGGAGCATCCGGATCTGCTGGAAAAGTATGATCTGATCGGCCAGCCGCTCGACCACCCCATCTCTTTGAACGACCGCGCCCGGCCCTGGCGGCGCCGGCCGGAGATTCCGCTGGAAGACGCCGACATTTCCCCCGGCTTGCGTTTGCTGATCCGCAGCGACATCGGCGTCACCGGGATTGATCCGCAATGGGCGAAGATTGTCCATTGCGACTACGACCAGCCCATGCCGTTTGACGAGCCGACACTGGCGATCATCGGCATGTGGACGCTGGGCGGCGGCCCGAGCCCGCATTTTGCCCTGACGCTGGCAATAACCATGGAAGCCCTGGAGCAGCGCGCCATCGCCTGGAACGCCTATGAGCGCGCCGTGGAATTGCAGGATCATTTCTGGCCCGATCCCGCGGTTCGGCAAAAGATGGTCGACCTCTGCCGGGCCAGACAAGCCACATTGGCAACCACCGAAGCCCCCGGCGATCCCTCCGCCTGGCAGAAAACCATGCGCGATAGGCATCGGCGCGAGCTGGCGTGGGGCATGGCCTATCAGAAGGCATATCAGGATTACGAAGCCGCCCAAATCGCCGCCGGCGTTCCGCTGGATCGCGCCGATTTTTACGCCGCGTTTTTCAAGGGCCGCCCGCCGATCGCCTCGCCGCCGGGGCTGGCGGATGATTTTGTCCTCACGCAGCACGAAGCGGTGACGCTGGCGGATATGCTTCCGTGCATGGTCCTGGGATTTTCGCTGGCCATGCTGGCGGCGTTCTGCACCGGCACGATGCTCAAGCTGCGTTAGCGCGCTGCTCGTTTTGATGAAGCGGTTGCCGATCGAATCAATTCCGGGCGATTTCCCCCGGCAAATGTTGGCCGTTTGTTAGCACGGGGGATAAAGCGCTTATTTTGCACGCGCAGCGCTTGTCAATTCGTTCGGGAATGCGTTATGTGTTATGTCGGCGAATAAATTGCCTGCATCCAGGAGCTTAGCGGAATGTTTCTCGTCAACTTCGCATTGAAAAAGCCTTTCAGCGTGGCCGCTCTGGTGATTCTGGTGGGTGTGCTTGGGGCGCTGGCTGCCTACACGATGCCGGTCGATATTTTCCCCGAGATCAATATTCCCGTTGTCAGCGTCGTCTGGACTTACAACGGCATGAGTGCCGAGCAGATCCAGGACCGCATTCTGGCAATCCACGAACGGCAGATGGCTTCGCTGGTGGACAATGTGGAGCGGATCGAGGCCAATGCCTACAACGGGGTGGGCGTCATCAAGGTTTACCTGCACGAAGGGGCGGATGTCACGCGCGCCGTGACCCAGCTCGGTTCCAGCGGGCAGGTGGTGATGAAGTACATGCCGCGAAACATCACTCCGCCGCTGGTGCTGCGCTATGGAGCGACGGACGTACCCATCATTCAATTCAGCTTGTCCAGCGCTTCGCTCACCGATACGAAACTGAACGATTTCGGGCAGAACACAATTCGTCCGGCCCTGGCCAATGTCCAGGGTGCGTCGGTGCCCTATCCATACGGCGGCAAGCCGCGCGTGGTCATGGTTGATCTCAATACCCATGCCCTGCAAGCCAGCGGATTGTCCCCGGCACAGGTGACCGATGCCATTACCGCGCAAAATGTGATCGCGCCCTCCGGCGACGTGAAAATGGGGAATAACGATTACACGGTAAATCTCAATACAAGTCCGGACATCATCGACGCGATCAATCGATTTCCAGTGAAGCAGACCGCTGATGCGACCGTGTTCGTGCGCGACGTGGCGTTCGTGCATGACGGGTTTCAGGTGCAGACCAACGCCGTCAACCAAAACAGCCGGCCTGGCGCGCTGATGATGGTGCGAAAGACCGGCGGCGCTTCGACACTGAGCGTCATTAACTCGGTCAAGGAAGCGTTGCCGGATATCGAGCGGCTTTTGCCAAAAGACGCCCAGGGCAAGCCGCTGGTCAACATCAAACCGATCTTCGACCAGTCGATCTTCGTGAAGGCCGCCCTGAACAGCGTGCTGATGGGCGGGCTGATGGCCGCGGGCCTCACCGCCATCATGATCCTGGTTTTCCTCGGCAACTGGCGGCTGACGCTGATCATCGTCGCCTCGATCCCACTGTCGATCATCGCTGCGGTGCTGGCACTTTATTGCGACGGACAGACGCTCAATACCATGACGCTCGGCGGCTTTGCGCTGGCGGTCGGCATCCTTGTCGACAACGCCACCGTCGTCATCGAAAACATCGAACGAAACGTCGGGCTGGGAAAGGAACTGGTTCAGGCGATCACCGAAGGATCGGCGGAAATTTTCATGCCGACCCTCGTGGCAACGCTGGCGATCTGCATCGTCTTCGTTCCGATCTTTTTATTGCATGGCACGCCGAAATATCTTTTCTCGCCGTTGTCGCTTTCGGTGATTCTGTCGCTGTTGGCGAGCTTCGTGCTGTCATTCACGCTGGTGCCGGTGCTGTTCCGGTATCTGATGAAGTCGTATTTGGAGAAGCACGGGCACGGGCATAGCGCCCACGACATCGCGCATCGGCGAAGTTCCAATCCGTTCACGGCAATTCATTATGGCTTTGAGCGCGGGTTCAACGCGTTTCGGAGGACCTATCGCAATTATCTGGCATGGGCGGTGCATTCGCCGAAATTGACGGCTGCCTTCTTCATTTTGTTGATCGGGTTTTCCTGTTTCCTGTTTCCGAGCCTGGGGATGGATTTTTTCCCGGCGGTGGATGCCGGTCAAATGCGGCTTCACGTCAGGGCGCCGGCCGGAACGAAAATCGAAACCACCCAGGCTGATTTTTCGGCCGTCGAGCAGGAGATTCGCCGGATCGTCGGGAACGATCAGGTCGATGTCATTCTGGATAACATCGGCTTGCCCTACAGCGGGATTAATATCGCGCTGAGCGACTCGGCGACAGTGGGGCCGATGGATGGGGAGATTCTCATCTCGCTCAAAGAGCACCACTCGCCAACGGCCAAACACATGGCCGCCCTCCGCAACGAATTGCCGCGCAAATTTCCCGGCATGCAATTCTTCTTTCAGCCGGCCGACATCGTGAATCAGGTGCTGAACTTCGGGCAGCCGGCCCCCATCGACATCCGCGTGACCGGCCCGCACGCCAAAGCCGATTATGCCCAGGCGAAAAAGATCCTTGCCGATCTGAAGAAGGTGCCCGGGATCGTGGATGCGCACATTTTCCAGGTTCCCAATGCTCCGTCTTTCGATCTCACCGCCGACCGCACTCTGGCCGGCGACATGGGCATCACCGAGCGCGATATTTCCAACAATGTCCTGGTTACGCTCAGTTCCAGCGCGATGGTCGCGCCGAATTTCTGGCTCAGTCCAACCAATAATGTCAGCTACCCATTGGTGGTCCAGACCCCGACGTATCGGGTGGACGACATGGAGGAACTGGAGTCGATGCCGGTGACGTCCGCCGGGGGACGCAACACGCAGCTTCTGATGAACGTGACGGATATCACCCGGGCGCAGTCGCCGATGATGTTGTCGCAGCTCAACATCCGCACAGTCTACGACATTAACGCCGACGTTCAGGGACGCGATCTGGGAAGCGTCTCCGATGCCATCAACGCCGTCGTTAAAAAGGACATGCCCGACGCGGCCACCGCGATGCACGTCAATGTTGCCGGGCAGATCGTGACCATGCGGGAAAGTTTTAGCGGGCTGTTTCTCGGCATCTTAGGGGCGATCGTTCTGGTATATTTATTAATGGTGATGAACTTTCAAAGCTGGCTCGACCCGCTGATCGTTTTGATGGCCGTGCCGTGCGCGCTGGCGGGGGTGGCGTGGATGCTGCTGCTTTCGCGGACGCATATGAGCGTGCCGGCGCTGATGGGATCGTTGATGTGCATCGGACTCACCACCGCCAACAGCATCCTGGTTGTGGCGTTTGCCAACCAGAGATTGGAGGCGGGAGACGACGCCGCGACCGCGGCAATCGCCGCCGGTTATACGCGCTTGCGGCCGGTTCTGATGACTGCGGGCGCTATGATGCTCGGCATGATCCCCATGGCGCTGGGAATCGGCGAGGGAGGCGAGCAGAACGCCCCGCTGGGAAGGGCCGTGATCGGCGGCCTTCTGTTCGCCACATTCGCCACGCTGATTTTCGTTCCGGCGGTATACGGCCTGATGCGCGGAGGCGCCGCCGAAGAAATCGTGGCGTGAACGCCCTTTGATCTCATGAGCAAGGAGCCTTGATTCATGGAAGCTCATCTTCCACATGACCCTGCAACAAGGGAAACCACTTTCCCCAACCACCACGCGCCGCTGGCGACGGTGGCCGACAATGGCCACTCGCGCATGCCGGTGCATTATTCGTCGCATACCTCAAGAAACGTGACAGTTTTCGCAGCGGTGATTGCCGTGGCGTTGCTGGTGGCATTCTTCGTGGTGCATCATTTCCATTCCAATAACGCCAGCGCGCTTGAGACCGCGACCGACCAGGCAATCGGCCGCCCGGTTCCCGTGGACGTGGTGCGCGTCCAGCGCGCCAGCGCCGAGGGTTTGCTGAACCTGCCCGGCGATGCCCGCTCGTTCTACGAAACCACCCTCTTTGGCCGCACCAACGGATACATCCGTAAATGGCTCGTCGACATCGGCGACGGTGTGAAAGAAAATCAGGTGTTGGCCGAGATCGAAACCCCCGAACTCGACGACCAGCTTCGCGAAACCAAGGCCAACTTTGCCCAGCTCAAGGCGCAGGCGAACGTGGCGGCAACCAACGCGCAATTTGCCAAGGTCAGCTACGACCGCTGGGAAGCCGCCGCCCCTGAAGGCGCTGTCTCGCAGCAGGAGCGCGACGAGAAAAAAGCCGAGCTGGATTCGGCCAATGCCAAGCTCGAAGCGGCCAAGGCCGACATCAATCTTGGCGAAGCGCAGGTCCAGCGCCTGCAAACGCTGGAGAAATTCAAGGAAGTTGTCGCGCCGTTTGACGGCGTCATCACGCAGCGGTTTATCGACATCGGCTCTCTTGTCACCGCCGGCAGCACGACCAATACAACGCCGCTCTATACCATTTCGCAATCCGACAAGATGCGCGTATTCGTGGAAGTGCCGCAGCCGGTGATGGAGGACATCCACAAGGGCATGCAGGCCACGGTTATCGCCCGCGAATTGCCCGGCCAGACGTTTACCGGCGAGGTGGATCGCACCGCCTTGGCGCTCGATCCCAAATCGCGCACGATGAAGGTGGAAGTATTGGTGCCGAATCCGAAACTGCTGCTGTTGCCCGGGATGTATGTGGAGGTGTCTTTCGAAACAAGCCGGACCAACGCCCCGCTTCGCGTTCCGGCGGCGGCCATGAATTTCGGGCCCAGCGGCGCGCAGGTGGCGGTGGTGGGGAAGGACCAGCGCATCACCTTCCGTCCCGTGACCATCGGCCGCGACATGGGCGATTCGGTCGAGATCAGCTCGGGTCTCTCTGACAACGATATGGTGGCGCTGAATGTCGGGAGCCAGGTCGCCAGCGGCGATCAGGTTGAAGCCCATGTCATTGAAATGGCCGCCCCGCCTGCGCCGGTGCGCAAAATGATCCCGCATGGCCCGGTCACCGCCGCCGTGCCCCCAACCACAGGCGGCACGCCGGCACGTTGAATGGGCTTGCGCGTGCTCATTTAGAGCCTTTCTCAGGTTGGCGGCGGTTCGCGTGACCGTCATCCTGAGGTACTCCGAAGGATCTTGCTCGCCCTCGCGCATCGGCTAGATCCTTCGGAGTACCTCAGGATGACAGTCACGCGAACCGCAACCAACCTGAGAAACGCTCTTATCAAGCTGACCAATTTTTGGGGTCAGTCCGAATTATGGTGCTTTGACGTGACACGGGCGTTGCGCCCGGGCCAGCGATGCAATGCGTTCATCACCAACGACTGTTCTTCCCGTTTTTCACTCACCAGCACGGCCGGGACGGCCGTGTCACGACTGAGCGTTTTGAAAAACCGCTCGGTTTGAGCATTTAGGGAATCTCATGCAATCCAATTCCGTCCGCTGCCGTCGCGCATTCACGAAGATGAAATTTGCGGCAATTCTCGCCGCTGGCCTGATCGGCGGCTGCGCGGTGGGGCCGAATTATCATCCGCCGCAAATGTTTGCACCCGACTCCTTCGATGGCGCCATCGACCAGGGTTCAACCGTGGCATCGACACAGCCATCAACGGCCGGGCCGGCCCGAACCGTCGACGTGGCGACGTGGTGGAAATCGCTCGGCGATCCGAAACTCGATAACCTCGTCGATCGCGCCGTGGCCGCGAATTATGACATTCGCACCGCCGTTGCCCGGCTTCAGGAATCGCGCGAAGTGGAATATGCCGTGGGCGGCGGCGTGCTGGAAGGCGTGGGCGAAACGCCGGGAATCGACATCAGCGCCGGCGGGGGCCGCGGCTCGGGAAACAATTCGGCGCGCGGACGCGTCGCGCCCCCGGTGTATGCCGGGACCAATACCACCGGCTTGTCGGAAATCACCCAGGTGGCTGGTTTCGACGCGGGCTGGGAGATCGATCTGTTCGGCAAATACCCGCGCATGATCGAGGCGGCGCACGCCGACTCACAGGCCGCTGCCGAATTGCGCAACGATGTGCTGATCAGCGTGGTGGCGGATGTGGTTCGCAGCTATGTCGACGTTCGCTCGCTGCAGCTTCGCCTGGAGATCGCCCGCGAAAACGCGGCCTCGCAAACGCGCACGGCCAACCTGGTGCGCATCCGCTTTCAGCGCGGATTGACCAACGAGCTGGACGTCGCGCTGGCCGAGCGCCAACTCGATCAAACCCTGTCGCAGTTGCCGCCGCTTCAGGCGGCGGTGGCCGTGGCCGAGCGGCGCGTGGCGGTTTTGCTGGGGCTGTATCCCGAGACGCTGCGCCAGGAATTGGAGCAATCAGCGCCGCTGCCGCAGACCCCGCCGCAGGTCGGCCCGGGAATGCCGCTGACGCTTCTGCGGCGGCGGCCGGATATCCGCGCCGCCGAGCGCCACCTGGCGGCCGAAACCGCGCGGGTGGGCGTGGCAACCGCCAACCTGTTTCCCAGCATCGCCCTGACGGCTGGGGCCGGGGTTCAGGGACAGGGGCTGGGGCGAACGCCAACAGAAAACGCGCTGTCGTGGTCGGTGGGACCGAGCTTCTACTGGCCTTTCCTTGATTTTGGCCAGCTCGACGCCTCGGTGAAAATCGCCGACTACCGCACGAAGGAGGCCTATTTCAATTACAAAAAACTCGTGATCGCGGCGGTGCAGGATGTAAACAATGCGCTGAGCAATTATTCCGCCGAGCAGCAAAGCTTGGCGCAGCTCGACCTGGCTGTCATCGCAAGCCGAAAGGCCGTCCATCTGGCAAGCCGCCGATACGAGAACGGCCTGACCGATTTCCTGAATGTTCTGGATGCGCAGCGGCAGTTGTACGATCTGGAAGACCGGTACGCCGTCGCGCAGCAAAATCTGATTTATCAATTCGTTGCCCTGTACAAAGCATTAGGCGGCGGCTGGGAAGGCTACGAAAAGCCCCCCTGCGCCCCGCGCCCGCAGCCGGCCGTCCTGGCCGTCGGCAGCGAAACTCTGGGCAAGCCAAACACCACCCCGCAACCGGCCGCGGCAGAAGCCCCGACGGGCGACTAAGGATGTGGCCGATTATAGCTCATGCAATTTTTCCTGATCGTTTCCCACGTCTGTGGGTTCGACTTCAGTTCTCATACACACGCTGTGTGAAGGCGTCGGGTTTCTTGAATCGATGGCTCGTCATCCTGAGGTACTCCGAAGGATCTAGCTCGCATGCGCGGACGAGCCAGATCCTTCGGAGTACCTCAGGATGACGATTTCCCATTTCGGACATTTCATGCGGCAGGTGCGTGAAGTAAACCGAAGAGCCGGATCTTCCCTGCTAAAATCCGGCTCTTCAAGGATATCCTCGCGAATATCGTTTTCGGCGAAGAATTTTGCGCAGAGAACACCGAGACACAGAGACACGGAGGAACAATTCGATATTTCACATGTCCTGCGGATTTTTTTAAGCAATCCAAGGAGAAATTTCGCGCGCTTCATTCGAACGAGTCCTCTGCGCCTCTGTGTCTCGGTTTCTCTGCGCATTCTTTTGGTTTTGGCCGAAGCAGAGCGAGCCCACGCTGAGGAGTACCTCAGAACCGGCGTGTTCGGGCAAAGGACTTGGGCGTATATCGGAGAAAACTGTATAGGTTATTTTCGGGCGGAACCTACCGCATTTTTCACGTTCGCGTGCTTCGTTTCTTCGCGTCTTCGCGTCAAGATTCCGATATGCGGCAATACCATGAAGGAATTACGAAGGTGAACCCGCTTGCCAATTTGGCCGATAATCCAGCATGGACACGTTCGTCAAAATTGGGCCGGATCTGATTAATCTCGCCGCCATTTCCCGCGTCACTTTCGTGGAAAATCAGTCGGGCATCAGCGATCGCATCCTGATTCAGGTGGGGGAAGTGGAAGTGGTGGTGGACAGCGCCATTGGCGGGAAGCCGCGGATGGACGCCATCCGCGTCAAGCTGATGCAGAATCTGGCGCCGAGCGACTGGGACTCATCCTATGGCTCGGACGCCCCCGAGGCGCTGCCGGCCTTTGACGTGCAGGCGGCGTGAAGTTTGCCATTCATGGGACGCGGCCGTTACTGCTATACTGAGGTTTCCAACGTCAACTTCAGGAGCATACGCCATGCGAAGAAATCTCACCCCATTGATCCTGGTTCTCGTCGTCGGCACATTCGCGACATTGGCGCACGCGCAGGTTTCGGTGGATGAAGCGCAGCGGCGGCTTGCCGAAAAGCTCGCCACGCGGCCATCGGGAACGCCGCCGCCATCGACCGAGGTGGAAAAGCTGCGGGCGGAGAATCTGAAATTGCGCGAGCGGGTGATGTCGCTGGAACAGGAAGTGACGACGCTGAAGGAATCGCTGGCCCGCGCCTCAGCAGCCGCCGGCCCGACCACCCGCCCCGCCGCCGAAGCGCCCGCCGCTGCCGACGCCGCCCAAAAGCCGCTCCTGGGCCACTGGCGCGGCGGCGACATCACCACGGGCAGCGGCTACCTGCTCACCTTCAACGCCGACGGGACCTATCAGCAGCTTTTCACCGCCAATGGGGAAAAAGAAACCGGGCAGTTCCGCGCCTTCGACGATGGCACGCTGGAAATGTGGAACGACAAATGGCCCGACACGAAAAAACACAACCAGTACAAGGTGGCCGCGAAGCTGCTGCAACTGACGCTGACGCCGGTTTTCGTCGACGGCCTGGATGTAAAAACGCCCAAGCCGCTGGTGCTTTCCAAAGCCGAGTGAACGCGCATTTCCCACTCAAGTGCGGCCTTCTTTTTTGGCAATCGGTTGCTCAATGTAGGGTGGGCATAGTCGCGCATAGTCGCCCACCATTTGCCACCCGCGAAAGACGGTGGGCGAGTACGCGCGAGTACGCCCACCCTAAATGTTGCCAGGAACGACGGCCACAGCCCCGACTCAAGATCACGGACGTGGCATGTGGACGGGGCGGCGAATATCTGTCAGAATCGGCCCCCAACCGAGGAGACAAGAAATGGATGTGACAACGCTGCTGGCCGGCATGGATTTTTCCCGCACGCGGCTGCTGGGAATTCTCGAAACCATCGAAAAAAGCGGACAGGATGCGAACAAAGTCCTCGCCTGGCGGCCCGCGCCTGGGCGGGCCCACATCGCCTGGCAGGCGATGCACTGTGCCGCCACGCACGACCGGTATCTCAATGTGGGGCTTTTGGGAAAAAAGCCGAGCGATGAAGCGCTGGTCGCGGGATACGCCGGGGGCAGCACGCCCAGCGATGAGAATATTCCCGACATGGCTGCGATCCGCTCGGCGCTGGAGGCGCAATACCGGCCTTTCCGTGATCATGTCGCCGGCCTGACGCAGGCCGATTTCGATCGGATGATGCCATCGGGGCGGACGGTCGGGCAGTCGATTCTTCTGCTGACCTGGCACGAAGCGCATCATCAGGGGCAGATTCACCTGACGTGGAACATGTACAAGGCAGCGCATGGGATTTGAACGCCCGCCGGCGGGTCAAATCGCGAAATCGCAAGCGACGCAGCGGCGGCCAAGGGAAATCGTGGTTTCGCCGAATCGATCCGGAAGTCGCTTGCGATTTCGCGATTCTCCAGGCACCGCGCCAAAGGCCTCGTCGTGCTCAACGTTCCCAACACTCAAAAACAACCGGATTTATTCCCCCACCTCAATCGTACTCACGCTATACGCGGGCATCGTATAGCTCCACTTTGCCGGGTCGGCGATCTTGATGCTGTCTCCTGCATGTGGCTTTGCACTTTCCGCAGTCAATTGAAATACCTTCGCGACCTTCAGCCCGCGCCCATGCCCAATGCTGATCGCGGCGGTAATCGGGTTGGCCGTTTTGTTGATGGCGACCAGCACGATCCGCTTTTTGTTGGACGAGTCGATGCTGGCGTAAATTGAAGTGGCGGCAACGTCGCTGGTTGACGCCTGGACCGATTTGTCGCCAAATGTCGCATGCTTGCCGTCGTAGTCGCGGAACATTTTCAGGCCGGCGGCGATGAACGATTCATCCTTCGCCATCGGCCATTCGGCGGCGGCGAAAAGATTGGACCTTCCGAAGATTCCCAGCACTTCCGCCTCGGCAATCGCGCCGGAGATATGGCCCCCGCCGCCGTAGTTGTATTCGGTCATCGCCAGCAGCGTGCTGGGGTAGTTGGCGTCGATTTTCTTCTGCATCAGCGGCAGCAGCGCGATCGGGCCGTGTGTGGATGATTGGGTGATCCAGCTTTTTTCGGTGTAGGTCGGATCCCACAGCGAGCGCGGCGCCTGGACGCGCGCTTCGACCAGGGCGGGTGAGCTGTCGGGAGTGACGATGCGCTTGCCGCCGCCCTGCGCTTCGGGGTACCAGTGAATGTCGAAGACATCCAGCAGGCGTTTGCCGGCCGACTTTTCGGCGGCGTGCATGGCAGCCAGATACACCTCCTGGAAATCGCGGTTGTTGGCGTCGGGGGCGGCTTGCAGGCGGACGTATCCCTGCCAGCCGTAATTCACCGGGCCGAATATTTTCGTCTTCGGCGCGACATTCTTAATCGCCTTCGCATACTCGATGTTCTTCTCGATCACCTCGGCATAGGTCGGCTTTTCCGGATGCACCTCCTTGTGCGTGGAATTCCACAAGTCCGGCTCATTATCCAGGCTGAAAAAAATCGCCCGCTGCGGATCGGTCTTTCCATATGGATATTTCGTCATCACCCAGTTCACGAACTCGTCCTGATAGACGACCGGGCTGTTGGGATCGGGCGTCAGCGTGAATGGCGCGCCCTTGGCCGGCTTTTCGACGCGAAACCGGGTGGAAAGATAATCCTTCCCGCTCTTGCGCACGTCGCCGCCCCCGTTCTTGTCAGCCGATACGTAGCCGTTGATCGGCACGGTGATGATGATGGCGGCTTTATTCTCCGATGCGTTTTCGATCGACGGTATGACCGCCGCCCCGGGCGTTGTGGTGTTGCCCATGCCGTTGTCGTTTTGATATTGCCAATCGCTGCCGGCATTGGAAGCGTTGTTGGTCCAGTTGTAACAGGTCCAGCGATTTCCCCCGGCGCGGGTCAGCGGAAGGCCGGCCCAGTCGCCCTCCAGCTTTCGGTTCGCGCCATAAATGTAGCGCGAAATGGGATGGACGTCCTGCGAAAGATCGATCTTAAATTGCACGGCGTCATCAGCGGCAGCGGTCAACGAAGCAGACAGAATCAGCGCGATTTGCAATGCGGCTCGTTTCATAAGGCAAAGTCTCCTGCATCTGTATAGCTACGCGAAGACCGGCCGTTTGCGTGAAGGCGACGGCACCTGCCTTGACCTCCCGTATCACGGGCGTCTCGCCCGTGCCGCTACGGCGCAGCAAGAAACAGCAGCTTTTTCCAGGAACGAGAATTGTCGAAAAATAGCCACGGCCGAGACGGCCGTGATACGGGAGGAGTCGCGACGGAACAAACGGTTCCGGTAATTCGCGCAGGACTTATGATAATCTTGCTAACCGCCTCCAACCGTTGGTCGGCGGCTACATTGGTGTATAATATACACCAACACGAAAGGCTTCCATGCTGGCGCAAATCTACAAGCCCTCGCTGTCGCTTCTCACCGATCTCTATCAGCTCACGATGGCGTATGGATACTGGAAGCTGGGCGTGCACGACCATCAGGCTGTCTTTCATCTGCACTTTCGCAAGAACCCATTTTCCGGCGGATATACCCTGGCGTGCGGGTTGGCGGATGTCGTGGAATATCTCGAGGCGCTGCGGTTTGACGATGACGATATTGCCTTCCTTGGCACGTTAAAGGGCAACGACCAGCAGCCTCTGTTTGATTCGGCGTTTCTCAAATACCTGCGGCAGTTTCGGTTTTCCTGCGACGTGGATGCAATTCCCGAGGGAACGGTGGTTTTTCCGCACGAGCCGCTGGTGCGCGTGCGCGGGCCGATGTTGCAGTGCCAGTTGCTGGAAACGCCGTTGCTGAATCTTGTGAATTTCCAGACGCTGATCGCGACCAAGGCAAGCCGGGTATGCCTGGCAGCCAGGGGTGATCCGGTTGTGGAATATGGCCTGCGCCGCGCCCAGGGCGTCGACGGAAGCCTGACGGCAACGCGCTGCGCCTACATCGGCGGCTGCATGGGCACCAGCAGCGTGCTGGCGGCGAAGTTGCTCGCCATCCCCGTGCGCGGAACCCACGCGCATAGCTGGGTCATGAGCTTTCCCACGGAAACCGAGGCGTTTGCCGCCTATGCCCAGGCCATGCCCAACAACTGTGTGTTCCTTGTCGACACCTACAACACGCTGCAAGGCATCCGCCATGCCGCGGCGATCGGGAAGAGGCTCAAGGCCGAGGGGCATCGCATGGTTGGCATTCGGCTTGATTCGGGCGATCTGGCGTATCTCAGCATCGAGGGGAGGAAGATTCTGGACGAAGCGGGCCTTCCCGATGCGAAGATCATGGCGAGCAATGACCTGGACGAGACACTGATCGAATCGCTCAAACATCAAGGCGCGAAAATCGACATCTGGGGCGTGGGCACGCATCTGGTGACTGCCTACGACCAGCCGGCCCTGGGCGGGGTGTATAAACTCGGCGCGGTGCGAAGCGACGGCGATTCGCCATGGGAATATAAGGTGAAATTGTCCGAGTCGGTCGCCAAGACATCCATTCCCGGAATTCAGCAGGTGAGGCGGTTCAGCGTCGGCGGGCAATTCATCGGCGATGCGATTTACGATGAGCCGACCGGCCTGACTTCGCCGGCAACGATCGTCGATCCGCGCGACATGTATCGGTTTAAGACGATTGGGGCCGAGGCGCAGTCGGAGGATCTGCTGGTTGCGGTTTATCGGGGCGGAAAGCGCGTTTACGATCCGCCGACCATTCACGAATCGAGAAAGCGCGGATTGGAGCAGGTGCAACATTTGCATCCGACGATTCGGCGCTTCGCCAATCCACACGAATACCCGGCCGGGTTGGACCGGGGGCTGAACGAGTTGCGGACGCGGTTGATCCTGAAGGCGCGGGGCGCTGAGGCATGAAGAGGGCGGAATGAGCCGCGCACGGAGGGTATTCCGGGTACTCCCGGAGTACGCGGTTTCGCCCGACCCGCTTACTCCGGGAGTACCCTCCGTGCGCGGCTCATTCATCACGAACGCCGCGATCTGTGGTACCAAAACCGACACAACTCGAAATGTCGAAGTTATTTCGAAGCGCCGGGGAACCTCGCCCGGAGAAAACGTTCCCTCAAAAAAAAGACGCCGCCCGAGTCATGGGCGGCGTCAGTGTCTGCTTTGACACCAGTCAGCCGGCGATCAGCCGTTCTGGTAGGCGTAGTAGTTCTTGATCATCGGGCCGTAGTAGCCGCCGCCGTGGACGCGGACGGCATTCAAGACGACGCCCAGGTGCTCGGCCTTGAGCCGGCGAAGCTCGTCACGCATGCGGGTGAGCATTCCCCGGCTGTTGCCGCGGGCGCGAACCACCGTCACCACGCCATCCACGCGCGGCGCCAGGGCGATGGAGTCGGACACCATCAGCAACGGGCCGCTGTCGAAGATCACGTGGTCGTATTCCTCCAGCGCCCGCTCGATGAAATCGATCAGCAACTGGCTTTCGAGCAGTTCAGTCGGGTTGGACGGCTTGGCGCCGGAAGTAATGAGCGAAAGGTTGGGTACTTCGGTTTCGGTAACCGCGTCCTGGAAAGTGTCCATGTCGTTCAGCACATCGCCAAAGCCAACTTCATTGCTCGTGCCAAACACATTGTGCAGGCTGGGGCGGCGGAAGTTGGCGTCGACCAGGAGAATCCGGCGGCCGTTAAGGGCCAGGCCCGCGGCGAGGTTGCAGGCGACGGTGGTCTTCCCGTCTTCGGGGCTGCAACCGGTCACCAGAATGCTGCGCGTGGTATCCAGCGAAGCCGTGTGCTGAAGGCGCGTGCGAACCTGGCGGAACTGCTCGGCGATAATCGAGTGCGGGGCCTCGAAGATAGCCAGCGGCAGGCGAGCGCCGGCGGCTTCGGGGTCGTCGTTCTCGTGGGGAATCATGCCGAGCAGAGTCAACTGGCCGATGCGCGCCACATCGCGCGGGGTGCGGATGGTGGTATCGGTCAGCTCACGCAGGAAGGCGATGCCAAGGCTCAGCGCCAGGCCGGAAACCAGGGCCACGGTGAGCACTTTCCACAGCACGGGGAACGTGGGGCGGTCGGGCAGGTCGGGGAGGGTGGCCCATTCGACCGGCGACCACTTGCCGGTGCCGATCAGGAAGCCCAGGCGGTCCTGCTGATCCTTGACGCGATCGAGCTGGCTGCGAAGGTTGGTCAGATCGCCCTGAAGGTGATCGTATTCATTACGCATCTTCGCCAGGCGCGAAATATCGGTGCGCACTTCGTCGATGCGCTCGTCGACGCGCTTGCGGGCGGCATCGGCGGCGGTGGCGTCGTTAACCAGGTTGGCGCGGATCAATTCCGCCGTTCGCGATTTGATGTCGTTTTCCGTGTCCGACAGCTTCTGTTCCATGGCATCAAGCCGGTGCTTGAGCGCCATGCTGCGCTGGTGCTTGGAACCAAGCGTTGACACCAGGTCGGCATAGGACAGTTCCAATTCGTCCACGTCGTGGCGGTATTCGGTATAGAGCGGGCTCTTTTGCAACGCCTCTTCGAGCTCCGGCGCGCTGTTGGTCTGCATCTGCTCGTCGAACGTCTTGAGCTTGGCCTGGGCCGCTCCCCAGACCGCGACGGCACGCAGTTGTTCGCTCAGAAGCTGCTGCAATTCGTAGGTCTTGCTGTCGGGACCGGCGCCGATGCCGACGCCCACCGCGCCCAGGTCGGTGGCGATGCGGAGCATGCGGGCGTTGATGTCGCGAATTTGCGATTCGTAATTGAGTTTGAGCTGTTCCAGCGCCTGGGAGTGCTCGATGTCAACGAGGCTGGTGATTTCCTTCTGGTCCTTGATGTGCTGTTCGACGATTTCGCGAACGATGGTCTGGCAGTCCTTGGGAACCGAATACGCCATCTTCACCAGAATAAGCCGCGAACTGGGAATCGCCGCCACGTCAAAGTGGTCGAGCAGATCTGACTTGGCGGCGGCGAGGTCAACCTTCTGGGTGCCATCGCGATAATAAACGAATTGCTTGAACCATTCGGTCTGGCGAATGGGGTCGCTGGTGTCGAGGATCTTGGAGAGCAGCCGCTCGTGAAGCAGCAGGCGAGCCTGCGAAACCTGTTCGACTTCCAGTTCCGCGGTGTTGACCACGGGGGATGAGTTATCCATGCTGGCGCCGGTGTTGCGATCTCCCGGAAGATGCACCGCCACGTAGCCCGTCGCGGTGTATTTCGAATAGTGCGCCGCCAGCCACATGTTGATTCCGTAACCGGCAGCGCCGGAAACGATAAGCATGATGACGATCAGCCAGAAGTTGGCCCGCACGACGCGCCAGACATCGGCGGCGCTCATGCCGGTGTTGGCGGGGGACGGTTGCCCCACGACCAGGCCCGAAGGGCCGGGCATGGCCAGTTGGTTCGAGGGGAGTGCGCGTTGCACTCGGACAGGTGCGGTCTGCGGCAATGTCGTCATTGATCCACTCCTCATCCGGCTGCTCGATGCAAAACGCCGGAGCGCGTAAAAGATAAATCTGCGGTTCGAGTCGCTACTGCTTTATCTGCTTTAATTCGTCCAAAAGCCCTCACGTCCTTGCAGGAATGCCGGCTCGCCACACCTGGGCTGACATGAATTCAGCGGGTGCGAAGATTATCGGTCCAGCCCGGCCTTTGCCAAAGGTACATGTTGAATATATACCACAAAAACATCCCGAAAGTTCAAGATATATTCCCGGACTATCGCGAAGACTGCGAAGCGGCAGTGGCCTGCTGCAGCGCCTTTTGGATATTCTCCTTCACCGCCGGCCGCACGACCTGGTGGTTGGCTTCCATCGCCTTGATCTGGTCGTTAGCGGCGTTGAGTTGCTGCAGGGCGTCGCCCGGGCGGTTGCGCTTCAAGTAGCCGACGGCCAGGTGATAGCGTGCATCGATGAAATCGCTGTGACCCTGAACCAGCGAGTCAAGGATGGTCAGCCCGAGGTTGGCGTCGTTTCCGCCACACAGGATGAGCACCCAGCCATGGGTATCGCTGATGAGCGGATCGATGCTGTTAAGCCTGCGCCCGTTGTCGTAGGCCTGCTGGCTGTACTTCTTGGCCGACTGCGGGTCGTTGAGATTTTCGGCAAGCAGATACGCGAAGTTATTCAGCGCCACGGTGTCATTCGGCGCGATCTTGAGCCATTCGAGATAATACTTTTTCGATTCCTGCAGCGCGTTGGTGCTCTGCGTGCAATCGGCCGCCAGATGCAGAACTTCGAGGTGTTCATCCCGCGGAAGCTTGTCGCGCTTCTTCAAAAGCGGTTCGAGCTCGGCCAATGCACCGGCCCAATCGAACTTCCGCGTGCGCAACTGCACGCTTTGCAGACGCCAGCGATCGTTCTGGGCAATGCGCGGCGCCAGCCGCGCCAGCGCCTCGTCGATCGAGATGTCCGCCATCGAGTTCAGCACCTGCTGATAAGCATCGGGATCCCTGGCTTCGTCGGCAGCGGCCATTGCCTTGTCAAGTTCGGCCAGTGCATCGACGCGGTCGCTGGTGGCGAAGCGCGCCAGCCCGCGAAGGTGATGCACCCACCATTCGGTGTGGCCGGAGGTCACAAGCTTCTCGGTTTCGCGAAGCACGCCTGCGTTGTCCTTTGACTGCAGCAGGATGATGAGGTAATCGCGGGCAAAGATCGCGTTGTGCGGATCGATCCCGATGGCCTCATGGATTTTCTGCAACGCCTCGGGGAAACGACTTTGGGCGGCCAACGCATAGGCATGAGCGCGGAACCAGATTCCGTCGCTCAGGATGGGGTTCAGCTCCGCATAGGTCACGATGGTTTCGAATTTCACCCATTTCTTCGTCTGGGTGTAGAGGTCGAGAAGGCGGAGGCGGGCATCGCGGTTCAAAGGCTCCCAATGCAGCGCCTCTTCGAGGTCAGTGGCCGCGCCTTCGGTGTCGCGCACGCGAAGCTTGGCCGCGGCGGATTCAAGCCGGAACTGCACGTTGCGCGGGTCTTTATTCACCACAATTGCAAGATTGTGCAGGGCCAGCTCCAGGTTTCCGTTGGGATCGCGCAGTTCCGCCAGCGCCCGGTAATAGAGCGACACGTTATTGCGCGGCTCGATGGTGAGCGCATTTTCGAGCACCTTGCGCGCCTCATCGAAGCGGCCGCCGTCAATATTCACAACCGCCAGCAGATTCAGCAAATTGACGTCTTTGGGGGTGGCGGCGAGCTGCTTATTCAAACCCTCCACGGCCTCGGCGGTGTCGCCGGCGGCGATATGCACCTGCAGCGTCTGGCGCGAGACGCGGGGGTCGGCGGCATTGTTTTTCAGCACCGCCAGGCACTCGTTGTAATATCGCTTTGCATCCTTCGGATCCTTCTGCTCTTCCAGCAGGGCGACAATCCGCAACTCGATGTCGATGTCCTTGTTGCCGGTCCGCGCCCATGCCTCGCGAAACGCCTTGTCGGCGTCGGCAAACTGCTTCCTGTTGCGGGCGTAGAATTCGCCCAACAGCAGGAGCGGCTCGGGTTTGTCCTTCCATTTCGGCGATGCGATCAGGTCGGTCAGAATCTTCACCGCCGCCACGGGATTGCCGGAGTTTTGCAGACCCTCGGCCAGGGCGGCGTTGAGGCGCAGATGATCGGGGAATTTGCCAACGCCCTTGGTCAGCACATCGCGCGATTCATCCGTGTAGGCATTGGCCTGGCGCGGGTTCCTGGAATAAACCGATTGCCCCGCCGCCACGCAGGCAGAGGAGAGCAGGATATAGTTTTCCGGCTCGCCAGGATTGGCGTCGAGCAGCTTTTGCCGCTCGGCCACCAGCGCGACGGGGTTGGTATCATAGAGATACTTCATCGCCCGTTCCCGCAGATAAACGTTATCCGGGAACAGCCGCCGGCCGACATTAATCGTTTCGTAAGCCCGATCGGGTTGGCTCAGGGCCTCGTAGCAGTCGGCCATTCCCTTGTAGGCGTCGATGTTGGTCGTCTGCCGCTCCAGGGCGGCCTGATAATTCGTCAGGGCCTCATTAAACTGCCCGTTGGCCTGAAGCGCCTGCGCCAGGAGAAGCCAGCTTTGTCCGAAGCTGTCATGGCTGACGGTGAGATCGCGCGCCGTGGCAATGGCGTCGGTGAATTGCTGGCGGCCCATGGAATACTTCCAGCGATACATCTTGCCGGAGGCCTGGTCGGCATTAAGCCGGGCCAGATTTTCCACTGCGCGGTCGGCCATCTCCCAGTTGCGCTGCTGCATGTAGATGTTGAAGAACAGGTCCCAGGAGGCGGGGTCATTGCGGTGAATCTGGTCGGCCTCGCGCGTATGGGCCAGCGCCTCGTCCATTTTCCCCGCGCCTAGCGCTTCGCGCGCTTCGCGAATTGCGGCGGAGAACGGATCTTTGGTCGCCAGAACCGAGTCAATCAGGTGCTGGATTTCTTCCGCCGTTGCGCCGTGCTCCTGCTTGTTCACCAGTTGCAGCCGCGGATCGTTTGGATGCAGCTTCAAGGCATCGGCAAGCACCTTCTTGCCATTGGCCTGGTCGGCCGCAGTGCCTTTGGAATCAGCCTGGCACAGCGCCACGATGATTCCCGTGTCATCGGGACGGTCCTTCTGCATGCTTTCCAGCAGGCGGATGGCAGTGGCCCAGTCCTGCAGATTGGCCGCTAACTGCGCCTTGGCAAGTTTTTCCTCGAAGCGCGTTTCGGGAAGCAACGCGACCAGCGCCTTGGCCTCATGGTCCTTGCCGGCGCGCTGATTCAACATGATTTCCAGGCGGATCACTTCCGGCGCCGACGGCTTTTGCTTGCTCAGGAAATCGATTTGCCTTCCCGCCTCGGCGAGGTTGTTTTCCTCAAGGTAAAGATCGGCCAGTTGCATGCGCGCAGGGGTGTATCCCTCGAAACGCTCGACGATCTGCGTCAGGTATTTTTCCGCCGCGTGATTCTGCTGGGCCAGGCGGTCGGCGGTTGCAAGCTGGTACATCAGGTCGTATTTGATCGGGTTGTTGGTGTCGGCATGTTCCAGCAGCACCATGGCGCGCGACAGGGCGGCGACGGCGGCGACGTTCCGCCCCTTGAGCTGGGCAATCAGCCCCTCGAGGCGAAGCTTTGGAATGGAGTCGGTTATCGCCACCCGTTGGATCTTTTCGTATCCCGCGTCGATTTCACCCATCAACGCCGCCCGCTTCTCCGGCGCGACGGTCGGGTAGAGGGCAACGCGGAGGGAGGTCAGGTCGAGCAGGGTTTGGGCGTCGAGCTCCTTCATCCCGACGACTTTCGCCCCGGTGCCTCCGCCGCCGACAATCGGCAACTTCAAAATGGCAATTGCCTCGTCGCGCTTGGCGGGGTCGCCGGTGAGAGACAGGACGCGGCAAAGGGCCAGCCGCACGCGCTGATCATCCTTGCGCAGTTTATAAAAATCGCGGAGGATTTTTTCCGATTCGTCGATGTGGCCGTTGCGCCGTGACCAGTCGGAGGCCACAAATTGATAGTCCTCGTATTTGGGATCCTGCGGCTTGGCGTTGGCGCGGGTGCGGACCAGCGCCGCATCAGCCGACGCATGATCCTTCTTGATATGCTCGGCTAACTGGGCGTCATCGGTCCCCTCGCGGTTGGAGAGCATCTTGGCGCCGGTGTCCATCAGGAACACATAGCCCTGGAAGATTCGGAAATTCAGCGCCGCGTCCTTGGGATATTTCGCGGCCAGGCCGTCGAGCAGGGTTCGGCAGTCGTTGACAGTCTGGGTGGCCGTGTCGGCGCGGCCGGTCTTGAAATCGTCCCAGGCCCCAAAGGTGCGGCCGCGAATCAGGTAGAAAAGCACATCGGGCGAGGTGGGATTCTCCTTTTGCAATACCGCCAGTTGCTCCAGCGCCCTGGTGAAGTCTACCTTGACTGAATGCATCCCCTCCACCCATTGCTGGACGGTGGCGATGGAGATGTAGGCCTTGGCCTGCATATTTTTCGGATCGATCTCGAACGAGCGGGTGGCCGCATCGCGCAGCCGCAGGCAGATGTCGGCGCTGGGATGGACTTCCAACTGCTCGATGTAGGAGCTGAGCAGCCGGTCGAGGGCGGGTTTATAAGACGGATCAATTTCCAGCGCGTTTTCCCATTGCGTGCGGGCATGTTCCAAAGCGACGGGGCCGTCCTCGGCGGTCAGCATCGCGGTGATATCACCGACCTTGATCAGCAGTTCCTTGTTGTTCGGGTCGAGCCGCGATGCGTTGGTGATGGCCTCCTTGGCGTCGGGAAAGCGTCCCTCTTTCACGTCCTGATCGGCCTGGTCGGTGAGCGTTTTCACCTGCTGGGCGATGGGCGTGGTATGGATGTGGGCCTTTAGCCAGGGACCTGCGAGGATGACGACTGCCGCCAGGAAGCAGACGCCTCCCACGACGCTGATAAAAGGAGTATTTACGCGCTTGGCCATAATCTCACCTGCTGTTTATTCTTTGTGTCTGTCTGCCTGGCGGTCCCTGCGGAATTCAAATCTGATTCGCCGATCCATGGCGAATCGCCTATTTCGGCTTATGCAACGCCTTCCAATCAGGCAGGCATTTTTCAATCTCGGGCAATGCATCGGAGAGAAAATCGACCATCGCCGCCTTCGAATCCGCCTTGTCGTTCGTTTCGCTTGAGCCGTGGTGAAATCCGGGGGCCACGGTGGCGGCGGTCATCATTTCCACTTTTGCATAATAGCCGTACCGCTCAAACAGGTTCTCCAGATGCTGCCTGACCCGATACGGGCTGGACTCGTACTCCCCATCGCAATGAAACACGTACCCCACGTTTCGCGCCACCCGCTGCACCTTCTGGCCAACGGCGGTCTGGTCTTCAAAACCGAGGAAGCGGAAATCGAGATCGCGCGGGGTGCCGTCGGGGTAATTGCCCACCGCCGGCTTCTCCACGGTTTCGTATTCCTTGACGGCAAATCCGTCGGCCACCATGCAGCGCTCCGGAACGTGGGCGACGGTGTCAGCAGATCCGGTGTAGTAGGTCACGCTGCAGCGAATAACCGCCGAGGGCCGGGTGCTTTGTATCTCTGCCAGAATTATATCGCGGTTTTGAGTTGGTGCTTTTTTCAATAATTCGATTTCGTCGGCCCCAACTTTCCGCGAATCGACGTAATCGCGGAAGATATACTCGGACGTTCCCAGTACCTGCTGGATTTCCGGGTTGATGGCCGTGTCGGGCGAAACGCATACCCAGTGTCCCAGGGTCTGGGGAACGCCGGTTTTCAGGGAGACGCGGATCGGCACGGCGCGTTTATGGAATGTGAGCTGAAAGTATTTGACGGTTGCGTTGAGCGTGGCGCCACAAATAGCCAGCACCAGCACCACGACGATAAACGCCGGCTGGGTAAAGGTTCGTTTGATTGAAGGGGTTGGTGAACTCATGGTGCAGGCTCCTCATTGGGGCGGGCCGGTTTGGGCGCTGGTTGTGCCGGTGCGGGTTTGGCCGCGGCAGGCGATGGCCGGGCAACGCTGGCCGCAGCGGGTTTGGCGGTATTGGCAGCCGGTGCGGACGCAGGCGACGGCGTCGCCGCCCCAGGTCGTTTCACGGTTCCCGGGGCGGTTTGTGAGGCTGGCGCGGATGGTGCCGGATTTGCCTTGCGCACCGGGGCGGCTGTTCCTGCCGCAGGAGCGGCGACTTTTCGCGGCGCGGTCGGCGCAGCGGCCGATGCCGGTGAAGTCCCGGCGCCGGCGGTAGTGACGGGCTTGGGGATGGCGGCGCCGGCTACAGCCGTGGTTGCGACCGCGGGTGCGGCGTGATTCGCGGCCGGCGCTGCTGCAACTGATCCGGATACGGGCGCCGCGCCGTTATCATTCGAGGCGGCGGGCGCGACTCGCGCCGGAGCCTGGCGCGATGCCTGAGCCCGGGCGGCGGCAATGGCGGCGACGGTCGGGCGCGGGGTGGAACTTGCCGGGGTGGCGGCAGCGGCGCTGCGGGATGTTGGCCGCCCTCCGCCCGAAGCATTGCTGCTGTTGGCCCGGCTCTTGTCTCGCAGCGCTTTCTTGTCGTCCACTTCCTCGATGAACATGTTTTCCAAAACCCAGCCCACCAGAAGGATCAGGAAAAATGCCGGAATCATCATCACCAGCCCCACGAATCCATGGGCAGCGCCTTCGGCCCATTCGAGGCTGGCGTAATGCGCCAGGATTCCCTGCATCGTCACCCGCATCGTGTTGCAGAAGATGGCGATGGGGATCGCCGAAAAGACCATCACGAGCTTTTGCCACAGCGGCCGATAAGACAAAAACGCCACTGCTGCCGCGATGGAGACGAACGTCATCAGCGAGCGCAGCCCGGCGCAAGCCTCCTCCACGTTCAGCGTGTGAATGACATGGGCCTTGTTGTCTATGGCATCGACGAAGATTTTCGTGCCATACTGGCCCGACGTCACGCCGACGAAATTCATCAGTCGCACGGCGATGCGGGCGGCAAATTCCTGTAGTGGGCCGGCCAGTGCGCTGTAAAACAAACCCGGCCACGGAAGCGCGCAGATGAGAAAGACGATGGGAAACCATGCCGTCTTCATCACCTCCCAGCCGCACAATAGCGTCACCACGCCAAACAGCGTGATGACCATTCCCAGGTCCTTAAACCAGTCGTTTTGCAGCGGCCAAATCGCCCAGGCGAAAATCAGGATACCCCCAAGCATAATGGGCAGCCCGCTCCACGAAGCCTTGACCCGGGCGGCGGCCAACTGCTCGCGATTGACATAAAGATAATAAAGCCCCAGCAACGGCACGAACGGCGCATGCTTCCAATTGTCTTCGCCGGTTATTGGATTGGTCTTGGCCCACAGCCGCACCAGGTTCGGCCAAAAGAGCAACCCAAAGAGCGCGGCGATGGTGGCGACCTTGATCCAGGTGGAAAGCCGCGCGCCGAAATAAACCGGCTCGTCGTGGTGGGGATCGAGTGACGGATTCAGCTCGATATCGGCAGTGCGATTGGACGCGAATGTAGACAAAGTCGTTCCCTCTGGCCAATCGCCCAGCCATCGGCCGGGCGAGGCGCGGCAATTCCGCGCCATTGGACTTGAAACACGCGAGGCGGTTTGAGACTCATGCCCCACCAAACATGCCGTTTCGCGTTATACGTTATGTGAGCGTTCCAGTTCGGCAGCGCTAAGCCCTAAGTTGCACAAGGACCGGCCTCTTCAAGAGGCCGGTCCATGTCGTTTTATCCGATTTCATCCTACAGCCCGTATAGAGCGGCGCATTTTAGAAGTTGCTGCCATTCTGGGTCGAATAGGCGAAATTTCGGTCATACAGGAATCCAAAGCCATAGGTCAGGCGGAAGGCGCCGCGGAACGCCGACAGGAACGGCGCCAGCGCGTTGGTCCCAACATTAATCTGATCGTTGGGTTTGAGATAGACGTCAGGCGTTTCCCCGGCGAAAATTCTTTCCAGGTTCACCCGTACAAATATTTCGCGGTCGGGGCTGACCCGGCGGATGATTTCCGTCCGCTGCGGAATCGCCAGCTCGTCAAATCCGCCACCGGAGGTGATTGCCTCCTTGATCGTCACGCGGCGGCCGCTCAAGGTGTAAACGCCCGGGCGGGCAACGTGGCCGCCCAGGTAGTATTCGCCCACCGGCAAAGGCTGGACGATGATCAGGTCTCGCGGATGAATGGCGATATTGTAGTTCAGATTGCCGGCCTTGAGTGCCGGATAGGGAATCTTGATAATGCGGTCCACGCCGACGCTTTCCGGGCCGTTAAACTCGAAGGTGTGGTTTGCCGGTGCGTGCTCAGGCGTTGGCGCTGGAGTAGTTGGCGCTGGCGCAGGAGTGGGCTCAGCAGCGGGATCGTTCGCAGGGGCAAGGCCCGAGGGCAGAGGCCGTGCGGCCGGCGCATCGGCCAGCAATGTCAGCGGGTGATTCGGCTCTGGAATTCGAGCGAGCGGCTTTGCAACTCCGCCGGCATCGCTATGAGGTATAAGATCGTCGGGCGTTGGTCCGGTGGTGGGATTCTTGCCCGGGATGGGGTTCAGTGGAGCGCCCGTGCCGTTGCGGATGTTGGGAACCGGACGAGTCGTCGAGCTGCCGATCGGCTTGTGGCTTTCGGATCGGCGAATGACGTAAATGTATTCGATAAGGGGCGTGGTCACGTCCTTGGCCTGCACCAAGGCGTCAAGCAGGCGGAAATCCGAATCGAGAATCGCATACTGTCCCGGCCCATTGACCGAGCCCAATATTTCCACCGTCCGGCCGCGCGCTTCGACCACCGTCACCGAAACCTGGGCGTTCATCACCAGGTTTGCATCGCGATAGGCTTGCACGATTCCCTGTTCCAGTTCGATTTCCGTCAGACCGGCGGCATGAACCGAGCCAAGGTATGGCAGGCTGATGTTGCCGCTCTCGCTGACGCGGACCACCTTGACGGTTTCCTGGCCCGGGGCCATCAAGTCGGAAATCGAGATGTTGAGCAGGTCGTTGCGCCCGATGGTGTAGTCCCTGGAATCGGAAACCAGATCGCTGGGGCGCGGCGGCATCGCGGTGGCAAAGTCGGCCGGGCCTTTTTCGATCGGATCGACGGTGCTCAGGATCGGCACCACCATCGCTTCGGGATGCTGACCGCTGCGAACCGAAATATCGGTCGGATTGAACCACCCCTTGGAATCGCATCCCACCATCATCCCCGCAACGGTTATGGCGATGCTCGTTTGCAACAGCGCCCCCACCTGCGAAGGCTTGCGCTTGCGCGAGGCAGGCGCGGCGTCAGACGCCGGGTTTGAATCGGCGACTTTAACGGCGGCACGGTTTTGAACATGACTCATGGTTAAACGCGGAAGACGCAAGGGTGCGCTCCTTTCCTAAGATTCCCCGGACTTACATTTCTCCAAGCAGCGGTACTGTATTCGCTTGCCGCCGACCAATGCAAGAGGAACGCACCTCTTTGCCCGTTCGAAAAATCGCGGTGCCCTTGGCAAAACCGTCATTTCGACGGTCTCAACCGACTGAACAGGCCACGCTATCTTTTGCCTGAAACCGGGATGTATGCAAGGAGAAATCGGATTTTCTGGTTATGGGACGTTAATTTCCTTCAATAATTCGCCATGCGCCCCCGGCCCCGCCGCCAAAAACGGCACCTTCGCCCCCTGATAATTCTTCAGATTAAACGGGAAAATGCCTCCACCCTTCGGATCGGTGATGATCCCCCCCGCCTCCAGCACAACCGCCGCCGGGGCGGCGATGTCCCACAATTTGCCATTAAGCGTGATCGCGCCATGGGCCACTCCCGCCGCCACCGAAATCGCCTCCAGCGCGGCCGAGCCGAGCATGCGGATTTTCCAATCGGTCTGACAGAGAAAGCGGTCGACCCACGCCGGGCATTTTCCCGCAGACGTCAAAAGATTGCTGGTCAACATGATCATGGAGCTGGCGCTCATTGGCGTGGAGCGCGCCTGCAGGCGCTGGTTCCCGCACCATGCCCCCTCCCCCGCCGCCGCCGAATATGCCAGGTCGCGCGTGACATCATACACGACGCCGACGACCGGCATCCCCGCTTCCATCAAAGCGATGCAAACCGCGAAATTCCCCAGGCCGGCGATGAAATTATTCGTCCCATCGATCGGATCGATCACCCACACCCGGCCATTGGGATCGGGCGCATCAAAGGTGATGGAACTTCCCGTTTCGCTTTCCTCGCCGACGATTCCATCCCCGGGAAACCGCCGCCGAATCCCCGCCACGATATACCGCTGACTGGCCCGATCGGCTTCGGTGACCGCTTCATCCTGTGCGGCGATGTGGGTCTTGGTAAGCCGTTCCACTTTCCCGAAATGACCCAGGACAACTTTCCCCGCGCCGCGCGCCAGCTCGATGGCAAATTGCAAATCCTGCTTGAGAGACATGGCCGACGAAGTTAAGGAACCGCGGCACGGGCGTCAAATGAGCAACGCCCACGGTTCGGGCCTGCGAGGCTGGGCCGATGTAACGCCACCACGCCCGAAGCGCCACGCCTCCAAGCGGGTGTGGCCGTCTTTTTGGGACGGTCATTCGTGACACGGGCGTCCCGCCCGTGCTTGGTGCTTTTTACGCCCAAAGCATAGGGCACTGCCGAGACGGCCGTGTCACGCGTGTCACGACCGTGCCAAAAAAGACGGCCAGACCCTCAACGCCCTTGCGATGCCTCCGCCATTGCCCCGCCGGGCCGCGGCGGATACCTTCCATGCATGGGGACCTGTCCCGATACAATCAAACGGCTCATCGACCGATTCACCCAGCAAGCCGACCAGGTTCGCTCGCCGGACTACAACGAAACGCTTATCCGCATCGACTACATCAACCCGCTGATGAGCGAATTGGGCTGGGACATCGACAACCACCAGGGCTTTGCCGAGCGCTATCGCGAAGTGGTGCATGAAGACCGCGTGCGCGTTGCCGGGCAGACCAAAGCGCCGGATTATTCCTTCCGCATCGGCGGCATGCGCAAGTTTTTTCTCGAAGCCAAAAAACCCGCCGTCGATATCAAGAATAACTGGGAGCCGGCGTATCAGCTTCGCCGATATGCCTGGTCGGCCAAGCTCGCGTGCAGCCTGCTGACCGATTTCGAGGAATTCGCCATCTACGATGCGCGGATTCAGCCAAAGCAACTCGAAAAGGCGTCCGTCGCCCGGCGCGAATACATCCGCTACACCAATTACCCCGACCGCTGGGATTTTCTCAGCGGCACCTTCTCCAAGGAAGCCGTCCTCAAGGGCGAATTCGACCGCTACTGCGAATCGAAAAAAGGGCGCGGCGCACAGCTTTTCGACGAGGCATTCCTCGGCGAGATCGAAGAATGGCGAAAAAGCATCGCCAGCAGTCTCGCCCGCAACAATGAATCTCTCGACGAACCGGCCCTGAATTTCGCCGTCCAGCGAATCATCGACCGCATCATCTTCCTTCGCATTGCCGAGGATCGCGGCACCGAAACCGTCGGCCAGCTTCAGGCCCTGCTCAACGGCGAAGCCGTCTATCCGCGCCTCGTGACAAAGCCCGCTGCACTTTCCGCCCGAGGCCGTGGAGATGGACAGCACTAATTGTCGAAAGCCGGCTCTCTCCTATCCCGGTTTCTTTCCCTTAATCACGCAAATCTTGCACAACGAGGCGGGTTTCGAATTATATCCCCTGAAGTGATAACCCGACCTAAATTTGGCGAGTGGTAAGTACCGACATATACTGGCGTTTTCATGAATTCCGCTCCACCGTGGCGGCCGCGCCCGTGAGTAGTCGCGGACCCGACGTGGCCGGGGAGTTAAATGAATGAACAAGTTTTGGCAGCACGCATGAAGAAGTCAACGCCTATTGGCAGCGAAGATTTTCCTGATAAACGGGATTTGGTTTCCGTCGATGATTTGCTTTTCGATGACGAAAATCCGCGCCTCATCGAGTATACGCACGGTAAGAAGCCATCCCAGTCCGACCTCTTGGGCACCTTATGGCAAGAGATGGCAGTTGACGAATTGGTGATGTCCATCGTCGCCAGCGGCTTTTTTGAACACGAACCGCTCTTTGTCATTCCTAGAGGCAAGAAGTACGTTGTAATCGAGGGTAACCGACGTCTAGCGGCGGTGCAGTTAATTCTCGATAAGAAACTCCGCGAGGAACATCGTGCCGGCGATCTCCCGGATGCATCACCAGCCCTTCGAAAATCGCTTCAGCAGCTTCCTGTTGTTATAACGACACGAAAGGGCGCTTGGCGCTATCTCGGGTTTAAACACGTTAATGGGCCAGCTAAGTGGGATTCGTACCCGAAGGCCCAATACATCTCCGAAGTTCATAACAAGTACCAAGAACCCCTCGACGCGATAGCCCGGCAGATTGGCGACAAGCACAATACGGTCCAGCGGCTCTACCGAGCTCTCATGGTGATCGAGCAGGCGGAGAGGGCCAAAAAGTACGATCGCGACGACCGATATAAGGGGCACTTCTCCTTCTCACACCTGTACACGGGGCTCGACTACGAAGGGATCGCGCACTTCGTCTCACTGACCGAAGAGAAATCGGAATCAAAAACGCCGGTTCCTGCCAAGAAACTGGACGAACTTGGCGAGCTTTGCCTTTGGCTCTATGGAAGCAGAAGTCGTGACGTGCGGCCGGTCGTCGAATCTCAAAATCCGCACCTTCGACAACTCGACGAAGTGCTAAAGAGCAAAACGGCGACCGAATCCCTTCGGGCCGGGCTTCCCCTCGCGCTGGCTCTAGAAGCAAGCTACGGCGACGAGCGAGTATTTCAGAATTCTTTGGTGCAAGCGAAAGAGGCGTTGCAGAAGGCAAGAGGCACGCTGTCAACCGGTTTCACCGCGGGCCGGGAACTGCTTGACCTGGGTGAGAATATCGCAGACCTGGCCAACGATTTGCTTTCGGAAATGCGTCGAAAGGAGTCAAGAGATACACGCGGTAAGGGGAGAAAATGACCGTACTTAAGTGGGCACCGAAACCGCACGTTGCAAATGTCGCTGAGATTGCGGACTTCGCGGAAATGGAATGTTTTCGGCGCGACGATCGTAACGTCTCAGTCGTAGATGTATCGCGCATATTGCAGCGACAAGCCGGCAAGCGAGAAGACGACGACGCACATCAGAGCGTAATCGAGGCGTTCGGTGACCTTCAGGATCGAAAGAGGCACTGCGGTCCTGGACTGCATGCTTACCCCTTCGACTTAAACGCGAATGGAACTCTCGTAAACATCCGTAACTCGAGCCAGGGAGAGCGCGGCTATATCCTTTATATCTATCTCTTACTCGCTACGCGCAGAAACATGCAGGCGGACCGAAATGCGGGAGGACACGACGGCACCGTACTGTTTGAGCATTTTTGCGCGTCCGTCGCAACGAACTTCCTTGGAGGTCCGGCCGGTACGTCGGCATTCGTCTTTGGTACCGGGAGAGTCACCGAAGAGCTGCGTGATGCCGATCAACTTGACGAGTCGCAATTTGAGCAGGCAGTAAATAACTTGTGCAAAAACCTTAAAGAGGGTTTCGGGTTTAGCAAGCATCCAGAATCGAAAGTCACGGCAAAGGATGGGAAACTCGACGTTGTCGCGTGGCGGGGTTTCGCGGACGAGCGCCTAGGGCGGCTGATAGTTTTTGGACAGTGCAAAACGGGCACCCACTGGGAAGGCGACCTGACCAAACTCAGTCCGCAGACGTTTTGCGACAAATGGCTCAAGAAGGCCTTTGCGGTTTTGCCGTTGCGCCTTTATTTTGTCGCGGATCGCGTTCTGACGAACTGGTATGATCGTACGAAAGATGCGGGAATCATTTTTGATAGGTGTAGACTTATGCAATACGCGGAACCGCTCGAGCAAAGCCTCTTTTCAAAGATCCGCGACTGGACCGAGGCCTCGGCAAAGTCGGAAGGAATAAACCTCTAAATGCGGAATCGTTTTCACTCGATATGCCCTTACTTTGCGATGTTTCCGGAAACGTTTGCAGAACAGTGGATTGATCGCCTCACGAAAGTAGGCCAAACGGTACTTGATCCCTTTAGCGGGCGCGGTACGACGGCATGCCAGGCAGTCCTCATGGAACGCCGGGCCGTTGCCTGCGATGTTAACGACGTCGCGTATTGCCTCACAAAGGCCAAGGTGTGCGCTCCGAGCGAGAGTATTGTTTTCGATCGTCTTCGCGCGACGAAGCATAAATACCGCTCAACGCGCTGGACAAACCGCGCGAAGGAGTGTCCCGAGTTTTTCAAACACGCGTTCGCGGAATCAACACTTGCACAACTACTCTTCCTGCGAGAAGCGCTCGAATGGCGCACTCGGCGGTCAGACGCAATGCTCGCCGCCCTAGTCCTCGGAGCCTTGCACGGCGACAATACCCCCAGGTACTTGAGCAACCAAATGCCGCGCACAATCAGTACGAAGCCCCGATACTCGGTTAATTTCTGGAAGAAAAGAGGGATGGCGCCACCGGAGCGCGATGTGTTCGATGTCGTCGAGCATTACATTGCGTTTCGCTATGAGAGCGAACGGCCCCGGGGCGACGCTTTGATCCTTCATACCGATATGAGAGATTTACCGCGAAAGGTCGACCCGGTGAAGTACCCTGTGCGATGCGTAATAACTTCGCCCCCTTACTTTGATGTGACCAATTTTGAAGAAGATCAATGGTTGCGGCTGTGGTTCTTAGGTGGGCCGCCGATGCCGTCAGCAGGTCGTCTGTCGCGCGACGACAGGTATTCCTTTGAGCCTAAATACTGGTCGTTCATTGCAGATATGTGGCGGTCAATTGCAGGTTTTGCACAGAAGAATACCGACGTCATCATACGAATCGGCAGCAGCAGGATAGAACCTGAACATCTGTCTCGCCTACTTCATCTGAGTGCCCGAGTTACGAATCGAAAAGTACGACTTGTCAGCAAGGATGTTAGCGAGCTACAACGACGGCAAACTGACGCATTCCGTCCGGGAACCGTTGGATGCCGAGTTGAAGTCGACTGCCACTTTAATATCGCGTAGCACCGTTGATCCTTTTTCGGCAGGAAACAAGGAAAAGGGCGTAATCCGTCATCCTGCCTTCTTGGTGCGGGCAAAAGCGGGAAAACCATCTGGCGGTTGAAAACCATGATTCAGGACGAATGTGGATCGGACAACGGGATAGGCGACAGGTGCGGTTCTCGGCTTGGCGTCGCGCGGGGAATGCTGTCCGTCATCTCACCGCTTTGGTGCCTCGACTCGACTGCACTCGCCGAAGTCAAGCAGCCAAGGGGAAGTAAAAAGTCGGGTGTATCAAACGCCCGGCCCTCGCCGTCGGCGGTCGCTCTGGCGATCGGCCCTTGCCTCGACCGACCTCCCCGAAGTCACGACTGCGTTGCCCCATCCTTCCACCCGGCGGCGGAATCATCCCTGCCTCCATTCCGCATCGTCAACGAAATTCCCGCCAATTGCTGGAGGCACCAAGGCGATAAATTAAAAAACATCCCCGCCGGAGGCTTTCCGACACCACTTGGGAACGAGGAGGAGAATGAAACCGGGGACGCTGCTGGGACGCAGTTGGTTTCTTTGAATCAGCTGCGGCCCGGTTTCACTTTTCGCTCGGAACTTGGGACGAACAAAAAGGGACATTCCTAATTCCGCGGAAACCGAAACGAGACCCGCTTAATTCGGCGGCTTCGCGCTGGTTACCAGACCCGGCCTCGCCCCCCGCAGTGCATCGCCTTTCATCGGCGTTGGATCAGGATGAACCCCGACCGGATCGCCGCCAAAAGACATGAAAGCGCCACCAAGGCAATACCTGCCAGCCTAGCCCGGAAATGTCTAACCCGAATCGCGGCTCGATTCTCTCCGCAAGCTATCAGTTCCTCAATGTCGGACTAACCGGCGGCGGCGCAGGAGTCCTGCGCCCGCCAGGGCGACCAGGGCCAGCGCGGTCGGCTCGGGCGTGGGGACGACGTCGGCCCAGGTGGAGCCGATGTTGACGCCACTGGTATCGGCGTCAAAACTATCGATGGCAATCAACGCCGCCTTGGATTGCGACGTGGCTGAAAGCGAGACAGTCAACGAATTTTATCTGTTCTTGATAGGTGGGGGTGTGGCGCTCAAAGGTGGCGACCTCCTCCTCGTGTAGCCCCAGGGAAATGGGCCAGGGGGCAGATTATTTAAATGCGCACGCCGGTGTCTGAGGTACTCCGAAGACCCGGATCGGTCGCGCGTAGGATCTAGCCGTTGCGGTGAAAACAGCAAGATCCTTCGGAGTACCTCAGGATGACAGTAGCGCGTAATCGTGCAGGGTTATTTAGACGCGGCCGAGACGGCCGTGGGGGCATTTCTGCCTTATTTCACCTCCAGCGCCATCACCGATCCATCCGCCAGCGCCACGATCAGTTTTCCCTTCAGCCAGCCCATGTCGGTGATATCATTCGGCAGAACCTGCGACGATTTCGTCGCGCCGGCGGCGTCGAGGATTTGCACCGTGCCGCCCCAGTAGCCTATCGCGGTCAGGCCGTCGGCGGTGGCGATGGTTTTTACGATGCGGTTGGGGAGGATGGATTTGGGCAGGTCCTTGGGAAGCGCGCCAGATGCGGCGCGCTTGGGCTCGGCTATGCCGGCCTGGTGAAGGAAAAGTTTTCCGTCGGCTTCCAGTTCGGTCATCGAGCCGTCTTCCGTGGTGAGGGCGATTTTGCCGGCGTCGATCACCATCGAGACGGCTCGGTCTGGCAAGGCGACCTTCCAGGCAATTGCCGCCTCGGGGGCGGCGGTGCGGGTTGTGGCGGGGGTGATGTTGGCGGGGGCGGGAAGGTCGTATTTGGTCAGTGGATCGATGCCGGCGACGGCTTCGTAGAAGGTGCCGATGGCCTGGGAGATTCCCTCGGCGTCGTAGCCGATCAGCGTCACCGACTCCGCGCCGTAGCTTACCGCGTCGCGCTGCCAGGCGATGTAGCCGCGGCCACGGCCGGGGAAGTCTTTGGCGTCGGCTTTGTACGGCAGAAACTTTTGCTCCTCGGCGAATTTGATCAGCGGGTTGTCGGCGGCGTTGCCGAGAAGAATTGCCGGGCCGCGAAGATCGAAGCCCACGGCGGCGGCGTTGAGGTTTTTCGGATCGGGCCGGCCGGGCGACAGGCCGGTCCAGGTTTTCAGCGCTTCGGGCGACGGCTGATTTACCTTCACGTCCGCGGCCTTCACCACCTTGCACTCGGCTCCCCAGGGCTTGAGAATTTCCGCGATGCGCGCCGCGGCGGCGTCGTAATCGCCCTTGCCAACGACGATCGTGAAATCCTGATGCGTGCGGAAGAGCTTGAAAATATGGTCGGCATCGTCGCCGAAGGAAACGGCGCGATGGGTTGCGCCGGCCATAGCGCCGCATTGGGCAGCGGGGTGATAGGTGAAGGATGCCGTTGCTTCCTTGTTATTGAGCAACTCGCGCACGGTGAGTTTCCACTCCCCCGCCGGGTCGTTGGCGGCCAGGGGCAGGTCGATGCGAAGAACGCCGCGATCGGTGGCGCGGTACAGGTCGTAGCGAACCTGGCCCAGCGGATCGATCAGGCGGATTTGCATCGGCGCGGAGCCGCAGATTACGCCGTGCTGGTTATCGAGCAACATGGCGGAAGATTCGATGCGGATGGGCGCGCTGGCGACGGTGAAATCGCGGAAGAGGACCGGCATCTGCACCTGCACCCCGCCGACGGGCCGGGCCGTGCGCGCGAAAACGCGCATTTCGCCGGGACCGAAGACGAATTCCCCCGCCAGCCGATGATCCACCGGCTTGAAGCCGGGTTCCAGTTGCGAATGCACGACATCGTAGATCGGCCGATCGTCGGCGGCGGTGCTGAGCGTTGCCGACGCGGATTGGATTTGCGCATCGGGATTATGCGCATACGGTGTCGCATTGACGGCGAAGAGATATTCGATGTCTCCCTGCGCCTGGCGCTGCGTGATGATGCCGGGCTTGTCGGCATCGAGGGCCGGCTTTAACCCCAGCGCCGAAAGCCGGCCTTGCAGCGCCTTGGCGAACGGCGCAACTTCCTTCTGCCAATATTCCACCCGGCGAATCTCCATCGAATGCTTCTGATCCTTCGCCCACGATTCGTTCATCTCGTGATACAACTTCACCGGCGCCTCGGCTCCCAGTTTTGTCGCGCCTTTGATCTGCACATGGCAGTCATCGCTGACGATCACCACCCCGCCGCCGGCGGCGTAGGCTTCCAACGCCGTGATGACTTTCGGATCGAGTGTATCAATTCCCGCCAGCACAACCGCCTTGTGATTTGCCGCCAGGGTGCCGTCGAGGACATCTTCCTCAACGATGGGCCAGAGCGGCATATGGATGAATTTTCCCGCCAGATAAGCGGCCAGCATTTTCGCGCGGGTATGATCGCCGCCTTCATAGGCGGCAATGTCGATCTTCTTGTGGTCCTGCATATCGCGGACTTCCGCGCCAAGGTCCTGCGACAGGGAATAGAGCATCGCCACTTCCGGGCGCGTCGGGCGCATGGTGGTGAAAATCGTGCCGATGCGGGCCATCAGCTTGTTCGATTCGACGATTCCGTCGGCGTCTTTGGTCTTGGCCGGGTCCTGCACTTTCATGTCGGGCGGCTTGGCCATGCCCTGCAAGTCGGTCATGAACGACAGATATTGTTCCAGCCGATATTGGTCGCTGGATTCGCCGTACCACGTCGGCAGATACCAGATTGGCTTATTGGTATCGCGAATCCGGCCCATCTCGTGAAAGAAGGATGGATAGAAGTAGGTGGCCGGGCCATCGTCATATCCGCCATGCCCGCTGATGACCGGCAGCGCCCGGGCGACGTTGAAATAATAGCCGTCGGCGTAGGCCATCCACCCATATTGCGATTGGGTGACGGAGAGGAAATCCGGCCGCACCTGTGAAACGCCGAACGCCGAATATTTCCACGCCGCCTCCAGGAATGATTCCTTCCAGCGGTTCATGGCGTCCCATTTGGCGACTGCCGCCGGATCGTTCGGCTTGACATCGCTCCAATGCGGCGGCTCCGCCCCAAACGCGCTTTTGTACGAGCGATCCTGCGAGGGAATATTGAACGGCACCATCACATTTTCGTTCTTCGGGTCCTTCCACCACGTCAGCCCCGGCTCATCATAAAAATGCACCCCCAGGCAGTTGGGCAGCGTGCGATCCTGCAGCGCTTCGTTGACCACGCGCGCTTCGCCGCCTTGAAGGGCGTAAGGGTCGGACCAATCGCATTCCTGGCGAAGGTCCATCTGGTGCCCGCCGGACATAGTGCAGTTGCGCATGAAGTCGGCCCCGCCGCGAATCATGTCGTCGGGGCTGAGGCGGGTGAAGTAGATCAGGTTGAAGCCCATGCCATCTTCGCCGAGGACTGCCTGTTCTTTTCCGCTGGAAGATGATCCCCAGTCGATCAGCTTGAAATTGCTGCGGCGGATGTGGGAGTAAACTTCGATTGCCGTGCTGGCCGTCGCCCCATCGACGGCTGCTTCGATGGTATATTTCCCCGGCCGGATCAGTTGCCCGTTCAAATGCAGATGCGCGGTTTCCCGCGCATCTTTCCCCTCCACCGCCACGGCTTTGGCGGGGAATGTGAACACCATTTTGCTGGCATCGTCGCCGCTGACGCTCAGCGTGAGATTCCCCGCCGCCAGTGCCGTGGCATCCGATCGCACCACGGAAACGTCGATCCATTCGTTGGTCTGATACGCCACGCGATGCAGCGGCAGGATGATGGCAACGTTGGCCGCGAATGTTGCCGGCGCAAGTCCGCACACTCCGGCCACTGCGCCGCAAAGAATCAAAAGCCGACGGCCGTTCCCTTGAAACATGGCGTTCTCCCTTGCAGAATTTTTTCCGGATGAATCTCGCTTGTTTTACCGGAGGGTTTCAAAGGCGTTGAGCGGTTCGCGGTTGGTGTTGGGCGTGGCCGCGTTTTTCGGCACGATCATTCGTGACACGGCCGTCTCGGCCGTGCGTTGTGCTTTCCGCGCAAAAACCATCGCGCGCGGGCGGGATGCGTGTCGCGAATGATCGCGCCGAAAAAGGCGGCTTCATCCGTTCGCTCCTGCCGGCGGTGATCAATTCAAACATCCGCTGGGGGATGCCGATTCGGCGGAGCGCCGTTGCAGGCGCGTGATTGTCCACGCCAAACCCGCACCCCACAGCGCATTGAACATCCAAGCGGCACAAAAACCGGCCAGTGAACCGACAACCGCCCCCCAAGTGGCAATCATCGATAACGGGCGAGCGTGATGGACCAGGTGAAGAACCAGATAAAGGCTGAATATGCCGATGGGGATCCCGGCAACGGCTGCTGAAGATAAAAAGAACGTGCGGAACCCGGTGGAAATGCTGCGCCGGGCAACGCCGGTGATCACTGAAGCGGAAACGATTCCGCAGGCGATCAAAAGGAGGAGGCAGGCAAGGAGAAACGCCGCGATGATCGCGGCGATCAGGAGTGCCGCCACGATTGCCGCCAACATGATCAAGACCATGACGAGCAACCCGGGGGCGAAACCGTCGGCCAGGGGAATTATTGCCAAGGGTAAGGATCCCATGGTTGGCGATTATCGTACTCGGCGAATAGGTCTGCAACTGGGCGGCTTTGCATGGCGGGGCATGGGCTCGGCCGAGACGGCCGTGTCACGACAGCGTTATGAAGCAACCGCTCAGTTTGCGTCATCAGTCTGATATGCCGCGCGATTCGCACGCGGTATAAGGAGCGAGCATGGACGACGATCATCCGCCAACGCTATTGTCCTACGCGCCGCGGCAACGATCGTCACGGCGAGTCGCCCTCCTTACGACTTTTGCGATTCTCGCGATCATCGCTGTGATCGTCGCGGCGGTTTTACACGAGCACGCGAGACGCGCGGCCGTCGCGGCGGCTTTGACAATGGCTTCTTCCAGCCCGTCCCAAGTTCCGATCGGAACCGGCGGCATTTCCAAGAGCTCAAATGCGATCCGCGTTCCCTATGGCAAATTCTTCTTCCTGCGCGATGGAACCTCGCTCGTGGCAATCAAAATCGCCAGCGGCTCGTCCGATCCTATCAACTATCAGTGGCTGTATCTCGCAAATGGCGTCAGCGACTTTCATTCGCCAACGGTTGTAAGCGGGAGCGGTTTGGCGCGCGAGACGGACGGAAACGCGATGATCGTGGTGGGGCCGATCAGCGTCGAATGGTCGCAAGGCAGCATCGCCTCGGGATGGATCTATTGGCGAGGCAACGCCAGTCCACAACTCGCAGTCAGCCCGGAATTCGTTGATGATCCGACAAAGGCCCATCTTGCCGGTAGCAGGGCCAAGTGGTACCGGCAGTTCGATCCGGCTCCGTGATCAATCAGCGCCGATCTCGAAGCGATCCGGCGTGGTCGGCTTTGCTCTTCCCGCGATACACGCTTCAAAACCCATGACATAAGAATCTATTTTGACTCGTCGACCGTTGCCGGGCCGACGGCTTTGATGGCCGCCGACGGGTCGGTCAGCAGCTTCACGACCTCGGCAACGATCGTGCGCGGTTCGCTCAGGCGGCCGGTGCCGACGTTTCGGCAGGCGAGCCAGCCGGATTCAGGGCAGATGAAGTGGTAGCCGACTTTGATCAGCTTCGCGAGATTTTCCTGGGCGATGGGGTTGCTCCACATGCGGTTGTTCATGGCCGGTGCGAAGACCACCGGGCACGCCGCCGCGCATATCATCAGGCTGACCAGATCGTCGCACAGTCCGTGGGCGACTTTGGCGATGATGTTATTGGTGGCCGGGGCGACGAGCATCAGGTCGGCGCGTTCGGTCAGCGAGATATGCTGAGGATCGGAGCTTTCGACGAGATCGAATGTGCCGGTGTGAACCTTCCGCCCGGACAGCGCCTCGAAGGTGAGCGGCGTGATGAATTTCTGCGCCTCGGCGGTCATGCAGACGGTTACGCCGGCCCCCTGTTGCACAAGCTTGCTGACGACGTCGGCAACCTTGTAAGCCGCGATCCCGCCGCAAACGGCGACGATGATCTCCTTGCCGGCGAGGTTGGGTGCCGCGGCATTTGTTGACGGATTCGCCACGTTTTCAGACCGCAACACTGGAGTGTCCATTCTGTTTACGCCTTGGTAACCCAAGATGCGAACTCAAGACTGCCACGACGGCGTCGAAAAGTTCAGGCTCCATTTTATTGTGTCGCGGGTTCAAGCCGGAGTTATTGATAAACCTCCAGGATCGCTCTCGGCAACGAATTCACGAAACGCGAGAAGCGCTTCTCGAGATGGCGGCACCAGTGTAGGCATCCCGAGCGATCCTGCTGCGCGCCTTTATCGCATCCTATCTGCTTCGCGCTTAGCGCAATTCTTCCGGCTTGGCCAGGCCGCTGGCTTCGTAGTCGATGGCGATCTTGTCCTGCAGGATTTCCTGGATCACGGTTTCCAGGTCGGTCATATGTCCGCGCTCAACCAACGGGCGGGCGCCGTCCATCAACTCCATCATCCGCTTTTGGATGAGGGCCGTCAGCTTGAACCGGCCGCCGACTTTGTTCACGATCTCATCGCTCTTCAAGGCTTCAATCATTTGCTATTCCTCGTTTGGTGGGTCTTGTCAGTTGTCAGTTGTCAGTTGTCAGTTGTCAGTTGTCAGTTGTCAGTTGTCAGTTGTCAGTTGTCAGTTGTCAGTTGTCAGTTGTCAGTTGTCAGTTGTCCAATCTCAATCATAGGCTCGTTGTTCAGTTTGCTCCACTATCGGGCCGCCGCACGTCCATGGCACATCACTAAGCACAAGAACAAATGACCAATGACCAATGACCAGTGACAAAACGTTTAAATCCCCCCCGCCCGCTTGTGCTTGATCGTCTTGATGATTTCATCAACCGCACGATCGACCGCATCGTTGATCACCATGTGATCGAACGCCCGGCTTCCCTTGGCCATCTGCACCTCGCGCTTGGCGGCACGGTAGCGCTTGTCTATCTCTTCCGGTCCTTCCCGGCCACGATCGTTCAGCCGCTGCTTTAAAGTCTCGGCATCGGGGGGAAGCACGAAAACGAGCAAAGCATTGGGATATTGCCATCGCACCTGGAGCGCGCCCTGCACGTCGATTTCCAGCAGAATGTCTTTTCCCGAGGCAAGAATATCCAGGGCCGGGTGCTTTGGCGTGCCATAATAATCGCCGTAGACCTGGGCATATTCCAAAAGCTCGTCGTGATCAAGCCGGCGGAAGAATTCCTCGCGGGTGATGTAGTCGTAGATTTTTGCTTTTTCATCTCCCTTGCGTTTCTCGCGCGTGGTCAGGCTGACGATATAGGCCAGGTCAATTCGTTCAGACAGGCGGCGCGAAATGGTGCTCTTGCCGACGCCCGCGGGGCCGCATAAAACGATGAGAAGACCGGGATGCGATGGGGATTGTGGCATGGCTCTACTCGACGTTCTGCACTTGTTCCTTCACCCGATCGATCGCTCCCTTGATATCCACGCAATGCCGGGCGATGGTCGCGTCGTTGGCTTTGCTGGCGATGGTGTTGGCCTCGCGCAACAGCTCCTGGGCGATGAAATCGAGCTTGCGGCCGGCGTGCTCGGTGCTCTTGCAGCTTTGCTCAAACGCATTGCAATGCATCGTCAAACGCTGGATTTCCTCGGCAATATCCGCGCGCTCGGCAAAAACCGCAACCTCCCGTATCACATCCGCCTCGTTGACCTTCAACTCGGCGTTATTCAAAAGCTGGTTGATCCGCAGCAATAATCTGCGATTGTAATCCGCCACCACCAGCGGCGCGCGCCTGGCGATTTCCGCCAGGTTTTCCTCGATCGATCGAATCTGCCGGATCAGCTCCTGGTGAAGCGATTCGCCTTCGCGGCGGCGCATCGCGTCGAGCTTGCTAATCGCCTTGGCCGTCAAAGAGCGGATCGTGTCGCCATGGCGGCTGATCTCGTCGGTGTCGTCGCGCGGCTCCTGGCATACGCCGGGCAGTTCAACGAGGCTGGCCAGATCGATCTGCACGAAGCGGTCGAGCCCCTGAATGCTCTGAAGCTGTTGCAGATAGCTTTTGAGCGCGGGGATGTTCAGGTGATAAGCCGCCTCGGCGGTGTCGCTGCGCAACTTCAGGATATAGGTGATGGATCCGCGGCCGAGCTTTTCGCGGAGCATCGCTTCCAGTTCCGGCTCCATTCCGCCGACAGCATCGGGGAGCTTGATGACCGGCTTAAAGAAGCGGTTATTCAGCGAGCGAATTTCGACGGTGTAATGGGTGCCATCGTGTTCCCCGGTGGCGTCACCAAAGCCGGTCATGCTGACAATCATTCGGGATTCCTGGTTCTGAACGTTCCCCAAACGACACTTTATTCATGCGCCTCTTGTGCAAATCGCCGCCGTTTGCGTCCGGGGGGCGAGGCCGCCTCCATCGCTGGATGGCGCGTTTTACTTCCCGCTGCCATGGACCGGCACCACGGTGTTGATAGCCGTTTTCTCCTTGTCGGCCATGTCCTGACGTTTGTTGGAGACCCAGTTCAGGCCGATCGCCAGCATGAGAAACACGCCGAACAGGATGCTGGTTGCCCAGGTGAGGACGTCTCCGGTCTTGGTTCCGAAGGGGGTATGTCCGCCACCGCCGCCGCCAAATGCGCCTGACAACCCCCCGCCGCGTCCTTTTTGAACCAGCACCAGCATCATCAACACGATGCAGATGAAGATAAAGAGGCAGATAAGTGTGTAGTACCAAAAGGTAAGCATGGGTCTCCAGATTTCAGAAGCGTTTTCACCGATGGCTGCTTTAGTGAACCAGGCTCAGCGCGATCGCCAGGACAAGGAATAGTGCAAATACAATGCTGGTTGCCCAGGTCATTGCGCCGGCCGCTTGCGGACCAAGGATCGTGTCGCCGCCCGCGCCGCCAAAAATGCCCGGGACACTGCGGCCGCGCCCGGCTTGAATCAAAACCATTGCCGTCAGCAGAACCGATACGACAATGAACGCTGCCTGAATCAAAATGGTCATGAGTGTCTCCAACGGATTCTTTATCGCAGGGCTTTCAAACAGCGGCTTTGACAATTCCCAAAAAGCTTTCAGCTTTGAGCGCCGCCCCGCCGATCAACCCGCCGTCCACGTCTTTCTGGCCGAGCAGGCCTTTGGCGTTTTCCGGCTTCATGCTGCCGCCGTACTGAATCCGTACGCGATCGGCAAAACCAGGGTTCCACATTTTGCCCAGCAACTGCCGGATAAACGCATGCACTTCGTGCGCCTGCTCGTCGCTGGCTGTGCGCCCAGTGCCGATCGCCCAGACCGGCTCATAAGCGATCACCAGCCGATCCGGATCGGTCATTGTACCCGGCTTCAGCTCCTTCATCTGCGCCTCGACGACGGCCAGCGTCTGATTCGCATCGCGCTCTTCCAGCTTTTCGCCGACGCAGTGAACGAGAATCAATCCCCCGGCATAAACCGCATCGGCCTTTTTCCCGACCAGTTCCGGCGATTCCTTCAGCACATGCCGCCGTTCGCTATGGCCGGTCAGGACGAATTTCACGCCGATGTCTTTGAGCATGTCCACCGAAATTTCGCCGGTGAACGCGCCGCTCTTTTCAAAATACGCATCCTGCGCGCCCAGCAGCACCGAAGAACCGGCGATGGCCTGCCCCACCGCGTCAAGATAAACGAATGGCGGCGCCACACCCACCAGCACGCCCGAAGCCGGCGCGCCTTTGGCGATGCCCTTGGCCAATTCGGTGGCCGAGGACTTGGTGGTGTTCATTTTCCAGTTGCCGGCAATAAATTTTGTTCGCATTTTTTTCTATCGAGTGTTCGCTGCTAATTATGAGTTCTTGCGATGCTATTGTTCACGCCGGGAACGAGCCAAAGGCGAGGGCCCGGATTCTTATTAGGGCGGACTACTCACCGCGCCCATCCGCGTCCTCGCTTTCAGCTCGTCCACGGCGTGAATTAATGTTGCTTCGCATCCGGTTATTTGACCCCCACCGGTTCCGCAATGTCCGCAAATTCCTTCCCCGTCACCGCCGCGATCTGCCTGAGCTGCCCCATCAGCGCCTTGAACATTTCCGGCAACAGCGCCTGCGGCCCATCGCACTGCGCCTCGGCGGGGTTGTAATGCACTTCCACGATCACGCCGTGCGCCCCCGCCGCCATCCCGGCCAGCGCCAAGCTTCCCACCCAGTCGCGCTTTCCGGCGGCGTGGCTCGGATCGACGATCATCGGCAGGTGCGACCAACTCTTTGCCACAGGGATCGAACTCAGATCGAGCGAATATCGGGCGCTGTCTTCAAATGTCTTGATCCCGCGCTCGCAGAGAATTACGCCGCGGTTTCCCTGGCTTAAGACATATTCCGCGGACATCAGCCATTCTTTGACGCTGGCCGAAAGCCCGCGCTTCAGAAGCACCGGCACCTTGGTTTTCCCGACTTCGCGCAGGAGGTCGAAATTCTGCATGTTCCGCGCGCCGATCTGGAAGCAATCGACGTGCGGCTCCATCTGCTCGACCTGGCGGGTGTCCATCACTTCGACGCAAATAGGCATTCCCAGCTCATCGCCGCACGCCCGCATCCATTTCAGCGCCTCAAGCCCCATTCCCTGGAATGAATACGGGCTGGTTCGCGGCTTATAGACGCCGCCACGCAGGACGGTCGCCCCGCCGTCGCGAACGTGGCGGGCGATGCGGTTGAGCATCGTCTCATTTTCCACCGCGCAAGGCCCGGCAATGCAGACGGCATGCGTGCCGCCAACCTTCACCACCGGCACGCGCCCGCCGCCGATTTCAACCACGCTGTCATCTTCATGAAACTCGCGGCTGGCGAGTTTATAGGGCTTCATGATGGGCACGACTTTTTCCACGCCGTCGAGGGCGGCCAGGTGTGATTGGTCGAGTGTTCCCTCTTCGCCGACTGCGCCGATGACGGTGCGAAACTGTCCGCGGGAGAGATGGGCCTTGCTGCCCATGCGTTCGATCTCTGCGACCACGCGTTCGATCGACGCCTGCGGCGCGTGGGAATTCATCACGATGATCACGAAAATCGCTCCTGCAAACTATTTTCCCGGGCAAAACGGCAATGCTTCCCCCTCCACCGGGGAAAGCCCTCTAATGTAATGGCTGGAGGGGGTTGAAGCAAGGCATCCGAAGCGGGCGATCCCGTCTAAAAAAGCCTGTTTCGACAGTTGGCAGTTTCATCGCAGCCCGCCCTCAAAGACATCGCCATTGCCTGCCCGCCTAAAATACTGGCGATTTCCTCAGACGAAAGATATACTTCATCCGGAGTTTGGATCATGAATATTGTCTTAAGTCCCGAAACGCAACGTTTGCTTGAGAGCCGGATGAAGATCGGGTCATTCGCCAACGTTGATGATGCCCTGCGCACCGCCCTTCAAGCTGCTCAGGAAGCTGAGAATGGTATTTTGGAGGATCTCGATCCAGGAACACTCCAGGCCATTGCGGAGGGCGAGGCGCAATTTGGGCGCGGCGAAGGTAGAGCCTGGGAAGACGTTCGCGCCGAACTCACCGCTCGATACATCAAGAAATAGGTGATGTGTGTCGGAGCGATATCGAATCATCATTCTTCCACGCGCCTCGTCGGATATAAGTCGCACGTTCAACTATATTGAAAAGAAGTCGGCGCAGAACGCCGTTTCCGTTGCAACCCGCGTTATTGAGGCAATTGATTCGCTGATGGAAATGCCGCAGCGATGCAAGGTGTATCGATCGAGCCGCGATCCAAACCACGTTGTGCATGCATTGTCGCTTCCACCATTTATTATTTATTATCGGGTTATTCCAAGCGAGCGCATCGTGGTCGTTTTGACCATCCGCCATGGCGCACAACGGCAACCCCGCCGCTTTTGAATTGGAACTCTTCCAACAACTTCAAAGAATTGTCACGCCGCCGGCTGAATCTTTGGGGTGCCTGAAGCGACGAGCCTCAGGTTTGGCTCCTTTTGAATGGCATCGAGCAACTGGCGGGTCACCTGGTCGTCGATTTCCTCACCCTGGCGGACTTCCACGGGATAACGCACGACAAACTCCAGGCCTTCGTCCACGAAGCGAAACCGTCCCTTCGGCTGTGGCGCGGGAATCTGGAAATGGACCGTGTCCTTCAACACCTCATACTGCTTTTGGATCACATCGCTGTATTTGGCATAAACCGATTGCACCGCGCCGAGCAATTTCGTCTCGGCAAGCTGATGATTCGTATCGGGAGCCAGTGTGAGAGCCACTTCGTGCCAGACATAGTCGGTGCCGGGAAGCTGCTTGAAAAATGCCGAGGGTTGAAACAGGACGGCGTTGGAAAACACGACGATGCGGCCGGTGGGGTTGGTATCTTTTCCGTCGCCGCCGAGCTCCATGAGGTAAAGGCGGAAGATGCCGATGTCGATGACGTCGCCGGTGACGCCCGCGATGGTGACGCGATCGCCGACGCGGACGCCATAGCGGCCCATGAAAAAGAAATGGGCCACGCCGGAGAGAATGACAGTTTGCAATGCGACGGCGATGCCGGCGGTGATCAGCCCGGCGAAGGTCATCAGCGAGCTGAATTCCGTCACCACGCCGCCCACGATAATCACGATGATCAACGCCCCCACCACCAATCGGCGGATGAGCAGAAACTGCCGCCGGCGCCGGGCATCGTTGACATAGCGAAATGTTGCCCGCCGCCACAACGCCGAGATGCCCAGCAGTACGAGGATCGCGATGGCGATGGCGCCCAGGCGGATTAACAAAGCCCGAATGACCCGGCCGTAGGTTCGATCGACGGTGGTTCGCCACTGCTTTAAGTTCCCCTGCGTCGAACCAAGGAAGGTAATCTGTTTTCGCAGCGGAATGTCGGCGGCAGTGATCAAATTGAATCGAGCCGACAGCGCATCGAACTCATGTCCCTGCGCCTCCAGGGCCTTGGGATCATCCGAGTCTTTATTCTGCGACAGGGCATCGGCCCGGTGAATGGCATCGAGCAACTCGGCATGAATTGGCGCGCGCAACGATTCAGCCTGCTTTTGCAAGTCGGCGGTCTGGTCGGTCAATGTGCTGATTTCTTTCAGCCGGCCGGTGAGGGTGAACATCTCGGTTACCAGGCTGAGAATGCCCCCGGACTCGGGACGATAGTTTTCGGTGGACGCGGTGCTGGCGGGCTTTGCAGTGGATGCGGGTTGTGCGCCGCTTTGGGCGGCGGGAGCGGACCGCTCCAGCTCGTCAATTTTCTGCAAAAGATCGCCGCTCGCGCCGTTGCTGTTGGTAAACCCGACCAGATCCTGAAGAACGCCCTGGCGCGCCTTGGCGAGATTCAATTCCGAAACCAGCATGTCGCGCCGGGCGCTGAGCACGTCCGGCGAAGGCTGGGTGGCATCCTTGATCTGCTGATTGATCTGGTCGAGCTGAGTCTGAATCTCCGTGACGCGCTGGGTCGCCTTGGCGGCGCCCTGCGCCAGCTTGCTGGCATCGCCACTGGGAGCCGTGGTCGCTGTCTTGCCACTCGCCAGATAAGCCGCCTGCCCGCGCGCCGCGGCAAAAGCAAGGTGCAGAACCTGGTCGGCATTCTGGCGGATGGTGTCGCGGAACAGAATTTCATTGGAACTGACACTCCCCTGATCGAGCGATGAGACGCGCCCGTGCCATTCGATCGTATGGTTCAGGTAATGCAGCACCTGCTCGTCGGAATTCGCCGGCGCAGCGGCGATGGCGGGCATCGCCAGCAGAAAAATTGTCGCGATCAGCAGAATCCGCCCGAAGAGAAACCGGCGGGTGATGACAGATTTCAGTTTTTCAGGCATAGCCGGGCATTGGAAGCAACAACCGCGCCAAACTCAACAGCTTATTCGTTATAGGTAACAAAACCGGACTGGATCAGCAGCGCGGAAGAGGTCTGACCACGGATTTCGCGGATATACACGGATGGGAAGGAAATCAGGGACTTTTCTTATCCGTGCGCATCCGTGAAATCCGTGGTCAAAATCGATTAAAATACGCTCGCGAAGGCGCGATAACGCGAAGTAAGACGCGAAGGCTGCGCTAAAGTATTACACAAATCGCAGAAGTCCAAGGCGTTGATTTGATAATGGTCAAATCGTCTGATGCCTGATCTTCGCGTCCGCCTTCGCGAGCGCCTTGTGTCCGTCTCCATCAAGGAAAACTTGGAGCGAAAACAGGATGTGGCCGTCTTTTTTGGCAATCGGTTGCTCAATGTAGGGTGGGCGTACTCGCGCGTACTCGCCCGCCATTTGCCACCCGCGAAAGATGGTGGGCGAGTACGCCGACCCTACGGGTTGCCAAGAAAGACGGCCACACCCCGAAAACACGACTCTCCGTGACATCTTTGAAGAGCCGGATCTATCCCGGTAATATCAATGGCGTCCGCCTACACTTCCGCCTCCTCCAATTCCGCCGGCTCCAGCGGCGTGTCCATGGCGGCCTTGGCGGCGGTCAGGCCCTTGTTTTCCAACACCGCCGCGCGGATTTCCTGGGCGAGGTCCTTGTTGGCGAACAGGAATGCCTTGGCGTTTTCGCGGCCCTGGCCAAGGCGCGTCGCGCCGTAGTTGTACCAGGCGCCGGTTTTCTCGACGACGTTACACGTGGCGGCAAGATCGAGCAGATCGCCTTCATAACTGATCCCGCGGTCGAACATGATGTCGAATTCCGCATCGCGGAATGGCGGGGCAATCTTGTTCTTCACCACCCGGGCGCGGGTGCGGTTGCCCACGGAAACCTCACCTTCCTTAATCGTGCCGGTTCGGCGGACGTCGATGCGGATGGAGGCGTAAAACTTCAGCGCGCGTCCGCCGGGCGTGGTTTCGGGGTTGCCGAACATCACGCCGATCTTCTCGCGAATCTGGTTGATGAAGATGACGGTGGTTTTGCTCTTGGAAATAGCGCCGGTGAGCTTTCGCAGCGCCTGCGACATAAGCCGGGCCTGCAAGCCGACGTGGCTGTCGCCCATTTCCCCCTCGATTTCCGCACGGGGAATCAGGGCCGCCACCGAGTCGATGACGATCACGTCGACGGCGTTGGATCGCACCAGCAACTCGCAAATCTCCAACGCCTGCTCGCCAGTATCCGGCTGGGAAACCAGCAGATCGTCAAGATGAACGCCCAGGCGCTTGGCCCAGGAGGGATCGAGCGCATGCTCGGCGTCGATAAACGCCGCCACACCCCCCGCGGCCTGTGCGGCGGCAATAATGTGCAGGGTAAGCGTGGTCTTACCGCTGGATTCCGGGCCGAAGATTTCGATCACCCGGCCGCGCGGAACGCCCTTGCCGCCCAGGGCGATATCTAGGCTCAGGCTGCCGGTCGGTATGCCTTCAATTTGCACCGGATTATCCCCATCCAGTTTCATGACGGCCCCTTTGCCGAACTGCTTTTCGATCTGCTGAACGGCCCGCGAGAGGGCCGAGTCGCGAGCGGGATTGGAAGCGTGCATGTCGCGGGCGACAGGTGCTTCCTTGTGCGGGGAATCTTCCGACTTCGATTTTCCGAAGCGTGCCATGAGATGCTCCAAAGCGCCGGGTATATTTGTCAGCCGGCCTATTGTGTGGTGACTTGAATGCGGGCCGTGCATCGTGCACACCCGCTCCCGAACTCGACGGCAGTCACCGCATCCGTCCCTGTTCAGGGTTTGTACGGGTGATCTTATCGACAACATTGGGGAAAATGCAAGAGGAAAAATGGAAAATTATTTAGGGATGCGTTAGGGGAGAAAATCGAGCAGATGCTGAGGGTGTTTTCACCCGCAGACTCCGGGGCTTCCGCCCCCGGCTATCATGAGGAATGAAAAGGGATGTGGTGCGGATGTGGTGCAGTTGAGGTTGTTTCTCCGTGTCGAGTGGATTACGGTCATCTCATGTCATCCGCTGTTGCTCCTCAATCCGTTGTCGCTGCTCCAGAACTTCTCGCCCCTGCCGGGGACATGGAGGCGATGCGGGCTGCTGTTGCTAACGGGGCCGACGCGGTCTATTTCGGGTTGAGCAGCGACGGCGGCCAAAGCATTTTTAACGCGCGCTATCGCGCTGAAAATTTCACGCTCGAAGCGCTGCCGGAGGCGATGGCTTATCTGCACAGCCACAATGTTCGCGGCTACGTGGCGTTCAACACGCTGATTTTTTCCGATGAACTCCCATTGGCCGGGCGGTTTCTCGCGGCCATCGCCGCCGCGGGCGTTGATGCGGTCATCGTGCAGGACCTGGGCATTGCCTCGCTGATCCGCCGGCTTTGCCCCCAGCTTCCCGTGCACGGCTCAACGCAAATGACCCTTACCGAACCGCTGGGAATCGAATTCGTCCGGTCGCTGGGAGTGCAGCGGGCGATTCTCGCGCGCGAGTTGTCCGTTGCCGACATCACGAAGATCACCACGGCCACGACGATGCCCGTCGAGGTATTCGTGCATGGGGCGCTGTGCGTTGCCTATAGCGGGCAATGCCTGACCAGCGAATCGCTCGGCGGGCGCAGCGCCAATCGCGGGCAATGCGCGCAGGCGTGCCGGTTGCCATATGAGTTGATCGTTGACGGGCAAAAGCGCGATCTGGGCGAGAAGTCATATTTGCTCAGTCCACAGGACCTTGCGGCACATGATCTGATCGGCGAATTGGCCGCCGCCAAGGTGGTCTCGTTGAAAATTGAAGGGCGTCTGAAGAGCGCTCACTATGTCGCCGCCACGACGCAGGCGTATCGAGCGGCAATTGACGCTGTGGAGAAGCAGCAGCCGTTTCGATTGTCGCGCGACCAGGAACTGGAACTGGCGCAGAGTTTTTCGCGCGGTTTTACGCACGGGTTTCTTGATGGCGTGAATCACCAGGAACTTGTCCACGCCCGCTTTCCCAAGAGCCGGGGTTTGCGGGTGGGCCATGTTGTTGGCCGCACCGCGGGCGGGATCGTCATCGAATATGCGCCCGACGCATCGGCCAATGCATTAAAACCGGGCGATGGCGTGGTGTTCGATGAAGGACACCCCGAGCAGGACGAGCAAGGCGGGCGCGTATTCAGCGTCAAGCCGATGGGCGGCAAGAATTCCCGTCGGGCGGAAGTTGGCTTTGGCCGGGGGGATGTGAATCTTTCCGCTATTTCCGAAGGCAGCCTGGTTTGGAAGACCGATGATCCGGCCATCCGCCGAAAGCTGGAACAAAGTTACAACCGCGACCGCGTCGCCCGCCGAACGCCGGTGCATGTGCAGATCAGCGGCCAAGTCGGCGGCGAACTTCTCGTGCAGGTGCGCGATGATGCGGGACACATGGAATCTGCAACCTGGCCCGGCCCCCTGGTGCGGGCCGAGCGCCATCCGCTGTCAGCGGCCACCGTGCGCGAGCAGTTCGGCCGCCTGGGCGACACGCCATTCGAGCTGGCGTCGGTGACGATCAATGGCGTTGTTGAGGGCGGCGCGGAAGTGATGGTCCCCAAGAGCGTGTTGAACGATTTGCGCCGCCGGGCAATTGCCGAACTGACGCAAAATCGCACAGCCAGTGCGGCCCGGCCACTGGCCGATGGCGATGCGCTGGAAGCAACGCGATCGGACATTCTCAGCCGATTCACGGCCCAATATCCGCCGCTCGATGGCCCGCTGCAGCTCTATGGGATGGTGCGCACGATGGCGCAGCTTGAGGCGTTGCTGAAGTGGCAATCGCCAGATCCGTCGGTGTTATTTGCCGGCGTGTATTGTGAATTCGAGGACGTCCGCAAATACCCCGCCGCCGTCGCTGCCGCGCGGGCGGCAAATGTGCCGATCGCGCTGGCGACGATACGAATCGTCAAGCCGTCAGAGCATGGCCTGCTTCGGCAGATCGCCGCCGCCAGGCCGGATGCGGTGCTCGTGCGAAATCTCGCCGGGGTAAGCCTGTATGCGGCTGAGTTTCCCGAATTGCCGCTGATTGGCGATTATTCGCTGAACATCGCCAACGAGCTAACGGCGGCAGTCTTCGCCGTGCGCGGGTTGCGCCGGATGGTTCCAAGCTACGACCTGAGCTGGAAGCAACTTGGCGCGATGCTGCGGCGATTTCCAGTTGGCGCATTCGAAGTGGTGATTCACCAGCACATGCCCATGTTTCACATGGAGCATTGCGTATTTTGCCACACGCTATCCAGCGGGAAAGACTACCGCGATTGCGGCCGCCCGTGCGAAGCCCATCAAGTTGACCTTCGCGACCGGGCAACGGCGGCGCATCCCCTGCTGGCCGACGTCGGCTGCCGTAACACCGTCTACAACGGCACCGCCCAATCCGCCGCCGAATATGTGCCGGAGATGAAGCAACTGGGCCTGCGGCATTATCGGGTGGAACTGCTGCGCGAAACGCCGGGCGAAGCGACGGCACTGCTCGATGGGTATGCCCGCGTTCTGGCGGGATTGGACGACGGCCGCTCAACGTGGCGGCAACTGAAAGTGCTCAACCAATTGGGGGTGACACGGGGGACGCTGGAATAATTCAACCACGCATCCCCCTTGGTCAGGCGGGCATTCAGCGCGCTGGGATCAATGCTCCCTGAAGAATTCCGCCGAATCCTTCAGCACCGGCGCGAGCCAGCGCCAAGGCGAAGCAAGGGCGATGACGATCCCCTCGTGGGCCATGTCGGGGTAGATGATGGCTTTTGCATATCCGCCGGCCTTGCAGATCTTTTGCTGCATCTCGGTGGCGTTGGAAGGATCCACCACCTGGTCCTTGCCGCCCTGGATGAAGAGCATCGGCGGAGCATGGCCGTCGGCGAAGTGAATGGGTTCCATCGCGTCCGGCGGCGCTTTATCAGTGGCCTTCATGTTGAAAACCAGCCGATCGTCGCCGTAGGGAAGAAAATCATATGGGCCGGACAAACCGGCGGTGGCGCGGATCATATTGCGGTTCAAGCCCACGTCCGCCAGATAATGCGGGTCGAGCGACAGCAGCACGGCGATTTGCGCCCCGGCGGAATGGCCCATCAGGTAGATGCGGGACGGGTCGCCGCCGAAGCGGGCGATGTTGTCGTGGACCCATCGCACCGATTTGGCTGCATCTTCGACGAATGCGGGAAATGTAACGTGCGGATAGAGCCGGTAATCGGGAAGGACGGCGATGAATCCTTCGCTGCTGAGCGCCTCGCCGGCAAAGCGGTAGTTCCCCTTTTCCCCGGCGGACCATTCGCCGCCGTAGAAGAAGATCACGACAGGGGCATTGGGCTCTGCGCCGCGCGGCTGGTAGATGTCGAGCTTCTGGCGGGGAATGTTGCCGTAGGGAATATCAACGTGGCGGGTATAGCCGACGGAGGAAACGGGAGCGTTGAGGATGTCGAAGCCGGTGCAGCCGGTGGTGAAAAAGGCCGCGGCGGCGCAAAGGATAAAGAGGAATGGTTGGAGGAAGGCTCGATGAGTTAAAACCATGCGGGGAGCATAGGTTACGGGATGGAAAAAGGCAGCGCGTGGGGTTGAGAAAGTGGCGTTGGGCGATGATGCGCGGGATTGATCAGGAAGGATAGCACGTTTCAGATTGGCGACGCGTTTGCGTGATCGTGATCCTGATATACGCGCCGCATGATTTTGTCCGTTTTTGTACGCAATTGCATAAAGAGCCGCGCGCGGAGGGTACTCCGGGTACTCCCGAAGTAAGCGGATCCCTCAACCCGCTTACTACGAGAGTACCCTTCGTGCGCGGCTCATTCGTCTCGATTATCGCAACCTGAAATGTTGGTTGTAACAAAGCACGAGACCTTGGCAGAAAAACCCACCGTGCAAGCACGGTGGGCGTTATTGGGGACATTGGAACCGTCGGCGCGTTCGCTGTCGGTTTTTGTGCGTCGGTGTCATACCGCTTTGGTTGCCGCCGTTGCGACTTGCTGGATCACCATTTCCAGGCGCTGGAAATTCACGGGCTTGGTCAGGTGGGCGGTGAAGCCGGCCGCCTTGCATTTGGCGATGTCGTCGTCCATGCCGAATCCCGTCAGGGCGACGGCGGGAATGTCTTTTCTGCACTTGATCTGACGGATTAACTCCAGGCCCGTTCCGTCGGGAAGGCCGATGTCGCTCAGCAGGATGTCGTAGTCGCGATTCATCGCCAGATCCAGTGCGCCGGCGACGGTTTCGCTGGTTTCCACGGTATGACCCAGCCGCCGCAGCAACCGGCTCATCACCCGGGCGGTGTCGGCGTGGTCTTCCACCAGCAGGATGTTTAACAGCCGGTTCTTGGAACGGAATTTTGGCTCACGGCTTTCGGCCGATGGCAAAGGCAACGTCGGCGCCAAAACCGCCGGCAGGTTCACGGTGAATGTCGATCCCTTGTTCGGCCCCTCGCTGGTCGCTGAAATAACGCCGCCCTGAATATCGGTCAGCGCCTTGGAAATCGCCATCCCTAATCCCAATCCCCCCGCACGGCGAACCACTTCCTCCGCGCCCTGCGCAAACGGCTGAAACAGCCGCCCGAGCAATTCCGGCAACATGCCAATTCCCGTGTCGCTGATGCTGACCCGGATCCGTTCGCCGGGCATATCGCTGGTGCGGATTTCGATCCGCCCGCCTTGCGGCGTGAACTTGGTCGCGTTCTTCAGGATATTCCAGAAAACCTGCTGCATGCGGCCGGGGTCGGCCCGCGTATAGGGATGGGAGGCTTCCAGTCGCAGCGATAGCGCTACCTCCTTGGCCTGTATTTCGCTCCGATACATTCCCGAAACCGCGCGCAGAAGATCGTGGATATCGACAACTTCCATTTCCAACGTCAGCTTGCCGCGTACGATGCGCGTCAGGTCGAGAAGGTCGTCGATCAGCCGGGCTTCCAGCGCCAGGTTTCTCCGCAGCATCTGCACGTCGTCGCGGAACGCTTCGGGAAGCTCATCGCTGGCTTCCCAGGTGGTCAACGTGGCCAGCACCGGCGTCAACGGGGTGCGCAATTCGTGCGAAAGCGTCGCCAGGAAATGGTCTTTGGCCTTGCTGGCCGCCTCCAGTTCCAGCTTGGCGTCGCGGAGGATTTTTTCGTTTTGCTTGTGCTCGGAGAAATCGCGGAAAACCAGCACCACGCCATGGATCTCTCCCGTTTTTCCCCGGATCGGCGCGCCGCTATCGTCGATCGGAAGCTCGCTGCCGTCGCGGCGGACCAACAGCGTGTGATTTGCCAGGCCCACCACAACGCCCAGCCGCAATACCTTGTCCACCGGGCTTTCCACGGTTTCCCTGGATTGCTCGGAAATGATATTGAAAATTTTCGAGCAGGGCTGGCCGATCGCTTCGGAATTCACCCACCCTGTCAGCTTTTGAGCAATCTCGTTCAGGAAGGTTATCCGCCCGGCGGTGTCGGTCACAATCACCGCGTCGCCGATGCTGGCCAGGGTGACGGCCAGCAATTCCTTCTGACGAAGGGTTTCCAGGCCAGCCGCTTCGCGTCCCAACATTTCAGACCGGACGCGCAGGAAGCACCAGTAAAGAAATGCCAGGTTCACGAGGATGATAACAGCAAACAAAGCGGTGCGGATTCGGGTCAGGCGGGTTGATGTCGCTTGATTGCTCGATAGCTGCTTTTCTTCCTCGCCCAGCAGATTTCCAACCCGCGTGCGAAGCTCCTCCATGAATTGCTTTCCCTTGCCCAGATGAATCATCTCGATCGCGGCATCGTGCTGGTGATTCTGATGAAGCGTGATCGTCTGCTCCAACTCGCCAATCTTCTGGCGGGTCAGATCGTCGATCTGCTTTACATCCTCGCCCGGCAATTCACCGTCGGCGGCTTCGTTGGATAGCAGCGCCAACTGGACATTGATCTGCTTCAGTGCTGCATGGTAAGGATCGAGATAGGATGCATCGCCGGTCAGGAGATAGCCACGCTGGCCGGTTTCGGCATCCTTCAGCGTCGAGAGCGTCTGGTTCAAGGAGCTGACGACACCATGCTGGCGCACGACGGCCCGCTCAGAGTCGATGGCCGCCATGCCCATCCAATACATCGCCCCGGCGCTTGCGATAAGCACAAAAGCCATCAGGCTGAAAACTGTGGTAAGGCCGCTTCCTTGCTTCATGATCGATAGGTTTCGGAAAGCCGCCGGCAACTTTCCGCCTCACAACGACCCGGTTGGACCCGATCCAAAAGGTGCTGAAAAGCGGAAAAATGGGGCGGGAAAACGATCGGCGACACGAGCGCCCCGGAACAGCTATGCCAGCATCTTCGCCTTCAGGGGTATGTCTGAAAGCACCACATCGCGGTTCTGCTTCTGAAAATAATTCATCGCCCATTCGCTGGGGAACAGCAAAACAGCGCGCCGTTCGGCGTCAAACGCCAGCTTCGTTCCCGAAGGCAGGGTTCCTTCCAGCGAATCCAACGGCACCTCGGGCGAAAGCCATCGCAAGACCGACCAGGGCGCCGATTCCAATCGCGACTCGGCACCATATTCCGATTGAAGCCGATACTGCACAACTTCAAATTGCAACGGCCCCACCGCCGCCAGCAAGGGCGTGGCGCGCGATGAATCCTTCACCACCAATGTTTGTACCACGCCTTCCTGCAATAATTGTTCGAGCCCCTCGCGAAATTGTTTCGACTGGGCGGTTCTGGACATATGTAGATAGGCGAAACATTCCGGCGCAAAACGCGGGATTTCGTCGTAAACGATGCCCGCGTCTTCGCTGAGAGTATCGCCGATGCCAAAACCGGCATGGCCGACCAGGCCGATCACATCGCCGGGCCACGCTTCGTCGACGGTTTCGCGTTCGCGGCCGAAAAGCTTGTGCGAACTGGAAAGCCGGACTTTTTTCCCGGTGCGCGAGTGGATGACGCCCATTTCGCGCTGGAATTTTCCCGAGCAGACGCGGATGAAGGCGATGCGGTCGCGATGCCGGGGGTCCATGTTGGCCTGGATTTTGAAAACGAAACCAGAAAACGCCGGGTTCTCCGGCTCAATGAGCCGTTCCCCCGCCAGGCGCGGCCGGGGCGGCGTGGAATAATTCAGGAATGAATCCAGGAGCAACTGGACGCCGAAATTGTTGATGCCGCTTCCGAAAAAGACCGGCGTTAAATTCCCCGACAACACCGCGTCGGCGTCAAACGTCGCCCCCGCCACTTCCAGCGTTTCCAATTCGTCCACCACACGCAGGTAAATTTCTTCGCTCAGCTTTTCGCGCACTTCCGAAGCCGCCAGATCGTGAATCTTCACCGGGGCGCGATGGGCGTTCATGGCCGTGCGCTCAAAGAAATGCGCCTGCTTCCCGATGCGGTCGAACACGCCTTTAAACTCCGGCCCGGTTCCCAGCGGCCAGTTCATGGCATAGGCATGAATCCCCAATACGCTTTCCAGCTCATCGAGCAATTCAAGGGGATCGCGCGTCGGGCGGTCGAGCTTGTTCATGAACGTGAAGATCGGCACGCCCCGCCGCCGGCAGATCTCAAACAGCTTGCGCGTCTGGCTTTCGATCCCCTTGCCGGCGTCGATCACCATCACCACGGCGTCAACCGCCGTGAGAACGCGATAAGTATCTTCGGAAAAGTCCTTATGGCCCGGCGTGTCGAGCAGGTTGATGCGGTAGCCGGAATAATCAAATTGCAGCACGGTTGAACTGATGGAGATGCCGCGTTTCTTTTCCAGTTCCATCCAATCGGATGTTGCCGCCCGCTGATTTTTGCGGGCCGTGACCGAACCGGCAAGCTGCACCGCCCCCCCATAAAGGAGGAACTTTTCCGTAAGCGTGGTTTTCCCGGCATCCGGATGCGAGATGATGGCGAACGTACGTCGGCGGGCAATTTCTTCTTGGGCAGTCATGAATTAGCTAAGTTGGAAAGTGATCTTCGCGATTTCGACTTCGAATTCAATTACGGATTTCGATCCGCTTCGCGAAGGAGCGCATCGGCCCACTGGGCATCGTCCCCTTCCAACGGCGGCTCGCAACTTTCATCGTATCTCGTGCGGTCATGGCGACCTTCGCGATATACCTGATCGAGAACGCTTTGGAGATTCAAGGGTACGTCCGGGTCGGAATCGCGAAGGGGTAGGGGAATCGTCGGCAACGGCATTCGAATTGAAATGGGATAGAGTTGGGCACGTCGCACCGGTGAAACCCGACGAATAATAACACGATAGGCCGATTGAACATTTCGCGGCGCAATCAGGGGTCGCAATAAATCCCGCCATGATCCGGCGCGCACGAGATCGATTTCCACCAGATGAACACCGGCCCCCGCCAATTCCCCCCGTTTCTTGCGGTACATTTCACGATTCTCGCCCGGCAATTTATTTGAGGGACTGAGAAACTCAATGACCGTGACAAGTCGTCCGCCATCGGGATCAAGAATCTGAATGAATGCCTCGACCGCCTCTTCCGCTTCAAGCTCCAGCAAAATCGGCTCTGCAAGAGTCGAACCCAAAGTCCTGGGTGCGGCACTGGCATCGGGAGGAAAGTTTGTATCTTCGTAAATTCTGGTGTCAGGGAAAATTGCCCGCGGACGGGCATAGTCAGCGCTATCCACAACCACCCGTTCTTCCACACGCGCCACCAAATCCACCGGCAGTATCCCATTCAACGCAGCCGACGCCGCAGTCGTCAGGCGCGAATGCACATCCCGCCAGGAGCGCTCAAGAAATGGGTCCATGCCGGGAAATGGGCTTTTCATGGCCTTCGATTATACGCGAAGTATCTCGGCATCGGACATGAAAATCGCTTTCATAGCCGGATTTGGATCTGCACGCCCGACCAATTCTTGAACCATCCCTTCAGCGAGGTTCTTGTTTCCAAAGTTTTCGTTCACGCGTTTCACTTTTCGCGCGGCTTATTAATCCGTCTCCGCGATGACGTCCCGGGTGAAACGGTTTATCTTCGCCCGCTCCGCAGCGCTTGTGCCAATTCCGTAACACCGAACTTCAGAGCGCCCATCGGGAATATCGTCGTCGCTTGCGGATTGTAGTTGTTTTCGTATCCGATCGCAGACCAGATCACCGACTCGCCGCGTTGCGATATTTCGGCAGAGACACATCCACAACCAATGTCAGCGCATTCCGGGCAAACCAGTATTTCGCAGCGCCCAGACTGCAGCGCTGCTGGTCGCTCAGCGAGCAACTGGGCGATGTAATCGCTCTCGTAATCTGCCTTTGTCCAGCCGATTGGACAAATCGAACCACCGTGTATGCCCGAAACCCTCCCGATCATTTCTTCAAACGGCACCCCGTTAATCACGATCTGCGCGCAGGAACTTTCCGGATGTCCCGGATGTGGGCGCCAGCGTAAGCAGAGTTGATCCGTGCGCATCTCCATATATCATTGAAAGAATCCACGAAAAAGTCCCGGCATTTCTGCCGGGACTTTTCGGTTTCGCAACGAACAGCAATCGGCTCAATCCAGATTCATGCTCATCAGGAACTGTGCATTGCTCGGCACCTTTTCCAGCCGGCCTTTCAGCAACTCCACGGCTTCCACCGGGTTCATGTCGCTTAGCACGCGGCGCAGGCGGAAGACCAGTTCCATTTCCTTGGGATCGAGCAGCAGTTCCTCGCGGCGGGTGCCGGAGGAATTGATGTCAATGGCAGGGTAGGTTCGGCGATCAACCAGCCGGCGATCGAGGTGCAGCTCGGCGTTGCCGGTGCCTTTGAATTCCTCGAAGATCACTTCGTCCATCTTCGAGCCGGTGTCGATCAGGGCGGTGGCCAGAATCGTCAGGCTGCCGCCCTCTTCGATATTTCTCGCGGCGCCAAAGAAGCGCTTGGGCTTTTGCAGGGCGTTGGCGTCCACGCCGCCGGAAAGAATCTTGCCGGAATGGGGGACTTCGGTGTTATAGGCGCGGGCCAGGCGGGTGATGGAGTCGAGCAGGATCACGACGTCCTTGCCGAACTCGACATAGCGCTTGGCCTTTTCGATCACCATCTCGGCGACCTGCACATGGCGGGAAGCCGGCTCGTCGAAGGTCGAGCTGACGACTTCGGCCTTGGTGTTGCGCTCCATGTCCGTCACTTCTTCCGGACGCTCGTCGATCAGCAAAACGATCAGCACGGCTTCGGGATGATTGGCGGTGATGGAATTGGCGATCTTTTGCAGGAGAACCGTCTTGCCGGTCCGCGGCGGCGCGACGATCAGCATGCGCTGGCCCATGCCAACCGGCGTCACCAGGTCGACGATGCGCATGTTCAATTCCTTGGCCGCAGTTTCCAGGACGATGCGCCGGTTGGGATGCAGCGGCGTAAGGTCCTCGAAGTTGCCGGTATCGGTGATGCGCTCGGGGTCTTCGCCGTTAATGGCCTCGACGCGCAGCAGCGCGAAGTAGCGCTCCGATTCCTTCGGCGGGCGAATCTGGCCTTGAACGACGTGGCCGTTGCGCAGGCCGAATCGGCGAATCTGGCTGGGGCTGATGTAGATGTCATCGGGGCCGGGCAGATAGTTGAATTCAGGGGAGCGGAGGAAGCCAAAGCCATCCGGCAGGATTTCCAAAACGCCTTCGCCGTACATCAGGCCGTTCTGGCGGATGCGGCTGCGCAGGATCTGGAAGATCACGTCCTGCTTTTTCATGCCGATGTAATCGGGAATGCCTTCGGAGCGGGCGATCTCGTGAAGCGCCAGCACATCCATCTGCTGCAGGTCTTTGATGTAGAGTTTGCCGCCCTTGACCTGTTCATACTTGGCGTTGGTTTCGGCGTCGAGGTTGGCGACATCCTCGCTCGGAGCCGCGTCGCGCTGCTCGTTGCGCGAGTCGCGGTTGTCGCGATCGTTGCGGTTGTCGCGATCGTTGCGGTCGCCCCCACGATTGTCGCGCTCACCGCGGTTGTCTCGATCGCCGCCGCGATTATCCCGGTTGTCGCGATTGTCAGCCCGATCGTTGCGATGTTCGTTGCGAGGCGGGCGGTTGTCGCGTTGATCGGGTCGCGGCGGGCGCTCGGCGCGTTCGGGACGTTCGGCGCGCGGAGCCGGTCTTTCTTCAGCGGATTCGGAGCGATCCGTTTCGCGTGAGGGCTTTTCCGGGGCAGCTTCGGCCACGGGTTCAGCCTCGGGCTCAGGCTCGCGGCGAGATTCGTGCTTTTCGGCGCGATGGCGGGTGGGCGGCGCGGTTTCTTCGGATTCTGCCGCAGGCGCGGGTTCGGGTGCTTCAATTTCAGCAACGGGAGCGGGAGTGGCGGCAGCGGCCGAGCGCCGGGTTCGGGTGGTCGTGGACTTCGCCATATGGCTAGGCCTCCAAAAAATGTGAGGGAATGAGATTCATGAGGGACAGCACGGCTCGCCCGCGTCTCCATCATCGATGCGGAGCAGTGCAAGGGGTCGCGGAAAAACATGCGCCCGCACCTGCCGCAACATTGCAAGGCCAGGTCCGGACGCAACAAATTCAGAGGGAAATTCTCAAAAGAGTGAGCAGCTTTCGTGTTTCATGGTTAACGTCTGCCGGTGGCTGCTGATTGCTTTGCGACTTGTGCGAGGATTCGTGGAATCAGGTCTCGGACTTGATCGCGGGCCAGTGCCGCGTCGGCAGTGTTACTGAGGACATAATCCGATATCTTGCGCTTCTTGTCTAGGGGCCATTGCAAATTTTCTCTTCGCTGCAATTCGTCGGGGTTCCAGCGTCGCGTCTCACAAACGCGTTTTAAGCGAAGATCGGGCGGAGAATCGACAAATACCACAAAATCGCACCCCCCTGCAAGCCCGGTTTCAAATAATAGGGGCGTATCCCAGACGAAAGCAAGCACCGAATCGTCCCGGGCGTATTCTTTCATTTCCCGCTCGCGAGCTGCATTCACCAGAGGATGCAGAAATTGCTCAAGCCGGACGCGCTGCTGGGCATCGCCAAAGATCGTCCGGGCAATAAACCCGCGATCGACCGTGCCATCTGTCTTAAGAACACCCGGCCCCCACCACTGCTTCAGCGTCTCGATCACTGCCGGGTCTTCATATACCCGGCGAACCTGGGCGTCGGAATCGATCACGCGGCACCCCGCCTCGGCGAAAAGCCGGGCGATAAAACTCTTCCCGCTTCCGATGCCCCCGGCGATGCCGATGATGGGTTTGCCAGCGTACATGTTTGGGGAGTGCACCCTGCCGTTACCGGATCATCGACGCTTCGACCAACTCCACCCAGTTGCCCGCGGGATCTTGCAGAAGCAGGCTTTCGCGGCCTGGGATGAGCGATTTCTGACGCGAGTATTCGATGTTGCCGTCGATCAGCTCCTGCTCGACCTGCCGCAAAGATCGCACTTCGATTCCCAGCGCCCGCATGTCGTCGCGAGCAACGGGCGGCTCGACCAATTCGAAGATAAGCCGAAAGTTTTCGGCGCGATAAATGATCTTTCCTTCGGCCGGCTCGCGCTCGAATTTCAACATCTGCCGGTAAAAAGCGTCCAGTTCGATTTCCAACCTCGCAGCGCCCGTCAGATGCGCATCGTCCACGGTGAGCAGTTTCACCGGCAGCGGTTCGGGCATACGCGGCCGCGGATCGTCGGTGACCGCGCGGGCGGTATCAACGTCATCAAGCGGAATGGGAGCGATTTGGGGATTCATGAAGAATGCCGTATCACGGGCGTCCCGCCCGTGTTTGCAATTGAAGAGGGCACGGGCGAGACGCCCGTGATACGAGGGCGCGCATGAGTCGAACCACACCTCCGTGCTTCCGTGTCTCCGTGGTTAATTCTTCTTTTGGTTGCGGCCGGAGGGCGCGCTGAGCAGACAAGCGCCCATTCAAGAGCCCGCCCGTTCAAAGCGCCTGTTCGTTCGCTTCACCCGTGCGAATGCGCACGACCTGCTCAATCGGATAGACGAAGATTTTCCCGTCTCCAACTTCCCCGGTGCGGGCCGCCTCGACGATGGCCGCCACCGCCCGGTCGCGATCTTCGCTCTTCACGCACAGTTTCAGCATGACCTTGGGCACGAATCCCACATCCATTTTCGCGCCGCGATACCGCTCGGTATGACCCATCTGCCGGCCAAAGCCTTTGCATTCGATGGCGGTCACGCCCAGAATTCCAAGCTTGGCCAGCGCGCCCTTCACAGCGTCCAGTTTATGCGGCTTAATCACCGCCTCGATCATCTGCATGAAAGCTCCTACTCATTCTCTACACACATCCGCCAATACATGATCCGCCACGAAAATTGGCACCATCGTCGCCGCGCCCAGCGCGATGGCGTCGCTGGGGCGGCTGTCGATTCTAAGCGTGCTTCCATTCTGGCGGATCAGGATGCGGGCGAAAAATGTATGTTCCTGAAGATCGTTGATTTCGATTCGATCGATGCTGCCGCCCATGGTTTCTATGACGCTGGCCAGAAGATCGTGCGTCATGGGCCGGGGCGGAACGTGGCCTTTGAGCCGCCGGTCGATCGCAATGGCTTCGGGGTTGCCGATGACGATTGGGAAGGTCCTCTCGCCATCGACTTCCTTCAAGACAATTATCTGCTCCTGCTGCATCTCGCTGATGATGATCTTATGCAGTTCCATCTGGACAGACATTGGAGGATGCCTCCTGGCGGTGCTTTGGTAAACGTAGACCTGTTAAGCAGTAGAGTCAAGACGCAAACGCCGGAATCGACAATGACGGGGCGTGACCGTCATTCTGAGTCGCTGTGCCGGGCCGGCCACGGATGAACTTACGTAGGGCGGGCAATGCCCGCCGAGCATGGTGTTGGCGGGCAGTGCCCGCCCTACATTTTCAGAGCAAATACTCCGGAAGGATCGCGAAACGCGCCACCAACTGCAAAGTGCTATAAGCCGATCTGTTTCGTCATGCGTCATGCGTCATTTCGCCCCTCCCGGTATCTTTCAAAATTCCCGAAACTCCAAACCGCCCCGCATCCTCGTATAATCCTTCGTCAATGAAGCAACGCAGGGCACAGGGCGCCATTCGATGGATTTTGATCTCTGCCGCAGTCATCGCGGCGGGGATGATCGCCCTTGGCGTTTTGTGGCTGAATCGGCCGCATGTCACCGTTACCCGCGTGGTTGAAGGGCCGGTGGTCAGCGCGTTTTACGCGACTGGCACGGTCGAGCCGGCACGGGAATATCCCATTAAAACCAGCAATGCTGGGATTGTGACCGACGTTCTGGTCGACAAGGGGGATGCCGTGCATGTCGGGCAGAAACTCGCGGTGGTGGAAGACCCGCAATTGCAGTTTCAACTCAAAAAGGCAGAGGCCAATCTGAAGCAGGCAACCGAGCGCGCCGACCCGGCACAGTCGCCGGTGCTGAAGGAATACGCCGCCAAGATTGATGCCAATGCCGCCATGCTGGAAAACGCGAAGCATGAGCTGGACCGCTATACCACCATGGTCGCCACCGGCGGGGCATCCAAGACGGATGTCGACAAGGCCGCCGACCACGTTAAGGACATGTGGAGCCAGGGTATTTCGCTTCAGGCCCAGCGCGATGCGGCCAAGCTGCAGCTTGAAGACGACCTTGCCATCGCGACGGCGGCGTGGCGGGCCGCCAAAACCGACGTGGAGCGGCAAACCCTCATCAGCCCGATCGACGGCGTGGTGCTCGATCGCCCGGCTCCCTTGCGGACCCGGCTGAATGTCAACGTGAACGACCATGTCATGCAGCTTGCCGACGTGCGGCCGGGGAATCTTCGCATGCGGGCGGCGGTGGATGAGGAAAACATCGCCGAGGTGAAGGATGGGCAACTGGTGCAGATGGTGCTCTATTCATTTCCCGGAAAAACATTTGAAGGGAAGGTCACCCATCGATATCCCAAGGCGGATGCCGATCGGCGGACGTTTGAAGTGGACATCCAGTTCACGCCGGCCAATCCCGACCTATTCGCCGGCATGACCGGCGAGCTGGCGTTTATCATCGACAAGAAGGACCGCGCCTTAATCGCCCCGGCGCAGGCGCTTCAGGGCGATGCGCTGTACACCGTTCGCAATGGCCGGCTGGCGAAAGTGGACAACGCCGTCGTGGGAATTCGCAGCGTGGAGCGGATTGAGCTGACGAAGGGATTTCAATTGGGAGATGTGATCGTGATCAGTCCGGTGCAGGATATTGCGGTGGGAACGCCGGTGCGAATGACGGTGATGGATCCGGTGGCCGCGGCGGGCATGAATAAATCGAGCACGGCGCTGCAGAGGAATCCGCTGGGGCAGTAGTGGGCTGATACGTTCGCCGCGTGAAAGTGTCCCGTTTTCTCCGTCGGGTGGGCGTACTCGCCCACCGCGTTTGCGTCGCTGGCAAGGAAACGGTGGGCGAGTACGCCCACCCTACGAAAACTTGCCATTGTGCAGGAGCGGAAACCGTCAAGAAACGAGGAACGAAATTAAATCGCATCCGAAATAAATAGATGCGCCATTTTGTCTGGCGCACGGTCTGAGATGTCGCCCATTTTCGCGCATTTTCGCGCGCTACCCGCGTTGGCGGGGTCGCCGGGTGCGGTGACTTCCTGTCATATTGCGCGCGATGAACAGGGAATCGTGGCTCGATTGTGGTGTCTAAATAAATTTCGTAGGGTGGGCGTACTCGCCCACCACGTTTGCGTCGCGGGCAAGGAAATGGTGGGCGAGTACGCCCACCCTACGAAAACTTCGTGGGTCGTGGGTGAGGGCAGCCGCATGAGGACTCAGGATGACGATCGCCCATTCGGACAGATTCATCCGGCGGGGGCGTGAAGAATGAAAGCATGGGCTGGAAGCCCATGCCACTGATATGCGCTGGTTCATCGCCATTCGATATTTTCTCTCGCACAAGCGTCAGTCGGCGGTTTGCATCGCCGGGGTGATGATCAGCGTCACGATGTTTATCGCGATGGTGGCGATGATGAACGGGTTTGAGGATAAGTTCATCATCGAGACGGTGGAGTCGTCCGGCCATATCACGATCAAGGATGAGCCGCGGGAAACGCGGACGCCGATTTTAGAAAGGGTTTATACCGATCCCAATGCGCTCTTGTCGTTGCAGCGGGTGAAGCCGCGGGATCAGGTGCGCAAGATTGAGAATCCGACGGGGCTGCTGGCGGCGTTGTCGCGAATGCCGGGCATCGTGGCCGCCGCCCCCACCGTGCAGGGAGATGTCATCGCGACGTTCGGCACCAAGACGCAGACGGTGGCCATCGTGGGGATCGAGCCGGAGCGGCAGGTGAGCGTGACCACGATCGCCGACGACATGACTGAGGGGAGCTTCCCGGGACTGCGCACGACGGCTGATGGGATCGTGCTGGGCCAGGGCGTGGCGAACGTGCTGGGCGTGAAGGTCGATGATTCGCTGGTCTTGTCCAGCCCCGAGGGAGGGAAAACGAGTGCGCGAGTCGTGGGAATTTTCCGCACCGGCGTGACGCCAATTGACTATGGCCGTGGTTACATGCTCCTGGCCAATGCCCAGACGCTGCTGAACAAGAAGAACGTGATCAACGAGATCGTCATCCGCACCAGCGACTACACGCAGGCCCGCGAATATGCCGCCCAGATTGAAGCCATCTCCGGCTATCGCACTGAACCCTGGCAGGAGGCCAACGCCAACTTCCTGGCCATCTTCCGCATCCAGAATCTCATCACGTATATCATCACCGGCGCGCTGCTTTTGGTGGCGGCGTTTGGCGTGCTGAACATTCTGATCATGTCGGTGCTGGAGCGCGTGAACGACATCGCCATCCTCAAAAGCATGGGTTACTCGCGCTCGGATATCACGCTCATTTACCTGTTCCAGGGCTTGGTGATCGGCGTGATCGGCTCAACCCTCGGGTTGATCTTCGGCAAGCTGGCCATCGAAGGCCTGCGGCGGATACCGATCAAGGTTGAAGGAATCGTGCGCTCCGAGGGATTGCTCATGAGCGAGCATGCATCGCAATATTACCAGGCGTTTTTTGCGTCGATTGTGATTGTGTTGATTGCCGCGGTGTATCCGGCATACCGTGCGGCGAAGTATGATCCGGTGAACGTGATCCGCGGAGCGCATTGAAGTATTTTCAATTCGGCGGCGTTTTTGGTCCGGGCGAGAATGCAGAGCTCGCGAAGGCGCGAAGTTGCGAAGGAAAACGCGAAGAATACGTCCGAAATTTGGCTTCATGACGAGACGATCTGGTGCTGAAATCCAAGTGGAATCCATGTTTCTTCTATCTTCTTCGCGTCTGTCTTCGCGGCTTGGCGCCTTCGCGAGCCTCCCCGATTTGTCTTTGACGACGGCGTTGTAGGATTAGTTAAGTTGGTGGCGAGGCCGCCCTGTCCGTCTTTTTTTTCGCGACGCGACAAGCGCCGGAGTTTGGAATGCATATCGCCGCGATGTCTTTGAAACCTTCGCCAATCGCCGCTCCGGGCGCACAGCCGCCCACGCCGCTTCTTGCGGCCATGAATCTCCATCGCGTTTTGGGCAGCGGCGACAACGTCAACCATATCCTTAAGGGCGTGAATCTCTCGATCGGCCGGGGCGAATATGTCGCCATCATCGGCGCCAGCGGCTCGGGCAAAAGCACGTTGCTCTATCTGCTGGGCGGACTCGATCGGCCCACGCGTATGCTCGAGGGAAAAGCATTCACGCCGCTCAGCACTGTCCTGATCGACGGGCACGACACGTCGCAAATGAACGATGTGGAGCTGGCATCGCTGCGAAATGCGAAGCTTGGCTTTGTGTTCCAGTTTCACTATCTGCTGAAGGAATTCACGGCGCAGGAAAACGTATGCCTGCCGATGTTCAAGCTTGGGAAATTGTCGCGCTCGGACGCCATGGATCGATCGGCGGAGTTGCTGAAGCGGTTTGGCCTGGCCGACAAGATTAGCCGTCGGGCCAATCGCCTGTCCGGCGGCGAGCAGCAGCGCGTGGCCATCGCCCGCGCCCTGGCCAACGAGCCGGCCGCGATCCTGGCCGATGAGCCGACGGGAAATCTGGACAAGCGCAACGGCGAGCGCGTGGCCGAGCTGTTTCACGAGCTGTCGGCTGGTGGGCAAACCATCGTGCTGGTTACGCATGATGCATCCATCGCGCAAGGGGCAAGGCGGATTATCACCATGGAGGATGGGAACGTGATCGGAGACGCGCCGAACAACGTAGTTGGGTACTCCTCTTCGCGCAGCTAAGGTCCGGATAATCTCTGGAGGTTTCCCATCGCCCCGCTCATCGTTACCCTATGCGCGTTCATGGGAAACGCGACCACGATCCTGTTTGCCGGCGGAGGAACCGGCGGCCATCTCTTCCCCGGAATTGCCGTGGCCGAGGCGTTGCGCACGGTGATGCCTGATGCCCGCCCCCTTTTCCTCTGCACGCAAAAGGAGATCGACCGGATCATTCTCGAGCCGACCGGCTTTGAGTTCATCCCGCAGCCGATCATCCCGCCAGTGAAAACCATTGGCGGCCTTTTGAAGTTCTGGAAATCGTGGCGGGAAACCAAGGATCTTGTTCGCGGCATCCTTAAGGATCGCGCACCCATTGCCGCCCTGGGCCTCGGCGGTTACGCCGCAGGTGTGGCGATTCGCGAGGCCGCGGGGAAGAAAGTTCCCGCCGCCCTGATCAATCCCGATGTCATTCCGGGAAAAGCCAACCAGTTCCTCGTGAAAAATGTGCAGGCGATCTGCTGCCAATTCGCGGAAACGGCCGAGCATATCGCCGCCGCGGAGCGGGGGAAAGTCATGGTGACCGGCTGCCCGATCCGCTCGGAAATCCGCGCGCTTCCGCCGCGCGATGAAGCCATTAAGCGCCTGAGCCTCGATCCGCGGCTGCTGACGCTGGCCGTCACCGGCGCATCGCTTGGCGCCAAGACGGTGAACGAGGCGGTGCTGACGATGCTCGAAGGCGTGGGATTGCGGGGCTGGCAGGTGCTGCATTTGTCGGGCCGCGAGCATGCCGACGCCGTTCGCGCTGAGTATCGGGCCCTGGCCGATCGGGGCACGGCCGTTGCCGCCCGGGTGATCGACTTCACGCCGGCGATGGCGGATATTTGGGCGGTGACCGATCTTGCCGTCAGCCGCAGCGGCGCGAGCAGTTGTGCCGAGCTGACGGCGTGCGGCGTGCCGTCAATCCTGCTCCCCTACCCATTCCACAAGGACATGCACCAGCGGCTGAACGCCAAGGTATTGGCCGACGCCGGGGCGGCGGTATTGGTGGACGATGAAAAGGACCGCCGCAAGAATGCGGATAAGCTTCGTCCCGCCCTGGAGCAGCTTCTGTACGACGCCGACAAACGCGCCGCCATGGCTTGTGCCGCAAAAAAGCTGGGACACCCCGATGCGGCGGAGAATGTGGCGAAAGTTGTGATGAACCTGGCGACAAAGCCGCAAACGTGAAATCGGTGCGCTACAAATCCTCGATCCCCCCCACCGCGCAGGAACGCGTTATCAAACGCTATCCAAGCGGTGCAAAGAACGAGTCCGAATATCACCTCCGGCGAAAGCTTGTCGGCGTGAGATGTTTTTTCGAATCGGGAGAACCGGAACTCGAATACGCCATCAACGATGGAAAACCGCACGGTTTCAAATTGGTCTGGCATGGCCCGGGCGTGCTTCTGTCCGTGGAACCTTACGCCCGTGGCTTACCACATGGCGTTGCCAAACAATGGGACGATCACGGCCGCCTGATCGGCACATATCGGATGATTCGTGGCACCGGCGTCGACCTGTGGCGCCAGCCGCGCGATCGGGGAAAGCCGTATCTTTCCGAAGTGTTGTACCTGAAGAACGGCCGGCCCCACGGCTTTGAATGGTGGCTGGAGGAAGACCAAAAACGCGTCTTCATCGAACGCCACTGGAAGGATGGCGAGCTTCACGGAATCGAGCGAGAATGGAACGGCGAACGACACCTGAGCCGGGGGTATCCCAAATATCATGTCGCGGGGAAGCAAGTGACCAAACGGCAATACCTGAAGGCCGGATCACTTGATTCGACGCTGCCGCCCTTTCGATTGCAGGACAACAAACCGGGCCGGAGATTCCCGTCGGAGATTGAAAAACATTTGGCCCGGTGAAGAATCTGGATGGGTTGAACTGCGGGAAAAGCCGCAACTATGCCACTTTTCATGTTGGTGGCGCGTCTCGGTGACCGCCATCCTGAGGTATTCCGAAGGATCTAGCCCGTACGCGAAGGCGAGCCAGATCCTTCGGAGTACCTCAGGATGACGACTGGCCGCTACACCAATCTGAAAAACGCTCTAGAGGTGTGGTGAAACGCTTATTCGTCGCGACCCTAAATTTTCCCGAGCAATTGCTCGGTGTATAATGTCGCGAGATTGATCGTTTCGCTCATAAAGGATTTTCGATGCCCGTTTACGAATACACCTGTCAGGCCTGCAACAAAAAGTTCGATTACCTTGCCCGCACCATGTCCGGCGAGCACAAGGTCAGTTGCCCCGAATGCGGCTCGCCGAAAACTGCCCGGGCGCTGAGCGTTTTCGCCGTTGGAGCCAACACCGGCGGCAAAGCCTCCTCCGCCAGCGACGTCCCGATGTGCGGCCGCTGCGGCCAAGCGCCGGGATCATGCGCGATGGATTAACGCGGCACAGGACTTCGGCGAGCTCCCCCACGGCCGCCACCCCGCCGCACACCGCTCGTCGCTTGCGTTGTTGGACGCTTGGTGGTGACACGGCCGTCTCGGCCGTGCCTTGGAGTCGAATAACTGTGGGAATTTCTGAAAAGGGTGGTTCAATCTCGCAGGGCGTCGGAAATCCGCTCGGTTTGGGTAAATAAGACGCGCTTCCAAGGCGAGCGCCTTCATCCTGAAAGGTGTGAGTATTTACGTGGCACGGGCCGCTCATGCCACGTAAAAATCCACACGCCCTGAACTGAGGTACTCCGAAGGATCTACCCGTCGCGGCGAGTAGGCAAGATCCTCAAGGATCTCTCGTGATTTCTTGTTTTTTCAACAAGATTTCGAGCGATGAGAAACAGCTAAAGAAAATGCGAGAATCGCCACAGATGAATACAGATTGACCCAGCGAGGCTGCGCCGCAAATCCGAAATCCGAATGACGAAATCCGAATCAAATCCGAATGACGAATGACCAAATGTCTGGCCCGGAGCCCGCCAAAGATGTTGTTAACAAAACAACAAGTTGAAGGATTGTAGTACAGATAATATCGACGCGATCAGGTTTTATCTGTGTTCATCTGTGT
>DASRRM010000080.1:0-12964 GCA_035695715.1 Tepidisphaeraceae bacterium
CGACAAGTACAGCATTATCGAGTTTGAGACCACCGCCGACGGCGCGCTGCGGATTTTCGCCCGCTCGGGAACTGCCAATCGCGTGCGCATCTATGATGTGAGCGACCTGCTGAGCGATGAATATTGGGGATCAAAATCCGATCCTGCCCAGCGCCATCTGATCGACGAGGCCCGGCTCGCTTCCCTGGCGTCGTTCGTTTCGTTGCACCTCGACGGCGCTGGCGGAATCGGCGCAGGAGGCGGCGCAATAACCCCGCCAAGCAGCGTGGAAGGGGTGGCGGGAAAACTAATCGTCAGTGACACGCCGCTCAATCAACGCGAAGTTGAAACGTTGCTCGGCTGGTTGCGGCGAATGCGTTGAATCGTGGGGGCCGGATCAGACACCGATGAAACGCCCGCAAATCGACAAATACTCCGCCGTTCTCATCTGCCTTTTGGCCGCGCTCTATCTCTTCATCGGCATCGAATTACTCCGGCCGCGGCCGCGCACCAGCATCGTGCAGCCGCGAACGACAGCCACCGGCGATGTGTGGAAACGCTCGCACCTGCGCGACCGGATTGCAACCGTCCGCATGCACGATGTGCCGCTGGAGTCGGCAATCGCGCAGTTGCGCTCGCAGAGCGGCGCAACCATCGACGTCAACTGGCGGGCGCTGCAGTCAGCGGGTGTGTCGCGGCAAACGCCGGTCAGCGCGCAGCTCGCCGACGTCGAACTCGCAACGGCGCTGCGGGTGATCCTCAACGCCACCAATCGCGATCTGCAATTCGGCGTTCTCAATGGCGGGACAATTGTCGTCAACAACACGGCGTTGCCTTCGCTGGTCGTTTATGACCTTCGCGAGACGATTCCTCCGCCTTTGGAAGTATCGGCCGCGCCGCCCGCGATCGCACCGATCGTTCCCGCGGGCATCGGCCCGGGTGGCGGGTGGAGCGCGTTCTCCGGCACGCCGCCGCCCCCGCTCATCGGCGCGCCATCGGAAGCCGAGGGGGGATTTGCCGAGACGATCTCCCATTTCCTCGTGGTCAGCCCTGCCGGCTTTCGCGACAATCCGCAGGACGCTCGCGTGGAAATCTGGGCGCATCGCCTGATCGTGGTCGGCTCGCCCGAAATGCACCGTGACGTTGAGAATATCCTTCGCCAGGTAAGAGAAACCGACAGGAAATGACGCGCAAATAACCCAGAGGGAGCATCAAATGCTGGTCGGGGCGATTATTCATCAAACAACTGCCGGCCCAACAGCGGCATGTGAAAGCGCTGCTGGAAAAGATCCGCGCCGGCGCGAAGCAAGACGCCAGCGAGCCGCCGCAACGGTGATTTTTTCGCCGGCGGAGCGTGCTCGGGTGGAAGCGGCGGGAACTCGCTGGTCAGGTAACGATTTCAAGAAGAAACAGGAATTGTCCACGAATTGACACGAATGAACACGAATAATTGCAATGCAGCCGGATAGCTCGAACAGAGGGTGGAAAGCCAGAAGAGGGTGAGCTTTGCCAGCGGGGAATAATCCGGCGCGGCATCGGCACCGCTGGACAAGAGTTTTTCTGCTGTTTGCGTTTTCTTATTCGTGTCAATTCGTGTCCATTCGTGGACCAAATTCTGCCTCGCTCACATCGGGCGAGTGACCACGAATTCAGCCATGGTGTCCAAGGCGCGCCTGGCGTCTCCTGCCGGCAGATCAGCGATCGCCCCCCGCGCGCGGTCGACGAGTTTTCGGGCTCGCTCGCGGGCGTAGTCGATCGACTTGCTGGGCAGAATCAGGTTGCGGATTTTTTCAACCTTGTCGCCATCGGGGCTGCTTAACAGCGACCGCAATAGCGTGCGATGCTCGGTCGGGGCGCTGCGCAGAAAATGAATCATCGGCAGCGTCATCTTTCCCTTTTCGATATCGCTGCCCAGGGTCTTGCCCACCGTTTGCACATCGCCGACCAGATCGAGAATGTCGTCCTGAATCTGAAAGGCCTGGCCGAGGGACAGGCCGAAGGTGTCGAGGTTTTTGATCTGCTTCTCATCCGCGCCGGCGAATCGCGCGCCCAGGCTGCAGCAAACGCCAGTCAGCACGGCTGTCTTCAACGTGATGATCTGCAGATACGTCTCTTCGCGCAGATCAAGGTTGTTGCGATTGTCGATTTGCAGCAACTCGCCTTCGCACACTTCATTGGTTGTGCGGCCGATGGCCCGGCTGGCGTATTGCGAATCGAGGCTGGAGCAGAGGTGGTAGCTATGGCTGATCAGATAATCGCCCAGCAGCACCGCCGCCTCGTTGCCGCGTAGGTGATTGATGGTTGCGCCCTTGCGGCGAAGCTCGGCTTCGTCGAGCACATCATCGTGAACCAGCGTCGCCATGTGAACCATTTCGACGACGGTGGCGATGACATTGTGCGCGTCCGAAAGTTCGCCGCAGGCTTTGCCGGCCAGAAGCACCAGGCACGGGCGGAGCATTTTTCCGCGGAATCGGCTGACGTGTTTGACGAGGGTATTGACGCAGGAAACCTTGCTGGTGAGTTCCTCGTGAAACAGCCGATCCACCGACGCGAGCTGCGGCCGGATGCAATCGGTCAGGCTGGCCAATGCACTGTTCATGTCTACTCCCGGCAAGCGTCCGGTGAATTCCGGATGAAGCTTGCTCACAAAGTCCGCGGGATTATAGAAATTCGCTTCGCCAACGCGAGATGTGGTCAGAAGTTTCGAAAATAATGAAAACAGTGACAGTCAGTGGCGCATTCAGTGGCACCGGCGTCCCGCCCGTGAGGCACGTACCCGTGCCGGTCAGCCGTACTCGGCTGACTCTCAAATGAGCGCAGCGAGCATTCGTCAAGGGGGCGCAGTCACATCGAACTCGCACTTTTTGCGAGAAAGCCGTTACAGTCTGTGTCGCGCTGCTGCGCGATTCGACCTTGCTCGATTGAAACAGACACAAAGGGCGGCGAGCATTCAATAAGACGTGACACGTACATAGAATAAAATCACGGGCAGGATGCCCGTGCCACTGTATGATCTATGCCACTGTATGATGATCTACCTCGACAACAACGCCACCACCCAGCCCGCCCCGCAGGCTGTCGAGGCGATGCTGCCATTTCTTACCGAGTGGTATAGCAATCCGTCGAGCGTTCACCGCTTTGGGCAGCGGGCGCGCCAGGCGATCGATGAAGCGCGGGCGCGCATCGCCACGCTGGTTCACTGCGCCGAAACCGAGCTGCAGTTCACCGGCGGCGGGACCGAGGCGATCAACACCGCCATCCGCGGGTTGCTGGCGGGCCGCTCGCCGCGAAAGCGGATTGTTACCACTGCCGTCGAGCATTCGGCCACGCGGGAATTGTGCGCGCAGCTTGCCAAAGAGGGGGCAGAAATTATCGAGATTCCCGTCGATGTTGCCGGCACGCTCGATCTGGACGCCCTGCGCGATGCGGTGACCGACGAAACGGCACTTGTCACCATTATGTGGGCGAATAACGAGACCGGCGTTTTATTTCCGGTGGACAAGATCGCCGAGATTTGCCGGGGAAAACGCGTGCCGTTCCATTGCGATGGAACGCAGGCGGTGGGGAAGATCGCGGTGAACGTTGCCGAGGCTGGCATCGATGCGATGAGCTTCGCCAGCCATAAATTTCACGGCCCCAAAGGCGTGGGCGCGCTGTTCGTCCGGCGGGGCATTCGCATCCGCCCGCTGCTGATCGGCGGCCCGCAGGAGCGCGGCCGCCGCGGCGGCACGGAAAATGTGCCGGGCATCGTCGGGATGGGAATCGCCGCTGAACTGGCCGCGGCTTCACTGCCGGAAATGGCCCGCGTGGCCGCGTTGCGCGATCGGCTGGAGGCATCGATCCTTTCGCAAATCAGCTCGGCCCGCGTTAATGGCCGCACCGATTTGCGCCTGCCGAATACGACCAACATTGGGTTTTCCCGCCTTGAGGCCGAGGCGATTTTATTGCTGCTCAGCGAGCGAGGCGTATGCGCCAGCGCCGGCGCCGCCTGCAGCAGCGGCAGCCTGGAGCCATCGCACGTTTTGCGGGCAATGCAGATCGAAGAAAAAATCGCCCACGGCGCGATCCGTTTCAGCCTCTCGCGATACACCACCGACGCCGAGATCGACCGCGCCCTGGAAATTCTGCCGGGCGTCATCACGCGATTGCAGGCGGTGTTGCCGGTGGGGGCGCAATAAAAAACGGGCGCTGCGATGGCGCAGCGCCCTGACGTCATTTTCGTGACACGGGCGTCTCGCCCGTGCCTGAGGTGCAATATGGGATTGAATCACGCGTTTTGCGAAATTCCCATACTATTTCAACTCGAAGGCACGGCCGAGACGGGCGAGACGGCCGTGTCACGACCCAGCGTCCCGAAACCGTCCCGCTTGGTTTGATCATTTACGTTGTCGGGCTGGTCTTCAGGTCAGTGAGATAGGTTTGCAGGTCGGTGTTGTAGGTTGTCTGGTCGGTCGCGACGGTCGTGTTGTCGGCTTGCACTGCTGCATAAGCCGGCGCCACGGAAGGATCGCCGTTGATGGCGGTTTGAACCGCGGCTTCCGCTGTCTGAATGGCGGTGCGCGCCGACGATGCATCGGACTTTAGCGTGGCCAGCGGGGTGGTTAGCGCAGTTTGCAGGGCGGTTTCGTCGGTCGTCAACTGCGTCTTGTCCGCGGCCAGGGTTGAGCTGTGTGTCCGGTAGTCGTGGGCAAGCGCCTGGAAATCAGCCTGGATCTTGGGCAGGTAAAGCGTGTAGACAGCCTGCACGGCGGCCTGGTCGGTCTGCAGGGTGGTTTGGGCGGTGGTTTTTGCGGTTTGAACGGCGGTTTGCGCAGTGGTGACAGCGGCGGTGGGGGCAGCAAGCAGTGCTTTCACCGCCGCGTTGTAGGTTTGCGTATCGGTGGTTTGTTGCGTTTTGTCGGCGTTGAGCGTGGTCAGCGCGGTTTGCGCTGCGGTATAGGCAGCGGTTGTATTGGGGCCGGCGGTCGATGGAAGAGCGGGGATTTGCGGGCCATGATGGCCTCCGAACCCGCCAAATCCGCCGCTGAATCCAAACCCGTGAAACAGTACCCGGGATTCCAACGAATCGATCAAAGGACGCATGGTAGCTCCTCAAAAAAACCAGGGATGTCATTCAACGCGGCGGGAGGGTAACTTGGGGAAGGTTAGAGGAAAGTGAGGGCGAGATCGAAATAATTATTCGCCCAGGTCAGAAAGATAAGGCCCCGCCGAATAGGTGATTGTTCCGTTGCCTCGCAATTTGCGGATAAAATAGATTCACGATGCGCGCATATTTCCCTGCCATCTCCATCGGTTGCTCGGCTGTCATCGCCATCGCGATCGGCCTGGTGGCGCTCTGGATGCTCCGTCGCGGCAGCCGGCGGCGCATCGGCACGGAGCCGCATTGCAAGCGGTGCGAATATCTTCTGGTGGGAATTGAAAGCGATCGCTGTCCCGAGTGCGGCGCACTTCGGCGCGAAGCACAGGTGCGCGGGGAATTGAGGCGGTCAAAGCCGTTGATTGGGGTCGGCATTTTGCTCGCCATCGGCGCGGCGTATTCTTTCACGCTGCACGAGCCGCTTGACCGCAAACTGGAAACGACCGATTGGTACCGTTATCGCCCAACGCGATGGGTCTTGCAGGATCTTAAGACAGGCACGGGGAAGCCGGTGCCGGGTTATACGATGCAATTCAGCGGAATAATCATGAGGCACGGATGGGTCCGGGAAGAGCCCGATCTGGCGCGCGTGGCGCTCAATGAACTATTGAAACGTGAAAAGAACGGCCAATTAAGCCGTAGCGAGCGTGATCAGATATTTGATCAGGCGATCCAAGCCGAATGGCAAAGGGACGAAACGCCGGTTCAATACTACTTGTTCGAATACGTCGGTCGGCGGGTGAGTTCCGGCGACGTTACCCATGAACAAATCGAGCGGTTTTATCAGCCCGTGTTCTCGCCCAAACTCCGAGCGCGGGCGCATGTTTGCGATGGCGATAAAGTGCCGGTCGAGTTCACGCGCCTGCACGCGCTCGGCGGCGATACGAATTGGGTGCCCACGTGTACTTATGTCCGCGCTGAAATCGATGGCAAAGAAGTTGAGTTTCGCTCGGAGCCGCAAAATGATTCGCTTGGTTTCCGGGAACTGCGCCTGCTTCCACCTTCGCCTATTGGCCTTCACGCCGTAACGCTTTGTGTCACATTAACTGTTTCCGACGCAAACCTTGCCCCGGTTCGGGTTAGGCAGTTGCATCTTTCCGCACCATTCGAGGTTGTCGCTCGAACACCGGCCAACTGCGTCCAGTTCAACCATCCCGTTGCTGATGCGCAAATGAACGCGTGGGCGAAGTCGTCGCCGCACGTGTGGTATTCGCAAATGGGAGCGCGAGCGTGTTTCAGTCTCGATATTTGGGATCCAACGCCAGCGCAACCCGCTGATGCTGCGTTCGACGTGTTCGCACGATACGCCGGCAAAGAACACCGGATCGGGCAATGGGCTGCCCGGGCCGGACCGGATCCATCAATGGGAAGAATTCCTTTCACGCCGACGGTTGGCGTATCCAAGCCAGCACCGATTATCGACCTTATTTTCCGCCCCAGTCGCGAGGCCGCGACAAACACCGTCGACCTAACCGACATCTGGGACAAAGATATTCTCGTCAAAAACGTGAAAGTGAACTTCACGCTATGACCTTCGCCTACTCCACCGCCTCAATCCCCAACTCCTTCACCTTCTTATTCAGCGTATTGCGATTAATCCCCAGAAAATCCGCGGCTTTGGTCTTCACGTTGCCGCACTTTCCCAGCGCCTTGTCGATCAGCGCATGTTCAATCTGGTCGATCACCAGTTGATAGATTTCACCCTCGCGCATCTCGTAGTCGATGATGGCCTGGTCGGCCAGGCGGCGGGTCAGTTGCTCGATCGATTCGCTGGACTGGTTCGTCCGCCGCTGGGCGGCGAACATTCGCACGTTCAATGGCAGCAAATCTTCGGTGAAGTCTTCATCCCGGCTCAGAACCACCGCGCGCTCGATCGCATTTTCCAACTCGCGCACGTTGCCGGGCCAGGGATAGCGCAGCAGCACGTTGAGCATGTCCCGGCTGATGCGCCGGAGTTTGCGGTCGTTGACGCCATTGTATTTGTCCAGGAAGTGGTCGATCAGCCGGGGGATGTCCTCGCGGCGATTTCGTAGCGGCGGCAGGTAAACATTGACGACGTTGAGCCGATAGTACAAATCCTCGCGAAATGCGCCTTTGGCCACCTCTTCCTGCAAGTCGGCGTTGGTGGCGGCAATCACGCGCACGTCAACCTTCATGGTCTGCGTATCGCCTACCCGCTCAAATTCGCGCTCCTGCAAGACGCGCAGCAGCTTCACCTGAAGCTGAGGCTCCATGGTGCCGATCTCGTCGAGAAAAATCGTTCCGCCGTCGGCGGCCTCAAAGCGGCCGATCTTATCGCGAATTGCTCCGGTAAAACTTCCCTTGACGTGCCCGAATAGTTCGCTTTCCAGCAGCGTCGTGGTCATAGCGCCGCAATTGACGCGGACGAACGGCTTATCCCGCCGCGGCGAGTTGTAATGAATCGCCTTGGCGATCATTTCCTTTCCCGTGCCCGTTTCGCCCAAAATCAGCACCGTCGCCCGGCTGTTGGCAACCTGCCCGACCACGGCAAATACATCGTGCATGGCAGGGGAGTCGCCAATAATGTTTTCAAACCGGAAGCGGTCGCGCACCTGGGCGCGCAAGGCCGCATTTTCGGCCAGCAATTCTTCCTTTTGCCGAAGCACCATCCGGTTGATCTGAATTGCCTGCGCTAAAAACGCCGCCGTAATGTCCAGAAACTTGGCATCGCTCTTAAGGCGCACTTCATCGGTAATCACTTTATCGACTGAAAGTGCCCCGGCGGTTCTTCCCTCAATCTTGATCGGCACACAAATAAAGCTGATCGGCTCCGGCGCTTCGGCGCTCACCCGGCCCGTGCGGTTGAGGAAATCGGGATCGTTCCGAACATCAGGAATGACCCGCGCCCGCCCGTTGGCCACAACGCTGCCGGTGATTCCTTCACCAACGGCATATTTGCCCCGTTCCATTTCCTCGGAAGTCATCCCAATTGCCGCTTCTGTACGCAGCCGGCCCGTCGATTCATCAAGCATGATCAGCGCCCCGCGGCGCATAGATAGTTTGTCAGAAATGATTTGCATCACTTGGCCGAAGGAGGCGCGAAGGTCCAGTGATGAGGAGAGGATCTGCCCGATCTCGGTTAAAATGGACAATTCCTGATCAGTGCTGCGTTCACCCGCCGGAACATTAAGCGTCTTATCGCCAACCATGTCTATAATATACGCAATGGGCGGGGCCGGGGCAACAAAAAGGTGCATTCTCCAGTTGTCAGTTGTTAGTGGTCAGTTGTCAGTGGTCAGCTGTTATCGGAGTCTTTGGCTCTATTGCGCCGCGCGAGGCACAAAACAACAACTGACAACTGACCACGACAACTGACCGCTGACAACTGACCTGGCAACCAACAACTGACAACTGACCCACCAAGACAATTCAGTCTATGCCGGTTGTAGCCGATATACCGTGTGGGACGGTCGATTCCGCGGATGCGGCATAAACAGCGGCGGAGGTCGGGTGTGCGACAAATTACTTCTCAGACGTCTTTACTCACCCAAATCCTGGTCGTCTGCGGGTCGTCGGCTCTGATTACCGCCATCGCTGCCGTCGTCTCCATTGCCGGAGCGGCCCAGGACGGGGGGGGAAATCCACAAACCGGACTATTCCTTCAATGGCGCATCGCGATTGCCGTGGGGCTTGCCTCAGTCGTCGGATTGACGCTGATGATGCTGGCCATCAATCGCGTGATTCAATCGCTGCGCGACCTGCGCGAAGGCATGAAGCGCGTGATTGGCGGGGAGTTGGAAAACCGCCCCAGTCGCCCGCCGGTCAGCTCTGACATTGGCCAGCTACAGCAGACGTTTGACAAAATGGTCAGCCGACTGCGCGACGCCCGCGAGGAAAACGACTCGATCCAGCAAGCCCTGACCGCCCGCAAACGGACGGTCGATCGCCTGCTCGATTTTTCGCAGACCATTCAAGGCGCGGGAAAATCCGAGCAGGTCTATTCGACGCTTTGCCATTTCCTTCAATCTGAATTATCGCTGGCCAGCGTCACGATTCTTTGCCATGAAGCCGATGCGACCCCGGCAACCCAGGTGAAGGCTTCGCTGCCCGCCGAATGTTGCACGGCGGCGGTGGGCGAGATGGATGGTGCGCTCTGTCCGTGCCTTCGCCAAAGCCAGCCGCGTTGTTTTCGGACCGATTCTCCGGTGCGCTGCTCGGTGGATCAATTTCTCAAAGATCCGGCGAACAAGCCGGCGTACTGCGTGCCGTTTACCGTCGGGCGGAAGCTGCAGTTCATGGTTCACATGCTTTTGTTGGCCGGCGAAGCCTGGAGCGAGGAACGCCGCCAGCTCGCCCAGACTTATGTCAACACCGCCCAGTCATCGCTCACGTCGCTGCACCTGCTGGCCGAGGCCGAGCAGGAAAGCATGACCGATGCGCTGACGGGGTTGTACAATCGCCGGTCGATGGATCAATTGCTTGAGCGCGAAGTGGCGTTGTGCGAGCGGCACGGCCGCCCGTTGACGATCTTCATGGTGGACATGGATCTGTTCAAGCAGGTGAACGACGCCCACGGCCACGCCGCCGGGGATTACCTCCTGAAAACCTTCGCCGACTGCGTGCGAATCACGCTTCGTAAGACCGACCTCGCCTTCCGTTACGGCGGCGACGAGTTTTGCATCGCCCTTCCCACCACGCCGCTGTCTCAGGCGCAGCAGGTCGTGCAAAAGCTCCGCCAGGCATTCGCCGCCGTCGATTTCACAAGCGCCATTGCCCACATGGACCATCAGCCGACGCTGAGCATCGGAATTGCCGAGCGTTCGCAGGCGCAAAACGTGCTGACGCTGACAGCGTTGCTCGGCGCTGCCGACCAGGCGCTTTACGAGGCGAAAAACGCCAATCGCAATTGCGTTAAAACCTACGCCCCGCCGCAGGCGGCTTGAGCCTCAAGCTTGCGGAATGTCTTTTTCACTTGAAACGCCAGCCACGTCGCTTGTCAGCACTTCCAGCCGTCCGGTTTCCGGATCGATGATCAGCCCATGCACAGCGACATCCTCCGGCAGCAGCGGATGATGGCGGATCAAATCGACGCTCGCCATCACGCCGGCCTGGGGGCTTTGAAAACCCGTGAGCCAATCCTGCAAATCGGTGCCGGCGTCCTCCAGCGCCTTGAGGGTGCGCTGCGAAATTCCACGCCGGGCCGCTTCATCCAGAACGGTCTTGGGGCTTAGCCCGGTCATTCCGCAACCGTGATGCCCCACCACGGCAATTTCCCTCGCACCAAGCTGATATACCGCAACCAATACGCTGCGCATCACCGACCCAAACGGATGGCTGACCACCGCGCCGGCGATTTTGATCATCTTCACGTCGCCGTTGCGAAGCCCCATCGCCTTGGGAAGCAATTCGACGAGGCGCGTGTCCATGCAGGCGATGATCACCAGCTTTTTATTCGGCAGAGGGCTGGTGAGGAATGCCTGATACTCCTTGCTGGCCACGAATGCCGCGTTATGTTCGAGAATCTCGGGTAGAACTGACATTGTACCAACAGTGTAGCGGAGCGCGGTCCAGTCGCAAACGGTTTAAACTGCGCGTTTTTGTCTGCAAGTTCCGAGAATTGTATTTGCACGAGCACGTCCGCGGAAGCCGCTTGCGATTTCGCGATTCGAGAACGCGTCAAAGAAGGGAGTGTCGTCGATCCCGACGTTCGCTCCGATGATTCCGTTTTAACCCATAAGGAGAAACCATGCCGACCAGCGAGCCGACCAGCGACCCGATGGAAATTCTCTTACGTCACGACAAATGGGCGACGGGCCAGATCATCGACGCCTGCGAAAAACTGGCTCCCGCGCAATTCGCTCAAAAGTGTACCCCTCGCGCAATGAATTTGATCCGGCGATTGATCGCGCAGAATCGCTGAATCGAATCAGGTCTGCGGCGCCTGGCCGGGAATGAGGAAGTGCGAATCGCTCAGGGGATTCGTCAATTTTTTGATCGGAGCAATGGTTCCGAACGCCCGGATCTTCACAGTGCCAAACGCGCCTGCCTCAAAATGGCTGGTGGGATCGGCGCCTTGCGAGACGGTGATCTTTCCAATCTCTCCGCCGCCCGCACTGGTGTCGTCGGCGGTGCCGAAGATGTTGTCCGGGCCGGGGCTGACCCCGACGGCAATGTTGGAGTTGATCACTTCGCCATTGATATTCAGGGTGCCGATCGCGCCGGGGGCGTAGGTATTATTCGTTGCGCCGATGGGGCTGTCGGCGGGAACAATCGCGCCGGAGAGAATCGTCGCGTTATTCAATGCGCCGGTTGTGAGTTTGGTGATTGCCCCGCCGACCGCGACCATGCCATTCACGCCGCCGATGTTTCCCGTACCCAAGTCCCCGCGAATTGCCAGTGTTCCCGATACCCCGCCGAGGTTTAGCTTGTCAAGCGAGCCGGCAACCGCCATCGTGCCGGCAAGGGTGATGGTGGGGGCCGAGAAGCTCTTCATCGGCCCGTAAACGGCGACGTCAGCAAACTGCACATGTCCGCCAATGATAATGGTGGAGGTATCATCGGTTCCAGTGATGCTGACTTCGATGCGATTGTCGACTTTATAGACATCGACGGTGCCGTTGCGGACATTGACGCCGAACGGGATGCCGTTGAGGGTGGATTCGTGATAAGTGGCGTGTTTTCCAGTGCTGATTACTTGTTCGAGGAGAATCGGGGTGGCACTGAGAAGCGTGCGTGACTCAAGCGCCTCGGCAAAGACTGGCCGACGGGCGCTGCGCAGGTTGGAACTCGCCATGAGATATCACCTTTTCTGCGGTGCGGCCAAAGCCCCTCTCTGCGATGGCGGCACGCGTTCAATCGGGGATTGTTTGGCTTTTCCGCGAGGGAGCCGATCCGCTAATTTCGGCTGAGCAGGAAGCCAGAGATACATTACCGTACCAACCCTCGACTCTCAAGCAAGATTTGCGCGAAGAATGCAATACAATCACGATTTATGGCTGGACGAACTGCCGGCTAAGCCCGTCTGTACGGCCTCGGTTGAAGCCATCTTGTCGTTGCCTTGGAATTCCACTCGATTTCCGTCAGGGTCACGGGTGAAAAACCGGTCTATTCCGGGGATTTTGAAGCGCGTATCCCAGATTACCTCAAACCCCGCTGCCGCGATGGTCTTGGAAGCCGCATAAACGTCATCAACCCACAGGCAGAAGTGGTGGGGGGCTGGCGGAAAGTTCTCGGGCCGGCAGACCAAGTGCAGAATATCCGGAGCGGCGTTTCCGGCGCGAATTGGCCCAATTTCATACCACACGCCGCCAAAGGTGAAGCTGGTTGGTCGGGGGATTTCGCGCAGACCCAGCAATCCGCCATAAAATCCTTTCGACCGGTCAACATCGGTCACGTCAATGGCGACGTGATCGAGTCGTTGTGCGCCAATTCCATTCATACATTCCTCAATGTTAAACGGGGAAATTTCCCCGGCCTGGTTGACTTATCCACCCTGATCGGGCATATTATGTGTTCGTCGTTGGCATACCATCGGCAAGTCTCGAAGTTGCGGTGATTTCAACTGCAACGCCTTTTGGCGATGCTTGCTGCACTTTAAAGGTTGCGTAAAAATTTCTTTTTGACACACCGTTGACAGGCCAGAAGTCGCCGCTATTATCCCTCCTCCCGTCACCGGACGCAAAGACGGAATTTGGAGTTGGAATCGACGGCCCATGCGGTGAATAGCCGCCTGTGGTTGTATCGAAACATCGTGTGATTCGTCGCAGGATGATTCGTGTTCTTTGGCAAGTAAATAGTCGGAATGCCACGAGGACGTGTGCTCGTATGAATGCTGTGTACAGTGTTCATGCGGGCGATCCAAGCGGCGTTATTTTGCAGCTTGTCTGC
>DASRRM010000081.1:0-24166 GCA_035695715.1 Tepidisphaeraceae bacterium
GTCCCACAGCACTTTTCACGTTACCGGCGCATTCGCGCGGCCGTCATCCTGAGGTACTCCGAAGGATCTTGTCGGTGCGCGAAGGCGAGCCAGATCCTTCGGAATACCTCAGGATGACGATGGCCCGCTATACCAACCTGAAACTCGCTCTTGTGGCTTTGTTGAACCCTGAACCCTAAACCCAAAACTCTCACCTTCACGGCAACTGCCATCTCCGCCGCAGAATCCATTCGACGGCCAAGATCGCGATCATCAATCCGCCCTGGATCGGCAAATCGGTTTTCTTGTCCCAATTCGGCTCGTGGCCGATCGCGCCGAGGAAGATGCGCGGGAAGTTGGAAAGGTTCACGCTCTTTTCCTGCTCGGCCGGCGTTTTGTCGGCGCGAATCAGTTCGTCCAAAAGCTGCGGAAAACCAGCAAGATCGCGATGCGTTCCATTCGTCGCATCGGCGATGGACGCCAGCAACTTCGGGTTGGCGGCAAGCTTCAACATTTCGTCGGCGGGGGGGATGACGGTGAATTTAAGTTCCTGCTTGCCGAGCGGCTTACTGTCTTTCATGGCGGAAAGCTCGCCGGTCCATTCGCCTTTTTCGGGGTGGGGAATGGTGAGGTCGTACATGCCATTATGATTTTCCACGGGATTGAGCGTGAACGACTGCCCGTCTTTGGAGCCGGCCTGTTTGAGTTTCAGAGTCACCTGCGCGAAGTGGGTGGCATCGCCATGATCGTCGCGCACCATGGCGCGGATGCGGACATTTTCGCCGAGTTGATAGACGGTTTTATTCAGCAGGCCTTCGACGCCGGCCCCTTTCTGGCGGTTGCGGACATCGGTCCCGGCCAGCCAGCGAATGAGCTGCGCCCACAGTTTGTTATACGGGCTGTCCTGGCCTTTGCCGTACATTTCCAGGGTCCAGAGATAGGTGGTATCGCCGGTGAAGACGGCCGAGCGCCCTTTGCCATATCGCTGCACCGCCAGCAGAATTTCCGGCTTGCCGTCGGGGGCGGTTTTATCTTTGTGGACGAGCAACACCTGCGCGCCGGTCTTGGGGCCGGCAACGACTACATTGCCGCGAAGAGGCGGAATGATTTTTACGCCGGGTTTGTCTTCAGTCCCGAAATAATCGGCCAGCCCTTCCATCGCCGGGTGAACGGCCCCCTCAGCCGTCAGGCGCGGAATGAATTCTGTTTTCTCCTGCGGCATGCTCGCCGGACCAACCAGCACCGGCAGGGCCTTTTCCATCGGCGTTCCCTGATATCCGCCTGGACCAAGGGTATTTTCCCCGCCGATCATCAGCAGGGCCGATCCATTTAGAACGGCCTGCTCAATCTGCTGTTGCTGCGCCTTGGGAAAAAACGTGGCGGGAACATCGCCGATGATGATAACATCCAGTTTTCGCCAGCCTTCGGCGGTAGTCGGCAGGCCGGTGAAGGGAGCGCCGTCAACGGTGCCGTGAATGTCGGCCTTGCTACGCGGCGTAACCTGCAAATACGTCGACCATTCCACATTCGGATCGGCGGCGAAAAGCTTGTTGAGGAATTTATATTCCAGCCGGGCGCGCCCTTCGATATAGAGCACCTTAATGTTCGGATCGATCGCCAGCCCCTGAAATTCCTGGCGATTATCCACCACGCTGCGCTCGCCCGGCACCGGGTCAACCCATACCGCGATCCGGCGAACGCCAACACTGGTCGGCTTATACGGCAGCGAAACCTGCTGCCCCTCAGCCGTCGGCTGCAAGATCAGCTTCTGCGAAACCATCGGCCCGGTCTGCTTTCCCTTGTCGTCCACCTCGGCCATCTTCACATCCACCACACGATTGGGCAGGGCGGTTGATTTGATCGTCGCCTTCACCGTCGTCTCGTGATTCACGACGAAATCTTCCGAAGCCTCGACGTCCGCCACCGCAATGTTCACCAGATTGGAAGACTCCGTCTGCTCCGACCCCACCCGCAACGTATGCACCGGCACCCGCGCATTTTTCACCGCCTCCACCACGTCCGGCGAAGTGTTGTCGATGCCATCGGTAAAAATGACGATGGCCGCATCATCGCGCGTCACCTGTGCCATCGTCTTGTTGATCCCCCGGGCGATGTCAGTCGATTTGCCATCGGCTTGCAGCTTGGAAAGGTCCTTGGCGTTTTTCAGCTTCTTAAAGCCGGTATCGAAAGTGAAGTAATGTGGGACAAAATGCGCGTCGATTTTATCAAGCTGCGGCGCGATGGTCTGCCAGACGGATTGGATGCGGGTGGGCCCGTTCTGCACGTCCGGAAATGACATGGAGCCGGACGTATCGACCAGGATCATCAACGGCCGCTCGGGCCGATGCCGGCTCACATACCGCAACACCGGCCCAAAAAGCATCGGCACTCCAACCGCCAACGCCAACACGCGAAGAAACAGTAGCATCATGCTCCGGCCGATGCCAAGCCGCTCGATCAACTCCAGATAAAACGTCGCCGACAAGAGGCAGAGGAGGATAAATGTCCACCAAAGGCCATTGGAAACGGTATGCAATGGCGGAACGCCGAGGATGAGAGCCGTTCCCCCGACGCCGGTGATGATGAGCACCAGGGCCACAATGCCGCGTGGGCCGCGTGTCCAGAGTTTGCCGAATCCGGCGTAGCAAAGCAAAACGAGAGATGCCGCGATGCAAACGATGTCCCACCAGTCCCAGGGAGCCTGCCACAAGATGTCAAAGGACCAGGTTTTCACGAATAATCAATTTAATGCGCGCGCTTGCAGAAAGTCCCGGCGAAGTTCAAAGGGTAAACCACCCATTGTGATCGGCATTTGCGATCTGCACCTCTACGCGGTTCGCTCACGTCGCCAAGGGGATGACTTCGATTCTCGCGTGGCATACCAGCCGGGTGCAATGTCCGCGACCTCCCGGTTTCTTACCAATCGATAGTATACAGTCGTTGGCACGCCCGTGATATGCAAAGCAGACGCAGGGCCGCTCATTCATGCCGCCGCGTCCATCGGATGGAAAGCGACGTTACCGACGGTTAAAGTTGCTGCATGGGATGCCGATTACGACTGATCGTTGCCTTGCTCCCGTTCGTATCTTTATTGGCAAGCTTTTCCGCCGCTTCTGAGCCGGACCCGTTTCCCACCGGGCGGGTTGGCATCTATGGCGCGCCGGATCGGCTGATCCTGCAGGGAGAAAAGACGTTTAAGCCCGAAGAAATTCGCCAGGCGCTGCAGACAGATTGGGAAGTGCAACTGGCGTCAGCGCCGTCGGGGTTGCTGGATGAATATGTCGGCGCGATTCGGCGGCAATTGCGCTACGGCTATCTGGCGGCGGGATTCGCGGATGTCACCGTTTCCGCCGGGGCCGATGCCGAGCACGAGACGGTGGTGGCAACAATCGAGGAGGGCGCGCGCTATAAGTGCGGGCCAATTCACATCAACGGCACCAAGGCTTTTTCTGCCGATGCCCTGATCGCCAGGCTAACCCATGACCGCACGTTCCCCACGATCATTGCAACCCATGATCCCGATGGCACGTTGCATTACGCGATGAACGTGACGAAGTACCAGGCCAGTCCTCTCTGGAAGAGCGGCGAGTTTGCCGATCTATCTCCTGCCCACGAGCACCTCATCCGCGAAAAAATAGAAGGGTTTCTTTCCGACGCCGGTTATTTCTCGCCGGCATTTAAATCCACGACGCGGACGCGCGATGGCGTTGTTTCATTGGAGATCGAATTTTCTGCCGAAGGGCCACGGGCGGCACTGGGAAAATTCACGCTTCTCGGTTTAAAGCCGCAGCGCACGCAGGAGGTCATGAAATTCCTCGATTTCCACGCCGATCAGCCGATCGGGCTCGAGAAGATCGTTGATGCGCAGCTCAAACTATGGCGATCCGGGCGTTTCAAAAGACACGTCATGACGGTTCGCCCGATCAACGAACAAGGCCGCCTCGATGTCACGCTGGATCTGGAGGAACTGCCCGGCGTTCCCGCGCTGGACCAGCCGCTGGGGCGGGAAGAGCAGGCGCTACTGAAATTCCGCGAATGGCTTTTATCGCGATCGGCCGCCGGCGAAGACATCATCGCCAAAAGCACAACCCCCGACGGCAGTCTTATCGAAGGGATCATCGGCCCGGACGGCGGGATGATTCGCGTCCGAACGCCTTCGAGTGTGAAGGCAGCCAGCCGTGCGGCGAGCGGTCCGGCCACCGCTCCGGCGCATGGGATGCCAATGCCGTCTTTTCCTCCCAGCCTCGACCTGGAAATGATCATGTCCGCCGACAAGGTTGGCATCTACAATCTGCAAGCCGGAAGGATGATGGTTACCAATGCCCGGCCGACGCTGGCCTTCAACGTCATCGCCAGTGTCATGACGGAGGTGGAACCCAACAATCAGACGAAATGGAGCTTCAACGTGAATGCGGGGATGCAGTCCCAATCCGACCATCCAGGGTTGAACGTCGAGCTCGATCTCGCCCCAGCGGCCTTCGTGGACATGGCACATCGCAGCGATGCGCACTGCTCCATCGCCGGTGATGTTCTGGCTGTAGACGGAGAGACCGGCACGTATCGAATCGAAATGAGCACCGGGCAATTGATTTCGGGGAGAATGAAACTCAGAGAAGGTGAAATCGAGCTTTCCGCCAGGGCCAATGCCTTGAAGGAGGAGATCGCCGCCCGGCAGGACGCCAAGGCGGAAAATAGTTTCGATTCCAGCCAGCCGGTGACGTCGTTCCTGGTTTTTCTGGTCGATGAAGCAGCGAGGATTGCTTTCGTGGATGCCAACCGCAGCCCCGATGGCAAGCGTGCCGCCGAGGTGCTGTTCAAGCTGCTTTCGCCTCGCGTTTTGGAGCCGCTGAAGCGAGTGCGCATTCTGGATGGCACCGATTCGGATTTCTCAATCCCCCACGATCCGCGGCTGCGCGACGGGGAAAATCCGCTGGGAAAGCTCATCATGACTTTCGCGCTGCCCGCCTGCGACCAGTTGTTCGATCGCGGCAACTGGCCCTGGGTCCTGGCGCGCGAGCAACTGCTCATTTACGCCGGCCGAACTGAAAACCTCGGCCCGGAACTCGACCGCGTGCTGGCATCCAACAAGATCGGCCCGGTCGGCAAACTCATGACCTCGGCTCTGGTCAGCGAAATCAACATGCAAGGCTCGACCGATGTTGCCGGCTCGGGCCTGCGCGACCTGAACATCGCCGCGTTTGACAAGGACGTGGCGGTGCTCACTCAAGGCGATAGCATTTCGGCGGAGGTGATGCGACGATTTGCCGACGAGCTTCGGCATCTTTCAAAAGACGATACTGAAGTGCTGGCGAACGTTCTTACGCCGGAATCTGCGAAGATCTTTCGCGATTTCACCGCGGCCCTTCGCGCCCATCCCGACGAGCCAATCGACAAGGCGCTTCCCGATGCCCTGGACCAAATCTGGCCCGACATTATCCACGCCGCCCTTCAGGCGGCGCTTCAGGCAAAGGTGCCGGGGGCGTGAGACACGATTGCAGCCCGTGCCTTGTTTGGCTACAAATGCCCCCAGTGATGGGCTTGGGGAATCTAGACACAAGAAAAGAGCTTTTGTAGGGTGGGCGTACTCGCCCACCACCGGCCGGACCAGGGCAAGAACACGGTGGGCGAGTACGCCCACCCTACGGAGAAAACCCGACACCTTTCACGCGGCGGGTGTGTCAGAGCGCGTGACGTTTTATGTGGCACGGGCGGCACGGGCGGCTCGCCCGTGTCTTGGGTTGCAAACACGACTGACCCAGCCATAAGCTTTACACCGCTCTCAACGAAAAAAAAGTGTGCAGAAACCTATTTGGGGAATTTGTGCCAAAGAAAAAGCTGCTGGCTCGCGTGAATCGGCTCGAGAGCCGGATTCTTCTCAGTTCGACGCTCCAGGCGATTTACGTCGATGGGACGCACGGGAACGATCCGGGAAGCGGCGACATTTCACTCGGCACATCGCCGACCGATGCCTTCAAGACCATTCAGGAAGCGGCGACGCAGGCCGTGGCGATTGATGCCATGGCGACGGCCAATGATGCTCCGCCGCCGGCGATTGTGATTTACATCGAGCAGGGGACGTATCGCGAGATGGTGAGCCTGAATGGGGCGGCGGATGTGACAATCATGCCGTATCAGGACGAGCCGGTGGTCGTGAGCGGGTTCGATCCGGTGGCGTTCAACGCGACGGCAGACGCGGGGACGGATGTTTGGAGTTCGCAGCCGCTGTTTCCCACCAATTATTCCGCCACCACCGATCAACTGGTCCTGGGTTTAAGTGCGACGACGGCCACCGACCAGGTTTTTCAAGACGGGCAGATGATCCCGGCTTCGCGGTATCCGCAAAATCCAACGCCGGCGCTGGGAGAGACGCATACGCCGACTTATGCGAAGCAAAAACATGTGACGCTGCTGCAATCGCCGCAGGCGTCGGCGATGCCAACGCCCGCCGCGTTCGCACAAACGGGCACATCGAATTCCGCTTATTTCCAGGCATCTTTCGACGACCCGAATTTATTGAATTTCGCGGGCAGCGCGGCGCAGCGGAAGAATTTATCGCCCCAAGCGGTGATCGGCGAATTGCAATCCTTCCTCACCGGCGCAACGATCCACATCAACAGCGATTACTGGGGATGGGAAACCGGGACAATTACCGGCGTTGCAATGGACGATCCCATGGCGATCGTCAACGGCAATGCCGCCGGGCCGATCGCGATCGTCAAAACCGCACTGGCCCGGCACGTTGCAACGATGACGCTTGCCCCGGGGACGCCGGCCGATGGTTATGACGTCGGCGATAGCGTCGCTATTACCGGCATAAATCCGACATTCAACGGCACGCACGTCATCACCGCCGCGACCGCGGCGACGTTCAGTTATGCACTTGCGGCACCGAACAAGCCGGCCACGGCGGTCGCGCCCACGCCGCGCATTACGTACACATTGCCCTCGAGCACAAGCATGACCGGCGCGCCGCCGGCGGGCTGTTTTTATTACCTGTCAAACTTCGCCGGTAATAATGTCGCCTCCCCGACGGTCGCGCAGGCACTGGCGTTTGGGAATGCCCCATCGCAGCTTGCAACGGCGAGCGGCGCGAAAACGAGCGCCGACTCGGCGGCGGGTTATGTGATCGACAACAACCCGCTCAGCACGACTTACCAGCCTCCCGCCGCCGGGCAAGCGCCGCTGTATATGCACATCCTCAGCGCATCAGCACCCACTGGCGTGGAAGTGAAGACCCGGGATGTGGCGTTTGATCTGAGCGACAGCCAACGCGTCACCGTCGAAGGCATCACCCTGATGGCCGCCACCGTCGCCACCGATGCCTCCTCGACGGATGACACGATCGCCAATGTGAAGGCGTATTATCTTTCCGCCTACGATCGCACGACCATCGACGCCAGCACCCGGCGCGCGGCGGCCCTCCCGAATTATCAGGAAAGCGTGAACGCCAATCTGGCTTCGGGAATGACGGCTGCTGCGGCCCAGTCGGCGGCCGCTGCCAGCGCCGCGGCCACGGCCCAATCGTTGCAGGCGAACGAAACCTCTGCCATCGATGTATGGGTGCAGTTTGTTTCGGGGATTGAGCTGATGGGAGAGGGCGATGAGCTGATCGGCAGCACGGTTGCCTATTGCGCCGGCAACGGCGTGACCATCGGCAACATCGGCGCGACGGTTTCCGGATGCACAATCCACGATGTCGACACCATGGGCACCGACAACGCCGCCGTCATCACGCTTCCATCGGGATATTCCATTCAGTCGTCGGTGATTTCGCAGGGGACGGCTGACGCGTCGCTGCCGCCGAATTACACGATGGCTTCGGTGACCATCACGCCGGCCAACGCGAATAACGACTTTGCCGTTCATGACTGGGTCTATATCGAGGGGCTTTCCTACATTTCTTCCACGATCGATCTCGATAACAATTTCGGCGGGTGTGGAACGTATCAGATCACCGCCGTCAATCCCGATCATTCGTTTACCTATCAATATCCGGTGCCCACCAACGACCTTGCACAGACGCTGGATGGCCAGACCTCGCGCGCATCGACCGGAATCGATAATGGATACGTTGGTCATGTTATCGGGAAGTACCCCGGCAGCATCAGCACCGACCCGATCCAGATCGTGGGAAACACCATCTATAATGCCGGCCGAAGCGACATCGTCTACCGCGGCGCGGTGAACCTGACGATCGATTACAACGATCTTTCCAACGGCGGATTGGTCTCAGTCGATTGCGGCGGAACGTATTCCTGGGGCGAGGACGCGAGCCAGAATATCGATGGCGTCGACGCTGACGGGAATCCCGTGCCGGGCAACGCCAATTCCCAGATCACGCTCGAGTACAACACCGTCCATGACATGAATTGCCTCAATGGCACCGGGATTTATCTCGACACCAATAGCTCCGGAACCACAGTCGAGCACAACATCTTTTACAACGTCCAATTCGGCATCATCTTCAGTCCGCCGAGCGTCGACCCGGTCATCAAATATAACACCTTCTCGCCGAGCTCGCATTTTGGCGTCGCGCAATCGCTGACTTCGCAGAATGTCGAAGAAAGTGCCAACGGCCTTAACATCGGCCAGGGCAATCATATCGACCCGGTCGTGCAGGATAATCTATTCGGCGCGGCAAACGCGCCCGACGGCCCATCCCCCGACGCCAACGCCCTCTATGATGTGACCGACCTGACCAACGACACCACCAACTATATTCCCAAGGGATACAAGCTCGCCCGCGTGACAACGAATCCCGCGAAGCAAAATTTCAACCTCAAGGCGAAAGTCTCCAACGCCCAGCAAGCCCTCAATCTCACGCAGTCTCCCGGCCTATACCCAAGCTATGGCCCCGGCTCGCAACTTTCCGGCGTCGGCGCAATCCCCTTCGGCGCGCCATGGATGGCGCCCGGCGTCAGCCTGACCACAACGCCGGAAACTGGCGGCAGCATCACCTTAAACTGGACCGCGCCGTTAGCCACGGCGACATCCCGCGCCGACCCAATCGAATACGAAGTCTATCGCTACGCGCTGGGTTCATCCCCCGCAAGCTACAACACGCAAACGCCGATCGCGACTGTATCAGCAACCACGTGGACGGACACTCTTCCCGCCGCCGATCCGCTCAATCCGCCGCCGATATATATTTATTTCGTGAGGGCATTGAACCGGTCGGCGACGGCGGACACTTCCACGAACAGCGCCGATGCGCTTTTGTATTCAAGCCTGTCGAATGAAGCGGCTGTCATGGGATGATGTGGCGCCGGCGGCTCGCCCATGAACGGCGGTGGCTCGGTTTTTGTATTGTGGGCGTACTCGCCCACCACGTTTTCGTCGCGGGCAGGAAAATGGTGGGCGAGTACGCCCACCCTACGAAGAATTCGTGAGTCGTGAGTGAAGCGCAGCCGCATGAGAATTCAGGATGACGACAGCCCACTGCACCAAATCTTACGCCGGATTGTTGACCGGCGGCGTGGCGGGAGAAACCGTGGGCTCGAGCAACTGCAAATTCACCGCGAACGGCATTGTCGGGCACAGATCCAAAACTTCCTCGGCATAGGCGCGAAGCAATTCGCCGACGGCGCAGGAGGAATTGACGGCCCCGCCGGGGCGGTGTGGGGAGTCGCCGTCGAAAAGTTCGCACAGGTTGCCCAGCCCGTCGCCGGTGATGTAATCGAGGCAACCGGCCAGGGCGGCTTTGGCCTCGTCGCGGGCGGCGCTGGCCCGGCCGCGGACGCGCAGCAGGGCCGTCACGTAGGGACCGAGCAGCCAGGGATGGGCCGACCCGTTGTAATTGGCGCGGTCGCGCGAGACGACGTTCCCCTCATATCGGCCCATGTAATATGCATCGCCCGCCACAAGCGTCCTCACGCCGCGCGGGGTCAGCAGTCGCTCGCGCACCATCGCCACCACCCGCGCATGCCGCTCCAGCGATAGCGCCGGGAATGGCAGGCTGATCGCCAGCAACTGATTCGGCCGGATGGACGCATCGGCGCCGTGATCCTCCACGACATCGAAGCAGCAGCCGGCGGTTTCATTCCAGAATCGGCGGTTGAATCCTTCTTTGATGTGCCGGCTGTATGCCGCCAGGTCGGCGGCGCGATCGGGAGAGCCGTACCGCTCGGATAATTCCGCCGCGATGCAGACGGCGTTGTACCAAAGCGCATTCAACTCCACCGGCTTCCCCTGCCGCGGCGTCAGCAACCAATCGCCGGCCTTGGCGTCCATCCAGGTGGTCGGCAGGCCGGTGGCGCGAATCAGCAGCAGGCCTTCGCTGTCGGTGGCGATGCCCAGGTCGGTGCCGTTGCGATATTGGTCGATGATGCGATGCACCACGTCGAGCAATCGGCGGCGAAGGGTGGCGATATCCTGCGTATAGCGGAAATAGTTCCAGACGGCGTTCACATACCAAAGCGAAATATCCGCGCCATCGTAAAGCGCAGCCGAGCCGTCTTCGGGAAACGCAGTTGGCATCAGGCCATGCTCTTCGCGGGCGGCCAGCGAGAGCAAAAGCGCGCGGGCATCACCAAACCGGCCCGGCACGAGAAACAATCCGCCAAACCCAATTAACGCCGCCCGCGCCGAGGGTGGTCCCCACGGATAATTGCCGATGCAGGTGACCGATTTTTCGCCCGGCTTGTCGCTGGTGCCGTCCGGCGGCGCAGCCACGATGAACTGCCCGGCGGCGCAAAGCAGCGCGTCGAAAGCCGGGTCGGCCGACGGCGCGGCGATGTGCCGGGTTGCTCCGTCTGATGGTGATGGTGCGATGACGAAATTATTCTGTGTCCCCTGCCAGTCGGCGCGTTCCAACGTGCGATCGAGGTCGATGGGGTCGCTGGAGCAAATAAAATGCACCGGCTGCCCCGGCGCCAGCGTGAAGCGCACGATGCCGGGACTCCACAGGTCTTCCATCCCGGTATAGCCGCGTTCAAATTCCCGGCGATAGACGTTGTTCAAGTACCAGTTTGACCCGGCCTCGAACGACCCGGTATGCGCGAAAAACACCTCCGGCGTGCGCGCGGTCGCCGGCACGCGGTAATGCTGGGCGCTTCGCGATTCGGCGGCCAGGCGCCCATTCCATTGCTGCATTAACTGGTGGATGCCCCGCAGCGCCAAAAGCGGGCGCAGTTCAAAGCCCAGCGGCTTTCCGCCGCCCAACAGCGTGTAGGTAAGCACGACGGTATTTTCGCCGTGCAGAAGGCGCAGGCTTTTTTCGACGGTGCCGCCGTCGGTTTGATACGCCCAGCGCGGGAAGGGGACGCTGTTGAAGGCGCGAAGGAAGTGATAGCCCTGCGGGAAGATGGCTCCGGGATATTCGCTGTTGGCCAGGGAAAAGCGGTTGCCGTCAGTGGCGAGGGTTTCTTCGACGCGGGCAAGCAGAACCATTCGCCGGGCCGGCGGAGCCATGGCAGCGACCAGCAGGCCATGATATTTGCGGGTATTGAGGGCTGCGACGGTGGAACTGGCATACCCACCGATGCCGTTGGCGGCGAGCCATTCGCGCGCGATCAGCGCGGGAAAATCGAGGTGAGAGACATGGATCCCATTCGCCACGCGTCCTCCCTGATGCGCCCTCCAAGTATAATACGCGCATCAGCAGTAGCAAGATGCAATGCCCATTTCGTCGTGTCACCTCGGGAAATTCGGAAACGATGGAATTTGCGTGGTTCGACTCATGCGGGCCTTCGCCCACGACGTCTTTCTCTTTTTCTTCCCTTGTAATAATTTGCGCAAAAGGAGCCGCGCACGCAGGGTACTCCCGAAGTAAGCGGTGTTCGGACGATTAATTCCGCTTACTCCGGGAGTACCCTGCGTGCGCGGCTCCTTTTGCGGGAGTAATTCTTGGGCACATGCGTTGAATGTCGATTGCACCTCCGTGACTCCGTGACTCCGTGGTTATTCTTCCTTGATGATTGCGGTTGCGACCAACGGCCGGCAGTGCAATATTCGCCCCCTCTGGCATTCGGCACGGTCTGCCGCCACAATGCCACGCCAAACATCGTTTGCGCCGAAGGCGTCCGTTTCGCGGTGGAACCGCGTTGCTCCGATGGGATTTTCATGATGAGCCAGCTTGCGCTGAAGGACATGACAGCCGGTTCGCAGCACGGCGCTGCGTGGGTCACACGATGGTTTTGGCCGATCGCCGCCGCCCTGCTGGTTGTGCGGGTTTACGTTGATTCAGCCTGCAATCTGGTCCCCGATGAAGCCTTCTACTGGACGTGGACGCGGCATCTTTCCACCGGCTACTTCGATCATCCGCCGATGATCGCCTGGATCATCTGGCTCTCCACGCGCGTTTTCGGCAATACCGAGCTTGGCGTGCGGCTGCCGGCTTCTCTGATGTCGATCGGCGCGTTGGGCGTGTTATTCGCCATTGCCAGGCGGGTTTTGGCAGATTCGCGGGCGGTGGGATTTGTGATGTTGATGTGGATTGCCGGGCCATTGCTCCCGGTGATCGGGACGATCATCACGCCGGATGCGCCGGCGACATTTTTCTCGGTCTGCGCCCTGGCGTGCGCGGTCAAGTTGGCTGCCGCGGATGATTCCATCGACCCTTCCAGCGGCGCGGCCTGGACGCACGGCGCAGGCTGGTGGATTGCGTTCGGCGTTTTGTGCGGATTGGCGTTTTTATCCAAGTACACCACGGTGCTGCTGCCAGGGGGCGTCGCTCTGGCATTTGCAACTTCCCGCCGGGGCATCCGCCATTTCGCCCGGCCCTGGATTTACCTTGCGGGAATCATCTCACTGGCCGTCTTCTCTCCCTGCATCTACTGGAATTACCGCCATCATTGGGCCTCCTTCGCGTTCCAGATCAACCATGGCGCCGGCGGCGGATTGACCGAAGGCGTGAACGGTTTTTTTCGCCAATGGCTCGCGAGGTTCGGCGGGTTGGCGCAGTTCATCGGCGGGCAGGCGATGGTCTGGACGCCGGTCTTATTTGGCATGACACTGCTGCTGCTGTTTTCCAATTGGTTGACGGCGCTCCGTAGAGCGTGGGCGTCCATCGTTCGCGCTGAGATTCCCCTCCACGATTCTTCCGAACCGTTTAGCCGGCACGCTTGCGTGCCGTATTCCTCGGATCGTGCGTCCATTGAAGAAAAACGGCACGCAAGCGTGCCGGCTAAACTGGATTACGCCAGCAAAACACGCGACAGCCTTCCCTCGCGGCTCGATTGGATCGTTAAATTCGGCAAACTAAACCGCCTGTCCGAAGTGGACTGGTTATTACTCTGGTCCGGCACCCTCCCGCTGGTTTTCTTTGGCATCATGGCCATGCGCTCGCACGGCGAGATCAATTGGCCTGCCTTCGCTTATTTTCCTCTCAGCCTGCTGCTCGGACGCTTTTTGGCAGAGAATTGGGCCGGCTTTCGAGTACAATGGATGAAAATCGGCTGCCAGGTGGCGCTGGGCTTTACCATCGGCATGCACCTGGTTGCGTTGCCCAGGATCCAGCAGTTCCTGATTCGTAGCCATGTTCACATCACCCATCAGGTGACTGATCTGTGGGGATGGAACGAGTTCGGCAGAAAGCTGGCGGCGTTTGATCTGCCCGTGGTGTGCAATCGTCATCAGGATGCCGGCGAGGCCGCGTTTTACATGCCGGGCCAGCCTGATGTCTGGTGCGACGGCGTCGGCTCGCGCACGACGGCGTTCGACTTTTTCGACACCGGCCGCCCCGACTATGCCAAAATCCCCCGGCTGGCCTTCGTCGGCGGCCACGCCAGGCAGTTTGAAGAAAAACACGGATACACGAGGGCCATCGAGGTCACCAGCGCGGCGCTGCCGGGCTTGGGAAAGAATCGGTCGCACGTGGTGACGGTGGTTGTACGAGAAGCGGTGAAATGACGCCGGGTTCGTCATTCGGATTCCGCCGTCAGGATTTTTTCGGAGCGCTTTCTGAATCCTTACACAGTCAAAAGATTCGACGTCTGGCTCGGCAAGCCGATGTGCTTTGGCCTCACGGCCTTGCGCAAACTCGCATCTCCGTTTGCCTCGCGCAAGCCTTTGCCGCCGGTGAAGAAAATCCTGCTGGTGAAAATGATCGAGCAGGGCGCAACCGTGCTGGCGTATCGCGCCATCACCCGGGCGGTGGAAATGGTGGGGCGGGAGAATGTTTACTTCTGGGTCTTTCAGGAAAACCGGTTCATCCTCGATCTGTTGGAACTTGTGCCGCCGGAAAATGTGCTGATTATCCGCGCCAAGAAGCCGGTTACGCTTTTTCTCGACCTGATCCGCACGACATGGAAAGCCCGGCGGCTTGGGATCGACGCCACCGTTGACATGGAATTCTTCAGCCGGGCGTCGGCGATTCTGGCATTCCTCACCGGCGCTTCGTGCCGGGTGGGCCTGCATCGTTTCACCACCGAAGGCCCTTACCGCGGTGATCTCCTCACCCATCGCGTGCAGCATAATCCCACGCTGCACGTGGCAGCGGCGTATTACATGTTGGTCGAAGCGATCAACGCCGACCCGCGGCAAACGCCGCTGATTAAATCGCGCGTGCCCAACGTTGATTTCTCCGCCCCGCGCTTCATTCCCCGGCCCGGCGAAGTGGAAAAAGTGCAGGGTACCCTCGATCGCCTGGCCGGCCGGCATGTAACCCGCCCGATCGTCCTGCTCAACCCCAACGCCAGTGATCTGCTTCCCCTGCGCCGCTGGCCGACCGAGCGCTTCATCGAACTGGCCCGCCGAATCATGGCCGCCCATCCATTGGCGACCATCGCCCTGACCGGCGCTCCCGATGAAGCCGACGCCGCTCGAAAAATCGCCGCGGAGATATCGCCCCAGGTTCTCACCCTGGCCGGCGAAACCACCCTCCGCGAATTGTTCGTCACCTATACGATGGCCGATGTGCTGGTCACCAACGACAGCGGCCCCGGCCACTTTTCCTCAATGACCGACATCACCTCCATCGTCCTGTTCGGCCCGGAAACGCCCGACGTCTTCGGCCCCCTCGGCCCGCATACCAACGTCGTCCGCAGCAACCTCGCCTGCAGCCCGTGCGTCAACGCCTTCAACCACCGCTTCTCCCCTTGCAACAACAACGTCTGCATGCAGGAGATCAGCGTGGATGAAGTCTTCCGGCTGGTTGACGATCATCTCTCGCAGCGCACGAGATTGAAGCTGACGGTAATGCCCGAAGTCGCCCGCCGGGGCGTGCGAACGGCAGAGGCGGTAAAGGAATAGCCGCCCGGAGCATCACGGCATAGAGAAGCTGGTGATGTTTTTGATCTGGACACCCAGGCCCCCCGTATAATTAACGACAGTGTGAGGGATGAAGGCCGCCGACCTCTACATTATCGGCCTCCCCACATTTTTCCCCTCCCCATCGTTTTTTTTCCCGATATCCGGTAAAACAGGCCCTTATGTCCGGCAAGCCCAAGATCGGAATTCTCGTGGTCGCGTATAACGCCGAGACCACTCTGCGCGGCGTACTTCAGCGCATTCCCGCTGATATTTGGGACAAAACCGAGGAAGTCTTCATCTTCGACGACGCCAGCAAGGACCGCACCTACGAAACCGGCAAGGCCTGCCTCGAAGAGCCGTTCGGGCATAAATTGCAGGTTTATCGCAATCCGGTCAACCTGATGTACGGCGGCAACCAGTCGCGCGGCTATCAATACGCCATGGACCGCGGGCTCGATATCGTCGTGCTATTGCATGGCGACGGGCAATATGCCCCGGAAGTGATGCAGTCGCTGCTGACGCCTTTGGAAGAGGGGAAGGCCGATGCGGTGATGGGCTCGCGCATGATGGTGAAAGGGGCGGCCCTCAAGGGCAATATGCCGATGTATAAGTACGTCGGCAACCGCGTGCTCACCTTCGTTGAAAACTCGCTCATCGGCTCCAATTTCACCGAATTTCACAGCGGCTACCGCGCGTACCGCGTCAATGCCCTGCGCAATATTCCGCTGGGTCATATGACCCACAACTGGCACTTCGATACGCAGATCATCCTCGAGATGCTCAAGAAGGGTTTCCGGATCCAGGAAGTGCCGATCCCCACTTATTATGGCGATGAAATCTGTTACGTGAACGGCGTTCCCTATGCGATGAACTGCATGTGGGAGGCGCTGAAGTTCGCGACGATGGACCGCTGGAGGGCGCAAGGGCATGGCGATCCATTACCGCTCGCATCGCGATCCTAAAAGCAGCCATCAGCAGATCAGCCAACTCGTCCGCCAACTGGGCCAAAGCCCGGTATTAGACGTTGGCGCGGCCCAGGGGATGCTTGGCCGCAGCCTGGAGGGGAGCGGCATTGTGCTGGACGCCGTCGAGGCTAATGCCGAGTGGGCGGAGATGGCGCGGCCGTTCTATCGCAACGTGCATGCATCCTATATTCAGGATGCGCCGCTTGTCGAAAATACTTACAAGGTGGTGGTGTGCGCCGATGTGCTGGAGCATACGCCAGACCCGGTGGCGGTCATCGGCCAGCTTCGTCGAGCGGCGACGGATGATGCCACGTTCATCGTTTCCGTGCCTAACATCGCGCACATGGGCGTGAGATTGATGCTCCTATTCGGCCAATTCCCCAAAATGGAACGCGGCCCACTCGACCGCACCCACCTGCAATTCCTCACCAAGGACACCGCCAACGAAATGATGAAACTCGGCGGCCTGAATGTCGAAAAATTCCTCGTCACCGGCGTGCCGCTCGACGAGCTTTGGAAAACCGGCGAAGGCAAGCCGCTGTTCAACGCCATGATGGGCATGCAGCATTTGGCTCTGGCCTTTGCGCCGCGGTTATTTGGGTTTCAGTGGATTATGGTTGCGAAGAACGCGCCGGTTCCATCATGATGGCAAATTCAGCGTGAACTCACTCCAGATACTTTACTTCACGCCGGGTCAACCGCAGCGCCGGCCCGGATCGATCACCACGATGCGACGGTTACAAGATTTTGCGGTCAACTTGTGGCAACCAATCTTTTCACGAGATTGGAGCCATTCGTCAAAATGATCCGGGCCGGCGCTGCGCTTGACCCGGCTTGGAGCGAACTTCCGTTGATGTTTTCATCTATTATCCGGTTGTGCTCACATTTGGTTTTGACGTAAGTGGTCCGGTTACAATTTCCTTTCCCTCGCGCTACCGCGCTGAAGCGCGGGTTTGTATCATTCGCTGATTCCCATGGTTTCAAGTGCCGAGATTTTGCCCTATGCGACCGCTCAGGATAGCCGCTTTCGGACCGCGCGCGGCGCTGGCGGGACGATTGCGATGGTGCTTTCGATCGCCTCGCTGGGCTTTGCCGTCCACCAGCATGGCGGCGAATACACGCCGGTCGCGATCACGTTCGTCACGTTTGCGATATTCGCCGCGTTGATTGCATTGGTCGCCGCCGGGAAAAGTAAGCCGGGGCTTTCGCGTATCGACCACGCCATCGCCGCGATCGTAGGGTTGCTCTTCCTGGCCATTTTCGCGCTCTGGATGTTTGGTGGCGATCAATCCGCCGTCCATAAGATCGCGCTGGGCCTCAGCACGTTCCTGTTGATGGGCGTGATTGGCTTGCTCATGCGCTACCGCGCCGACGTGACGCACCGCCAGCCAACATGGTGGGTCGATTACGCATTTGCGGCCGCGCTCGCGCTGCAAATCATCGCGCTTTTCACGCTCTGGCCTGTCGGCGTCGATCAGCACATCGAATTCCTCGGGTCCAAAAGCCACATCATTTATCTCTACCTCACGGGCGTGTGCGCACTGCTCGTGCTGCTGGGGTTGATCAATGTCGCCAGCCTGCGTTTATGGTGGTTTCCGGCTTTACTGCTGGTTTATTCCATTCTGGCGTTCTGGACGATTCGCGCCTGCCCGGTGCCGCACATTGACGTGTGGTATTTTCAGGAACTTGGCCCCGAAGCGCTGCTCGACGGCAAGAATCCGTACGACTACAGGCAAGTCAACTTCGCCGACATCTACGACAGCACGTTGCCCGGCCATCAACAGGTTTACGGCGACGGAATGGTGGAAAACGGCCACCTGAAGTTCGGCTTTCCCTACCCGCCAATCAGCCTGTATTGCTCCACGCTCGGCGTCATCATCGGCCGCGATACGCGATATGCCCAGGCGTTGGCGCTGGTATTGGCCGGCCTGCTGATCGGCTATTGCCGGCCCGGCCGCCTGCCAAAGCTGGCGGCGGCGTTGTTTCTCTTTACGCCAACGGTTTGGTTCGTGCTGGGGCGGGCGTGGACGGAGCCGTTCGTGGTTCTCTTTCTCGCCGCCACCATTTTCTGCGCGGCGAGGAATCTGCGTTGGCTTGTGCCAATCGCGTTCGGATTATTTTTGGCGAGCAAGCAATATCTTGTCTTTGCCGTCCCGCTTTCGTTTCTTCTGATACCCGATTTCCGCTGGTCGTCGAAGAAAAGCTGGGTCTCCTGGATCGTGCTGCTTTTTGGCGCGGCGATCGCAGGCGCCATCGTCACGCTGCCGCTGGCCCTGCGCGATTTCCACGCCTTCTGGTTTTCGCTGGTGACGGTGCAAAAAGATGCGCCGTTTCGGTGGGATGCGCTCAGCTATCTCACTTGGGCGGGGTTCAATCTCGACACGAAATACACGACCTGGGTATGGCTGGCATTCGCCGGGGCAGGTTTGGCGATGATCCTCTCGTTTTGGAAAGCACGCAGGAGCGCGGCGGGGTTTGCCGCCGCCCTGGCACTCACGTATTTGCTCTTCATCGCCTTCAATAAGCAGGCGTTTTGCAACTATTACTTCTTTGTGATCGGGTGCATCGCGTGTGCGGCGGCTTCGTCGCCAACTGCCGTGTCGGATGAATCCAAAGCGTAAGACTTCCGCCAGGCCGACACAACGACCTGGCTGGTTTACCTGAGCGCCGGTGGGGGGCTTAGAGCGTTTTTCCGATTGGTGGAGCGGCCAGTCGTAATCTTGAGCTGAGGTACTCCGAAGGATCTGGCTCGCCTTCGCGTACGGGCTGGATCCTTCAAAGATATGCACGAGAAGCTTGTTTTCCTGACAAGATTTCGGGACGCTGAAACGTAGGGCGGGCACTGCCTGCCGCTGACGTCTCCCCGGGGATTACAGTTCGGCGGGCAGTGCCCACCCTACGTAAAGCAGCTATCTTTTGGGTTGTGGGCGCACCCCAAATTGAGGAGTACCTCAGCTCAGGATGACGGTCACGGACGCGCCACCAACATGAAAAGTGTTATAGATCGATATTTGAAATGGCTCAGACGATTTGGCGGCGCCGGCCCAGTAAACCTGCGGCGCCGATTGCAAGCAGCCCAAGAGAAGCTGGCTCGGGAACGGACGTCAACTGGATGCCCGGGATGCCAAAGCCGTCTGACCCGCTGTCGTGGGAAATGTTAATGCTGATCGCGCCAGTCCCGTCGGGGCTTACATTGGTAAACTCGGCATAATTGCTGACGTCGACGGTATCGTTCGGATTGGTCACGTAGGTGACGGCCCCTTGCTCAGTGCCGCCGTCGGGCTCAATGAGCTGTTGGCTGTTGGAGCCAATTGAAATGGTGCCAATCGCTCCTGGGCCGTTTTCCGCGAGTTCGAGATCGACTTTATAGCTGCCTGCCGGGACGTTATTCCAGACCAGCGTTCCGGTGTTGTTGCCACCCCCATTGCCAGAAACCTTGATGATGCCGTTGAGCAGGATGTTGTCGGGAGTGGGGCTTGTGCCTGCTACTGCAGAGTTGCTAAACCAACTATCGCTGTATGTGGCCGTCAAAGTAATCGCGCTGCCTTGGCCGCTTGAGTCGACCAGGCTGGAATAGGTTTCCGTGCCCTGTGAGCCTTGGCCGCCTACCTCATTGTTCCAGTTCCCCTGCGGAACAACACCGGCGATCTGGTCGGGGGTCAGGGTATTGGGAGTGCCGTTTCGCCCTTCGACGTTAACGCCAATTGAAGTGGCCTGCACGGAAGAAGCCAGTCCCAGACCGGCTAAAGCCGCGATTAGGAGAACATTTTTCGAAGAGCGCATTGATTCACCCATGTCCGAAAGAGGAGGATGCATTTTTCTTGGAACCCCAGCCCGCCAAACACTGAGATTACGACAGAACTCCAAGGCTAGATTATCGCCAGGCGCGCATTTGTCAATGAAGAGTCTTCCCCATCGTTGTGGCCTGGCGCCCTGGGTGAAGTCGTCGCTTAGGCTACATGCGATATCGCCTTAAGCATTTAGTTTACAAATATTTATCGGCGATTCAGGACGGCCAATTTCCGAGACCGAGTTGTGCGATTGCTTTCCTATCGCCACTCCCACCGGTTTGAATGCACGACGTCCAATGCCTCTTTAACCGTCATAGACCGCACCGCCGTCTCGGCGTTTATCTTTTTCCGGCTTTCCCAGATCTTTCGCTCGGCATCGGTCGGTTGCCGCGAGCGGTGGAAGGGAACTTTCTGGCCGAGCAAAAGAGCGGCATACCCGCCGAAGCCGTTGTGGTCGTTCAAATCGAGCAGGGTCGGTCCCCAGTAAGGCGCCGGCCCGTTTTCGCGATAATATTCCACCACCTCTTCAGCTCCGGCCAAATCAGTATCATTGCGGCAGGCCGACCAAAACGGCGTCTCCAGCCGGGTATTGAATTTATAATGAACGGCCAGGAACTTGCGAATGCCCTCCCACTTCCAGGCATGGGCGCGGTTGTTGCAGGCAATTTGAGAGGGGCGCGGGCATAAATCGCTCTCGATCAACGTCTGCGTGAGATCGCGCGTCTGCAGGGCCATGATACTGAGGGCAGTCGCCTCCAGCGGCTCGACGAATCCTGCAGCGTTCCCCAGTGCAATAACATTCTTCACCCAATTTCGTTGGTAACGGCCGGAGATGAAGCGGACGACGCGGGTAGGCCCGACCTTGGGATTAGCCGAGCGAAACTCCTTTTCTGCCTCGTCGTCGCTGATGAAGTTCGACGAGTAGACATACCCCCGGTTGATCCGCTGCTCGAGCTCGATCTGCCAGCACCAGCCGCTGTTCATCGTTTCGCATGTCGTGTAAGGCTTGATGACCTCATCGGCCCGTTCCCAGCCTCCCACCACCGCCCGGTCACAGAAAAGGCTCCTGTCGTATCCGATGAGGGGCTCATTCAGCGCCTTGCCCAGGAGCAACGAGCCAAATCCCGAGCAATCGACATAAAGCTCGGCGGATTCGATCCGGCCTGACTTGAGCACGAGGGCGGAGATGCCGTTTTCGTCCTGCCGCACCTCACCCACTGTGTCATCCAGAACGCGCACGCCTACGCCGGTCGCATATCCCTCGAGATAACGGACGAACTTTTCGTTCTCGAAGTGATAAGCGAGTGAACGGTGAATTCTCGGGCCCGCCACTGTTCGCTCGAACACCCGGTCATATGTCATCATCGCCGAGATCGGATCGATGCACTCCATGTCCTCCTCGGCATAGAAGCCCGCGGCGTGAGGGAGCGCCGGATCGAGTCTCTGGTCGACACTTGGGCCGAAGCTGTAGTTGAAATGAGGTCTTGGTCCCCAGATGAAGCGAAGTCCGAGCTTGAAGGTCGGCCGGGCAATGCTGAAGAACTTCTTTTCGTTCACCCTCAGATATTCATGGAGGAATGAAGTGAGGGCATAGGTCGACCCTTCGCCGACGCCGATGATGCCAATATCCTTCGAGCGGATGACCAGAACATCCAGTGCGGGGATCTTGGATTTCAACGTCAGCGCCGCGATGAAGCCTGCGCTTCCGCCGCCAAGCACGATTATTTTCTTAATCATGGGCACCGTGGTCCCGGTAAAAGGACGTGATATTCCAGCGGGAATCTCGCCACCATCCTCATTGAAGGGAGGATAATCATGCGCTTGATGAGTTCAAGCGACAGTGGCCGCGGCTTTTACCCGGCGTTGAAGCAGATCATCTGTCCGCGTCCGGCTGCCGTGCCGCGTGCCGCGGGTAAATCGGATGCGCATAGCCGCCATACGCCTCGGTGCGGAGGTGCGCCAGCATCTGATGGCCCCGGCGCCGCTGGCGTTCGGCGCGCAATGCGGCCAGGTCGATCGGCGCGACGACAATCCGCTCGCCGGGGCCCGCTTCGGCACGGGAGAGAATGCGGCCGTCGTAGTCGATCACCATGCTTCCGCCGGGCCAACTGAACGGGGCGTAATTCTTCAGGCTCGCACCCTGGTTGCATGCGACCACATAGGCGAAATTCTCGATCGCGCGCACTCGGTTGACGCTCGTCCACCAATCCATCGGCTCGGCCGTTCCCCACGGGTCCATGTATGCCGAGACGCGCACCAGGACCTCTGCGCCGGCCAAGGCAAGCTGGCGGATGGCTTCGGGAAAAAGCCAGTCGTAGCAGATGGCGCAGCCGATGTTTCCGATTTCGGTTTTTGCAACCGGGAAGAGCGGCAGATCGTAATTCTCCAGATCGTGGGGGCTGGTATGCACTTCCCACGGCAACCAGGGATGAACTTTCCGGTATTTGTAGCAAATGCCATCTGGGCCGATCAGGCACGTTGTATTAAACACATGGCCCGGCCAGGCCGGATCGATTTCGAGGAATGTGCCGGTCTGAATGTAGACGCCGAGGTCTTTGGCTTTTTTCTGGTAGCGATCGGTGTGGACATTGGGAATTGGGATGGCGAGGTGCTCGATCAATTGCTCGACGGTTGCATAAACCGGGGCGGCGTGGGCGAATTCGGGAAAAACGATCAGCCGAACATCGAAGAACGGCTCATACCCGCCGACGGCAAAGTCGATCATCTCCAGCATCCGCGTGACGCGCGGCGCAATTTCCTCGCGCGATCGCGGATTGGGCAGATCGATCTGGCAACAGGCGGCGTAATATCTGTCGATGGGCATGGAATCTCCAAATGCGTTTTCGGTTTTGGACATATGCTAAATGACCTTGCGCGATTCGTGTAGGCTCCGCACCGCGGACGATTGCGTTTGAAATGGAAAAACACGGTCCTACGAAGATTCGAAGCGCCTAATTGCGCAACGTCGTTTAACGATTCATGCCGGGCATGGTCACTTCGGTGACCATGAAACCGCGTTAACTTCAACCAATCGGAGTCGGGTTTGCTTTTTTCGTTCCGAACGCACATGGTCACTGAAGTGACCACGCCCCCAATCAATCCTCCCCGCAAGCGCTACGTCCGCGCCATCGGCCCGCGCCTTCGCGTGCTGCTTGTCTTTGTTTTCATCTTGGCCGCATTGCTCGGCGCTAACAGCATTTATCTGGTCTCCGTGCATCTTCTCGAACTATGCCGTGGCGTTGTCTACCAGGACTATTTTTACCAGTGCATGTTCCTGGCCCATCTGGCGCTGGGCTTGTTGATCGTCGTCCCTTTTATCGTGTTCGGCATCGGCCATATTCGCAACGCCCACGATCGGCCCAAACGCCGGGCCGTGCGGATCGGCTATGCGCTGTTTGCGGCGTCGCTGGTGCTTTTGTTTTCGGGGCTTGCATTGGTTCGGTTCGAGCCATTCGTCATGAAAAGCCCGGCCCTACGCGCCGTCTTTTACTGGGCGCATGTCAGCACGCCGCTGGCGGTGGTTTGGCTGTACATCCTGCATCGGCTGGCCGGGCCGAAAATCAAATGGCGGGCGGCGTCGCGCTGGGCCATCCCAGCGGCAATCGTCATCGCGGGAATGGTCTACCTCAATTCCCGCGATCCGCGCAAATGGAACGCTACTGGCCCAATCGAAGGGGAAAAATACTTTTATCCCTCGCTCGCCCGCACCAGCACCGGCAACTTCATACCGGCTCGCGCGCTGATGAATGATCAATACTGCCTGCAATGCCACAAGGACAACTATGCCGGGTGGTTTCACAGCGCCCATCATTTCAGTTCGTTCAACAACCCGGTTTACCTGTTCAGCGTGCGCGAAACCCGGCAGATCGCCCTCAAGCGCGATGGGAATGTGCGGGCGGCGCGCTGGTGCGCCGGGTGCCATGACACTGTCCCCTTTTTCAGCGGCGCATTTGACAGCCCGGCGTTCGATGATGTTCGCGATCCGACCGCCGGCGCGGGAATTACCTGCACGAGCTGCCACGCCATCACCCACATCAACAGTACGCGAGGCAATGCCGACTATACGATCGAAGAGCCGATCCAATATCCCTTCGCCTTCAGCACGAATCCGTTCTTGAAGTTCATAAATCGGCAGCTCATCAAGGCGCGCCCGGAATTTCACAAGCAGACTTTCCTCAAGCCCTTGCACAAGTCGGCCGAATTCTGCTCGGTCTGCCACAAGGTGAGCATTCCGGGCGAATT
>DASRRM010000082.1:0-9102 GCA_035695715.1 Tepidisphaeraceae bacterium
CAGCCCGATCGCGCGATTCAGACCGACGCCTCACCGGCGCCGCGGCTGTTTGGCACGCGCGTTTTGACCGACCTCCCCAAGCCGCTGGTTATTGCCGTCGCCGCGGCAATTCTGGTGCTGGTGGCGTATCTCGACAGCGTGACCGATCCGGAACTTTCCTTCGCGTTCTGGTATTTCCTGCCGGTGGTGCTGGTCACCTGGTACGTCGGGCGGCGGGCGGGATATGTCACGGCAGTCATTTGCGAGGCAACCTGGCTCTTTTCTGAGGTGTATTTCGGGGCGGCGTCGTACAAGCGGGCAAACATGGCGTATTGGAATGCCATGCTCGGGCTGGCCTTCTTCCTGGTCTCTGTCCCGATCATGTCCGGGTTCCGCGAGTTGGGCACCCGCCTGGCAAGCATGGTAGAGGAACGAACGCGGTCATTGCGGCGAATTTCGGCGCAACTTTCGGCAGCCGAGGATTCGGAGCGCCGCCGCCTGGCGTATGACATTCACGATGGTTTCAGCCAGAATCTTTCGGTGTTGAAGATGAACCTGGCCGCGGCGCTGCCACAGACTCCCGAGGGCTCGGTCTCCCGGCAGCGCATTGCAGATGCCTTGGGAATGGTGAACGATCTGATCGACCGCTCGCGAACGCTCACCTTTGATCTGCACCCGGCCATGCTCGATCATCTCGGACTGGTTCCAACGCTGCGGCGTTATGGCGACCACTTCGCCCGGCAGGCCAATGTCGAGGTGATCGTATCGGAGGATGGCACGCCGCGGAAGTTGCCGTCGCCGATTGCAAATTATCTGTTTCGTTCCATCAAGGAGCTATTCGGCAATGCCGCCCGGCACGGACAGGCGAAACAAATCGTGGCGGCGGTGCATTGGACGGACGATCAGGTGCGTATTGTGGTAGATGATGACGGCGGCGGGTTCGATGCCCGAAATGTGTTTGAGCCCGGCGCCGACAAGGGCCTGGGACTTGCCGGGATGCGCGAGCGGCTGATTTCCCTGGGCGGGAATCTGCGCCTCGAATCCACCGCCGGCCAGGGAACACGTGTTGTTTTGGAAATCCCGCAGGTGACGCAGGAGGATTGACATAATGGTGAAGATACTACTGGTCGAGGATCATACGCTGGTTCGTTCGGGCATTCGCTCGCTGTTGGAAAGCTCGCCGGACATGAAAGTGGTCGGCGACGTGGGCGACGGCCGCCGGGCCATCGAGTCGTGCCAGGAACTCATGCCGGACGTCGTGCTGACCGACGTCGAAATGCCGTCGATCAACGGGATCGAAACCGCCCGCCAGATTCATGCCGCCATGCCGGATGTGAAAATCATCATGCTGTCGATGCATGGCGATCCGCAATATGTCTTTGAGTCGCTCAAAGCCGGCGCTTCGGGATATGTGTTGAAGGATGCGGCGTTCACCGAGCTGCTCGACGCGATAAAAGCCGTGATGGAAGGACGCCGATATCTGAGCGCGCCGTTGGCCGATCTGGTGATGGAGGATTACGTGCGGCGGGCCAAGGGGAAGGAAACGGGTACGGAACTGGACAAACTTTCTTCTCGCGAGCGGGAGATTCTGCAGCTTGTCGCCGAGGGCCGATCGAGCGGGCAGGTTGCGGAAATGATTCATATCAGCGTTCGGACGGTGGATACGCACCGGTATAACGTGATGCAGAAGCTGGGGATTCATTCGATTGCGGGGTTGACGAAATTCGCCATCGCGCATGGGCTGACGAGTTTGAAATAATCGGAAAGGTGAACCTCCGAGCGAGCATGGCCGTAGGGGCGATAATGCCGGCGCTGAATTTCAGCGCCGTCCGACAACATTTTGTCAGTTGCGCGATGATATCCCTTTAATCGCGGTAGTGACCTTGTTATTGTGGGAAAAGGATGAGGCCGGATGAATGGCCCGGCCTTATTCTGAACCGTTCGGGCTAAAAATTTAATACGATGGCGCAAGGGCTTCCGATGATGGATCAGAAGAGGCGCGGGCTTTTTTATTGGACCTTTGGGGGTTCGGCCCGCCTCTCGACCCCTGGCACCATTCATTCAGGCTAATGTTGTGAACAAGGACGCTCGCACCAAAGCCGATTCCTCGCGGTCTTCCAAGACCCGCAAATCGGAAGTTCGTTCCCAAAAGCTCTCTGCCGCCGGCGCACGCCGGACCTGGGTCGTGCTGGCTGGATTGGCCGGCGGACTTGCATGTACTGGCGCGCTGCTGAAGGCGCTGGCCCCGCCTCCCTTGACCCCCGATGCCACAACCAGCCTCCTTGCCATCGCCCAGGAACAGTCCATCGACCAGATTCTGGACGGCGTTTCTGTGAAGCCAGGCCGCTGGCGGGCGATTTACGTTCATCAAAGCCTTTCCGATTCCAGCAATGCCCAAAGCCTCGGGCAAACGCCGGCCGGGCTGACCGATCATTTCGTGATCGGCAACGGCGATGCCCTGACCGACGGCGCGGTACAGCCCAGCACGCGATGGAACAAGCAGTTGGCGGCCGGAAATGTCCCGGGCGTGCGGATCAGCGGTAATTGCATCTGCATCTGCGTCGTCGGCAACTTTAATCGCAGCCGACCCACGCCAAATCAGGAGGCCCGACTCCTCGAGCTCGTCGCGGCGCTGCAGAGACGGTTGAATATCGTGGCCGACCAGGTGGTGCTGGGCTGGGACGCCGATCAGACTTCCGTCGCCGGCATCGGCAAGAACTTTCCCCTGGCCAACCTGCGCTCCCAATTGCTGCAATAATTCCCCCCCAGTTTCACAACTTCGCATTCGGCGTATCACTATCGAGCGAATGATCTTGATCTGGTTAAGGATTGCACATAAGCTACCTTAACGCGGTTGACGTCCAATCAACCCGCGAGGTCCATTGTGGCGTTCCAGATACCTTGAATTGAGCGAAGTGGCTGGTCTGAGGCGGGAAATTTACGCATGGCTCAAAAAATACTTCAGTACGATATTGTCGAGCGCCTTGGGGAAGGCGCAGGCAGCACTATCTTCGCAGTTCGCGACCCGGCGACGCGCAAGATGTTCGCGCTGAAACATGTTGTGCGCACCGATGAAAAGGACATTCGTTTCGTCGACCAGATGGAGGCGGAATTCGAGGTCAGCAAGAATTTCAACCACCCCAATCTGCGGAAAAGCTACGACCTGAAGGTCAACAAATCGCTGCTTCGCCGGGTCACCGAGGCGTTTTTGGTGATGGAACTGGTCGAGGGCAAGGCACTGGATGTGCGCCCTCCCGGAACCCTCATGGAAATTCTCGATACATTCATCCAGGCGGCCCAGGGCCTGCGGGCGATCCACCAGATGGGATATGTCCACTGCGACATCAAGCCGAATAACATTATCCGCAACGAAAAGGGCGAGGTAAAAGTAATCGACTTTGGCCAGACGGCCAAATCCGGAACGGTGAAGGAGCGGATCCAGGGCACGCCAGATTACATTGCCCCCGAGCAGGTCAACCGCCGCCCGATCGTTCCGCAAACCGATGTGTATAATCTCGGCGCCACGCTTTATTTCGCCTTGACGTCAAAGCCGATTCCCACGCTCTACACGGTTCACAAAAAGGGCGAAAACAGCTTCCTGATGGACAACCGGATCGAAACCCCCGCCCAGTTGAACCCGAAGATTCCGCCGGTCTTGTCCAACCTCGTGATGGAAAGCATTTCGACCAAAATCGAAAAGCGCCCGGCCGACATGGATTCGGTCATCACCCGGCTGGAACTGGCCAAACACATCCTTCAAAAGCAGGCCAATCCCGCCGCCGTTCAAGCCACCCCAACCAGTATTGGCGGTTCGGAAGACGATGAGGTGTAATTTCGCTTGACCGTTGCGTTCCTCGCCCCGGCGCCTTCATAGCGGGCGCTTTGTTCACTCACCTTCCCACCTTTCCGCGCTTTCAAAAAAGAAGAATCGTTTTAGCGATTTTAGCACGGAAGTTTTCGCGGACATCGCGGAACGAACAGGCGTGGCATTATCTCGGAGTCGATTTATTTCAAGCAAGGAACACAATGGGCTTTGGCAATTTCCGGCGGTTTGGCGGCGTGAGACAGCGCTCCATCACCTACGCGGCACGTCGCCCGAAGCGCATTGAAAGGGTATTCAAGTCCGTCCTGTATCCCGCCGCTGAAATACTCGAAACCCGCGCCTATCTCACCGTCACCCTCGCGCCAGCCTCGGATTTTCCCGGCGTCACTTCGCCGGCCGGGATAGCGGTTGCCGACGTCAACGCCGACGGCGTTGCCGATGTCGAAGTCGCCGGCATCAATCCAACCACCAGCCTTCCTTCCGTCGGCGTATACCTCGGCGGCGCAACGCCGGTCTTCTATGACCTCACCGGCGACAACAGCGCGCAGGACATCACCACCGCCGATTTTAACGGCGACGGCAACACCGACATCGCCGTCACCGATCCCGTCGATGCAACCGTCAGCGTCCTGCTGGGCAACGGCGATGGAACCTTCCAAGCCCCGATCACCACCGGCTATGGCACCGCGCCATCCGCCGGCGCCACGCCGTCGGCGTATCTTGTGGCCGCTGATTTTAATGGCGACGGGATGACCGACCTGGCCGTCACCGACCCCGCCGACCATCAGGTTTCCATTCTCCTTGGAACCGGGACCGGCTCGTTCACGCTTGGCACGCCCATCACCAGCACCGATCCGGCTTTCGCCCCGCTGCACATCGCGACGGCGGATTTTAATGGGGACGGATTCGCCGATCTGGTCTACAGCGACGCCGCCGCCGCACAGGTGAGCGTTGCCCTGGGCAATAACGACGGAACTTTTGCCACGTCCACCATCACGCCCGTCGACGGCGTCGTGCAGGGACTTGTCACCGATGATTTGAACACCGACGGGCAGACCGACATCGCCGTTTCACTCACCAACGACGCCGTGAGCGGGAGCGGCGAAATCGAGCTGCTGTTCAACTCCTCCGCGACATTCACCTCCGTCGCCGAGGCGACGACCTTTTCTAACCCCGGCCCGATTGCCACCGGCGATATCGACGGCGACGGGCTGACCGATATCGTCGCCATGAATGCGTCAGGCGCGCTGGATTTCCTCGCGGGCACCGGCGACGGCGCGTTCGCGCCGGCAATCGAGTCGCAGGCAACCAGCGGAACGCCGCAGGCCATGGTCACCGACGACGTCACCGGCGACGGAAAAGCCGACATCCTGTTTTCGGAAGTGAACGCCGCCATCACCGGGGGCGGCGGATTCGGGCTGGTGGTCGGCCCCGCCTCGCCGGAAGTTTCCGCGACGATTACCGGCGTGCTTCCCGCGTCGGCGATCTCCGGCCAGAAAACCGCCATCGTCCAAACCGTGAAGTTGACCAATGTCTCCGGCGCACCGATTTCAAGCGGCGTGGCCCTCAGCGTCGCCCTCTCGAGCGATGACAGCTACAGTGCCGACGACACCGTCATCGACTCAATTACCACGAAGGGAAAAATCGGGACGGGAAAAACCAAGTCGCAGCGGCTGAAAATCACCAGTATCCCCGACACCGTCACCGCGGGCAGCTATTTCGTCGTCGTCCAGGCGACTGATTCCAGCGGCGGCATTGCCACCGCTGGCTCGAGCGCGACGATTAACGTCGCCGCGCCCGAGGTCGATGTGGCCGGCGCATTTAAGAAGGCCCCCGCCACCGCCAAAGCCGCGAAACATTTGCCGGCTTCCATTGTCGTGACCAACGAGGGAAATGTCCCCATTACCGGCATGCTGCCGATCGATGTCGACACATCGGCCACCAATATGCTCGACGACACCGCCGTCAATATATCGTCGAAGAGCAGGAAACTACTAAACCTCAAGCCCGGCAAATCCGTGACGATATCGTTGACCGGCCTGATCGCACCCAGCACCGCCGGCGCTTATTTCCTGATCGTGCAACTCGACGCCGGCAACACGCTGGGCGACGCAAATACAGCCAACAATGTTTTCGCGACGAGTGCGGGAATCGCGGTGGACTAAAAACTCAAACCGGGCGATTTTAATGTCCCACGGTGACGCGGGCGAGCATTTATGGAGAAATTTCGTGCTTTGACGTGACACGGGCGTCCCGCCGGCGTCCCGCCCGTGTTGGCGATGTAATGAGTTCAAGAACCACCACCAACGACTATTCTTCGCGTTTCCCCGTCTCGGGCACGGCCGAGACGGCCGTGTCACGACCAGCATTTTGAAAAGCCGCTCAGTTCGAATAAACACTCAAACCTGGCAATCTTTGCGGAAATGCCTTCACGCCGGCGCAAGTTGGGGCAAGCGGCGCGCATAACGCTTCGTCGTGAAAGCAAACATCGACGCGATCAGGTTTTATCTGTGTTCATCTGGGTCCATCTGTGGCGATATCGCCTTTGCTTTGTATTTGCTTTGTTGCGGCTCGCTGATTCGCTCATTCCAGACCGTCTGATACATTCCCGCCAATATGGAAGTCCCCATCCTTATCGTCGGCGCAGGTCCAACCGGTTTGGTCCTGGCGCTCTGGCTCGCCAAACGCAACATCCCCTTTCGCCTCATCGAGAAAAATAGCGGCCCGGGACAAGCTTCCCGCGCCATGGTCGTGCAGGCGCGGACCCTGGAGTTCTACCGGCAGCTTGGAATCGCCGGCCGGGTCATCGACGCCGGCATCAAGATGAAACGCATCCAGTTGCGCGAGGGAGCGCGCAAGGTTGCCGGGTTTTCCTTCGGCGATATCGGCGTGGACCTGACTCCCTATCCCTGCATCCTCAGCCTGCCCCAGGACGACCACGAACGCCTGCTCGTGAAAATCCTCGAAGAGGCAGGCATCACTATCGAATGGAATACCCAACTGCTGCGCTTCAATGACGATGGCAATCGCGTGAGCGCCACGTTGAGCAAAAACGGCGCTGAAGAATCCGCCGATTTCGCCTACCTCTGCGGCTGCGACGGCGCGCGCAGCACCGTCCGCCAGGGCTTGGGCCTGAATTTCCCCGGCGGAACTTACGACGAAATCTTTTACGTCGCCGACGTGCAGGCCACCGGGCCGACCATCGATCAGCAGGTGAACATCTGCCTCAGCGCCCATACCTTGTCGCTCGCATTCCCCGTCCGCAGCACCGGCATGGCCCGGCTGATCGGCATTGTCCCCATGGAGCTCGGCGACCGCCAAAACGCCACCTTCGATCAGCTTCGTCCTTATGTGAAAAAGCAGACAGACGTCGACGTGCAGCAGGTGAATTGGTTTTCGACCTACCACGTTCACCATCGCGTGGCCGAGCATTTTCGCCGGGGACGGGTCTTTATCGCCGGGGATGCGTCGCATATTCACAGCCCCGCCGGCGGGCAGGGCATGAACACCGGCATTGGCGACGCCGTCAATCTCGCCTGGAAACTCGCCGCCGTGATTCGCGAGCAGGCGGATGCGTCAATCTTCGACACGTACGATTCGGAGCGGTTGGGTTTCGCCCGCTGGCTGGTGGCGACCACCGATCGGCTTTTTGCCACAGTCGTCGGCTCAGGCCTGAAATCAAAACTGGTGCGGGCGGTGTTCGTTCCCTACCTCGCCCCCCTGCTGTTTCATCTTCGCTCGATAAGACGAGGCCAATTCCGCCTGGTCTCGCAAATCCACATCCAATATCGCGACAGCGCCCTAAGCAGCGGAACCGCCGGCAAAATCTCCGGCGGCGACCGCCTTCCCTGGCTCAGCCAACAGGATAACTACAAGCCGCTGGAATCGCTTGATTGGCAGATTCACGTCTACGGAACGGCCGGTGATGACCTCGTTGCATTCGGCAAAAAAAGGGACATGCCGATTCATTGCTTCCCCTGGAGCGAAGCCGCGGCAAAAGCCGGCTTTTCGCGCGATGCGATCTACCTGATTCGGCCGGATGGGCATGTGGCCCTGACGCTGGCGGATCAAAATATTGAGGCGATTGGGAAGTTCATCAACGATCACAAGATCGGCACGAGGGAGTGATACCATGGGAGATGGGGAAGGACGTTACGGCTTCGACGTGAAGGCCGCTATCGAACGCAAAATATAAGGATATAATGACTCAAACCGAGCAGTATTTGCGAAAGAAGCCTTCACGCCGGGGCAAGCGGCGCGCATAATCATGGTTCGCGAAACGACGCCATCGCTACGCCGCCCCGGATTTAGGCGGCGCTCTTAAATCGGGGGCGGCGCGGCGATAAAGCTGTTTTCGAGGTGACGTGTTAGCCGCGCCGCTTACCCCCGCTTGTCCCAGTGTGCAGGCTTCTTCCACTTTTGCACAATTACGCGGCTGCTTGCGGAAAACCCAAGGAAGGTGGCACCTCATATGATCGCCCGACAACTTGTAATCGCTCTTCTCGCAGCCCAGCTTGTCATCGTCGGCCGAACTAAAGCTGCCCCGGTCGCCGGCGCTTCGGCTCACCCGGCGACCGCTCCAGACCTTGCAAGCCTCCAACAAAAAGCCGCTGAAATCCAAAAACGGATGTCCGACCGCCAACGTGAAATCTACAAATGGTACCCGGCTGTCGGCGAGGAAACGGTTCTCTCGATCGAGTTTGATGTGGTCCACCTAACAATCATCAGGGCAGAGCTTGCGCGATCTCGGTGGCGGCTCGTTGAGCTTAAGGTGGAGATCGCCGAGGCCCACTGGTTTCCGTCGACGGCAGACCAACTGGCGGCGGCCGACAGTGGCGGAGCGGGCACTCTGAGGCGCAGATTGGATGAACTGTCCAAAGCTGCTGCGGATATTGAGGCACGGGAGGGAAAGGACAGCCCGAGCGCGAAAGCCGCCCGGCATATGGTCGCCAACGCACAAGAGAACCTCGATATCTACATGAAGGCACTTCAGCGGAGATATTATGTGAACGTCGACGCAAACGGGAAATCGCGGATTATTCCGAAAGACACCACCCTGATGGAATCGCGGCTGTCGAAGCTGCGCGAGATGGAGAAAGCGGCCGTTGACTCCCTTAAAGAAAAAGGCCACGCGGCAGCCGCATTGCGGCCCCTCTTTGAAGCGATGGCCGACGATGAGGCGGAGTTGAAGGACATAACGACGAGAATTGCCAGCGTGAGTGGCAACCGTGGAGATTAAGGATATCCTTCCATAATCTGGGTGTAATTTTCTTGTGTGGCGACTCCCGCCCGGTGCGCCT
>DASRRM010000083.1:0-5521 GCA_035695715.1 Tepidisphaeraceae bacterium
TGCCCTATTGGCTCGGCCTCATCAAGCGCTTTTCGCCCAAGAGTCCGCGAGTTCCGCAAGCTCTCTACCATGCGGGACTGTTGCTCACCAGCGCCAACAAGCCGGACGAAGCGCTCGGCGAATTCACGATCCTGGTCCAAAGATATCCCGATAGCCTGTGGACGCCCGATGCGCAAGTGCGGCTGATCGACGTCAAGCTGGAGCAGCAATTCGATCTGCCGGGCGCCGCGGGGTTGGCCGCCCAGGCGGTGGCCTGGTGCGAACGTCAATCTCCCCTCGCCCCTGGCGGAAAAGGGGCCGAGGCTGCGCACCAATCTCCCCTCGCCCCTGGCGGGAGAGGGGTTGGGGGTGAGGGGGCCCTCAATGAGCAGCCGCCGGACGACGCCGACCGCGCGGCCGCTCCCCCACCCGCCGCCGACTCCGACGACAGCCTGCCGGCGCCGCGCGACGAGCAATACAACATCTACCTCCGCGCCGGCCTGATCGAATACCTCCAAGAACACAAGGAGGCAGCTCTCTCGTTCTTCGAAAAAGCGAAGCCCTTCGAGCCGAAACGCGACTTTGAGGTTGTCCAAGGCCATATCCCGACCGGCATCGAGCAGCTCGTGAATTTGGCCAAGAATGGAAAAGTGATTACGCCGGCCTCCGTAAAGAACGGCGATGGCAAAGCCAAGCTGATCTTGATGCTGGCTGATATCTATCACGAGGGCCAACAGCACGGGAAGTCATTAGAACTTTGCACGCGTTTGATATGCGGGGCGGCGGCTAAAGCGACGCGTGAGCAGTTGTCTTACGCCTATTTCAGACGCGCGCGCAATTACTACCTGATCGCGGGCGCGGCGTTTAACCCGGATGCGGCGATGGCCGACTACGTGGCGGCAGTCGCCGCCTCGCCGAAAGCGGCGTGGGCGGATTCCGCGATGTTCCTGGCCGGCAACATCGAATGGAACGACAAGCATGATGCTCCAGCGGCAATCGCGGTCTGGCGCCGCTTGTTGAAAGAGTATCCAAAGAGCAAAGAGGCCGATCGCAGCGCCTTCTTCATCGGACTGGCGCTCTCCTTTTCGAGGCATTATCCGGAAGCCCAAAAGGCGCTAAACGAATACATGACGAAGTATCCCGAATCGGAATTTATTGACAGCGCGAGGGAGGCCCTTGACGAGTGCAACGGAAAAATCGACGCGGCCGCAAACCGAGCGCGCAAGTGATTGGGACAGCGGCCGGCTTTGGATCATCCGGTGGTTTGCGCACCGCAATTACCCAGCATTACCGCATAAGAAACAAAGGGGAGTGACATGATTTTCTCCAAGTCAGGAGTGTTGCGACGGTTATTGATCTGCGTGGCATTCGGATTCCCGTCGGCGCTCATCGTATCGCGCGGGCTGGCGGATCCGCCGCCAATCACGGTACCGCTCCGAGCATTGAATGCGACGGGCGGCGCGGAGGGGACCGGATTTGGCGCGGCGTTGCTTGGAGCAACTTCGAGGCTGGACGTGAATTTACAAGCTCCACCGGGAGCGATGATCACTGAGTCAGTGATACGAAGCGCAGGTTCGGCTTTTTGGATGCCTACAGACAGCAGGCCCATCCTTCCTGCAGCAACGCTGAACTACCATGCGTATGGTATTGGCAGGAATGACGATCACAGCGCCGCGTTTGCCGGGAAATTTGCGTCTCCCGGGGGAACGGGCACGCCCCCGGCGTTTGATGTAGCGGTCGCCGACCTGGAAATCAGCGCCCACGAAATCACGCAGTCCGACGGAAACGGGCTGGCGCTTGCTCCGTCGATGATCACTGGGCAATTTCCCGCGCCGCTGCCCGGAAACGTAACGCCGATTACGACCACATTCAATTTGACGCCACGGTGGAAGGGGCCGCCCAATCCAGATTACGTGGGATACATCGCCGCCACAGTGGGGGGACATGGCGTTGCCGTCTACGACCAGGCTGGGTTTCTGATGACGTACTCCGATGCCGACGGAACGAACCACCAGGTCTCTTATCTCAAGGTGCCGCCCGCCGGGTTTACCGGCCGGGCGCTCAATATATTGAGCAATGAGAATTTCAACGGACCGGCGACGATCACGTTGACCTTCACATGGTATAAGGCCCTCCGCGGCTCGGCCAGTTCACACACCGCCGTCGATTACTTCCGCGTCGCTCCGCCAGCCATCGTCATCTCCGCGGTTGGATTCAGCGGAAGAGGCTACGTTGAAATGTTGAAAAACTCGAGCGGCGACCCGGCGGCGGCCTACACCAACGCCACCATGACCTTTGCGGATAACGGCTCTGCGGCTGTAGGGTGGAGGCTGGACTGGTCGCTGCGAAACCCGCTTCACGGCGACAGCCACCTGTGGCATTATGTCGCGTCACCCATCAGCAATCCTCCGCGGCGCGATCCGGCCTGTTTCGCGGGCAATGCAAAGCCCAGGGTCGCAGTCCTTGTCCGCGTCAGCACGGCATTTCCGATACCAACGCTGCGGATTTTCGGCAAGCTTTTAGGAGCTACAGCGGTCGGAATCGTCGGCAGCGTGAAAGGAGGCTCCTCATACAGGATCGTTGAACTGAGCCCTTCGCCAACCGTATCGGCGCAGGTATATAATTCCACGATTACCTGGAACTGGTACTACGACCTAAGCGCCGGGGCGATCGTGCCTCTCGGCGCAACCGATCACCAGATATTCCTGACGTACGCAACGCCGTTCGTGGATGTCGGAAAAGCCGGGATACCGCCAGGAACCACGGTGACGGCCAGGCGCGTTGATTGGTGCACCCAACTTGCAGACGGAACACGGACGCCTGCTGAGATCGGATCAAAGGTGGGGCCCGATGCAATTAAGGGGGGCAGGTTTTACGCGCACAATAGCATTTTCGGTAATTTGACGACCGCGTGGCAAATCATGGATGGAACCAATGCCGATTGCGGCTCGCTCTGCACGCTCATGAAATCCGAATTGGACATGCTTGGCGCGACCGGTTCCAAGGTGCAATTCGTCTATGCCTGCCATCAGGATTGGAGCCATTTGTATTCGCAGAGCCCTTTGGCGAATGAGACAAATGCCGGCGGGGTGATGTTGGGGATGTACTTTGGTTCGCGCCACCACAACGTGGGTTCGGATTTGGCTCCCTTGCCTCTCGGATTCAACAATTACGAAGGGTGCTGCGAATTCCAAGGAAAGTGGTGGATGGGTGGTCTCAGCAGGCACAACCCGCAGCCCAGCGCAGAAGCCGTGCTCGGATATGTGGTGGAGCCGAACCAGGATGGGACTGTCGAGGATCATCAGTGTTACTTGAACGATTTAGAAACGCATGTGAGCCTGCCGTCTGGAAGCCCCTAACGACGCATCCAATTCTTGCATGCTGACGAAATCCACGGGCTTTGCCGCGATTGCAATGCGGTGATGCGGACATTCGTAAAGGGAGACACACAATGGTTGCGAGCAACGAGCGTCAGAGCTTTGCGAGCGCGGGAATAATAATAGCGCTGCTCTTCTTCACCGCCTATGCGCGCGCGGAGGATAAGGTGAAAGCGCAGCCGGCGAGAACAAACAGCTTCTTCATGGGATCTTTGTCGGCCGGCTTGGAGGAGTTGAAGCCCTACGCCGGGCCGCCGGACGAAAAAGCCGCGTTGCCCGCCAAGGACTATGAGCGGGTCGTGAATGAATTCGTCAAGTGGATGAGATTCGCTCTGAAAGCAGAATACGTGCCCGATGAGGCGTTCACACTAGCGAACATCCTCATGGTTCCCGCAAAGAATACGAATGGCAAAGAGGATCTTGCATTCTTGTCGTATGAAATCGGGAGCAAGACGTTTCGGGTCGTGCAGACCGGCGGACACAGAACAGCGGCGCGAATTTGGGTGTTCGTGCATGACCCTGCAAGTGACGGTGTGCGAAACGCCGACGACGCTGCCGTCCGCTACGGGAAATTCCTCGGCGCGTACATTCCCACAAAATGTCGCGATCTGATTCCCGCGTTCAGCTTCAGCAAAACCGCGGAAGTCTATGTCGGGGTGGTGTCGCCGTCGGCCCCGAAGAGACCTAATCCGGCCGAATGTTTCATTGGAGCCACGGACAGTTGTCTTGCCATTCCGAAAGAGGATCCCGACATGGGCGCGCCCATGCAGGAACCCGAACTAAACGAGTGGTTCTCCTGGGGGCACGAGTACGATCTCTCGGCAAAGAAAAAACAAACGCCGGCCCAACAAGATTCCCCGAATTCGGACCCAAAGAAACCAGCCAACCGTCCGTCGCCGTTCCAGTTCGAGCAACCGCTGCCCAAAGCAGACGCCGGGGCAGTCGAGGTTAAGCCAGCGGCGGTGCAAAACGCGGGCCCGCCAGACGCCGCAATGGCGACGCCGGAGAGCCTACGCGCCGAGCTCGAAGCCGCCGCCAAGGAGCCGATCGCGTTCACCGCCAACGGCACCTGGAATGTGCTTCCCGCGCTCGTGACCATCATCCGGCAATTCGAAGTCGGCCGGCGTTCGCCGCAGGTCATCTTCACGCCGTTCGACAGCGACCAGATCGTCGGACGGCTTTGCCGTCATGAGTGCGACGTCGGAATGCCGTTCGACTCGTTTGTCCCGGACGACAACCGGGAAGCGGCGAGCAAGCTCCAGAGTGTGACGCTTGGCCGGTTCGTCGTCGCCGTGGCGGTCAACGCCAACAGCTCGGTCCGGTCCCTGACAATGGAACAGGTGTGTCGCACGTTCACCTGGAACCCGCTGACCAGGGGAATCACTTCCTGGAAAGAAGTGGCCGGTTCGGGCAGCACAGCGGAGATCGAGCTGCTTCGCCCGGCCACACTCTGTCCCGCGAGCTTGGTATTCCGGAAAAAGCTGCAAGCTGAACAACCATTCACGGACATCGACTACGCAGGCGCCGACCATTCACCCGGCGAAAAATCCACGGACGCGGCGGTCATTGAAGCGCTCGCCAAGCAGCCAAACGCCATTGGGTACTTCTTCTACCGCTGCGACCAACGCACGGACAAACGAATTCGCATCCTTGCCATTGCCAAGGATAATGAGTCGCCAGCAGTTCCGTTATCGCCAACAACCGTCGCGGATGGCGCGTACCCGTTGAGCGACATGCTCAGGCTCTACGTTCATCCCAAAGCGCCGGCAGCAGCCAGCGATTTTTGCAAGTTCGCCACCGGAGCCGAATGCGCGAAGATTCTTAAGCAGTTTGGGCTCTGGCCCGAACTTGAACTCAACGCAGTGCGCGGACGTGCGCGACTGGCGGAGGTTAAAGCCGGCAAGGGGGCTGCCTTGAGCGTGGCGGGCGGCCGCGGGTACGAATCGCTCGTCCACGATTTATCGCTCAAGTATGTCGAGGCGGAAGAGGCGGTGCGGTTGCGCTACCATGCGGAGCCGAACAAGGACGCGGTGCGAGCGTTTCTGGACGGAAAAACGGAGTTGCTCTTGCTCGACGGCGTGCCCTTCGAGGAATTGGCCGGGGCGCTTGGCCGGCCGGCGGTTGAAATTACGGCCGCGCCGCGGCGGTTCGTGCTGGGGCATGTG
>DASRRM010000084.1:0-7108 GCA_035695715.1 Tepidisphaeraceae bacterium
AACCGGGTCTCTCGACGCGTTCGAACCCGGCTCTTCGGAGTACCTCAGAACCGGCGTCTTGGGCGCATTCGAACTTCCGAACTGCTGTCAAAACTACGATGCTTCAGCTTCATCCCATGTGCGGATGGGCAGTTGTCCACCCATCCCACATTTTCATCATTGCATCCAGCAACGCGCCGTGAATCACCTGTACCGTCAGCCCCATTCCGACGAACACCACGACAATTCCCACCACCGTCCGCAATGTCAGGCCCATCGACATCACATTCATCTGCGGCATCGTCTTGCCGATTAGACCCAGCACCAGATCCACCACGAGCGTCGCCACCAACATTGGGGCGGCCAGTTGAATCGCCAGGATGGTCGCCGACATCAGTAGCGCCGCCATCATGTGCAGGAGCGGTTCATCGACGCCGGGCGACAGCAACGGCAGTATTTTGAAACTGGCAAACACGCCTTGCAGCATCGCCCGATGCCCGCCGACCGCGAGGAACACCACGAGGGTCAGCATGAAATAGGCGTCGCCGATCAACGATCCCTGCGAACCGAACGACGGGTCAAACACTTCGCTTAAGTTAAATCCCATCTGCTGGCCGATGATTTCACCAGCCCACTGGACGGCGACGAACACAAAGCTCATCACCATTCCCATCGCCAGCCCAAAGGCCATCTCGCCGCCGATCCCAACGGCCAGCGCCCACGGCGTATCGGGCAGCACGGCCGGCGGTTTGACGGCCCGCGTCATTCCCAGGGCAATGATGAGCACCATCATGCCCCGCACGCGCTTGGGAATTTTCGCGCTTCCAAACAGCGGGGCAAACAGCGCCATCCCCGCCAGCCGAAACACGACCAGCACATACACCGGCACGAACTGGAGGGCGTGGTCGAGATTCAAACTTCCTCACTGCAACGAAAACATCACCGCCGCATATTCCATGAGCCGATGGCCGATCCATGGCATCAGCACGATGGCCGACGCGACCATCGCGATGATTTTTGGCACGAATGAAAGCGATTGTTCCTGTATTTGCGTGACGGCTTGAAGGAGGGAGATGATAATGCCGACCACCAGCCCGATGGCCAGCATCGGGGCGGAGACAATCAGCGCCATCATGAGCGTCTGGCGAATGAGTTCAGTTGCAGTGTCGAGTGACATGATCACACCCTTCCTTGAGTGTTTGCCGAGGCGCTATTTTGTCGCACGCCAGGGCTTGCCGGTTGGGATGTTTTTGCCCGCATCCCGCTTCCGCCGCGCTCCATCCGTGAATGGCAGGGGAAGCCTCGCCGGCCGACTTATCGGACCTACATGAACGTACCCATCAGACCGCCGGTAATCAAGCGCCATCCATCCACCAAAACGAAAAGCAGCAATTTAAATGGCAGCGACACCAGCGAGGGCGGCAGCATCATCATTCCCATGCTCACCAGCACGGTGGAAATCACCATGTCGATCACCAAAAACGGCAGATAAACCTTGAATCCCAGCGTAAAGGCAATCTTCAATTCACTCAGCATAAACCCCGGAATCAGCGACAGCGTGCTGACATCGCCCCAGGTCTTGGGCTTTTCGTTGGCGAAGTCTGTGAACAACATCACATCTTCATCGTTGTTCGCCTTGCGAATCTGATTGATCATGAAACCGCGGATCGGCACCAGCGCGTTGTTCAGCGCTTCGGGCTGCTCAATGTCGCGATGCAGATAGGGTTGCAACGCCGTGCGATTCACCTCCTGCCAGGTGGGCCGCATGACCAGGAATGTCATGAACAAAGACAGGCCGATGATAACTTGGTTGGGCGGCAACTGCTGGGTGCCCAGCGCCTGGCGGAGAAGCGACATGACGATGACGATGCGGGTGAAGCTCGTCATCATGATGAGGATCGCCGGCGCAAGAGACAGCACCGTCAGCATGATCACCATCTGCATCGCGCCGGAAAAATTCTCGCGCTTGGTGATGTCCGGCAGGCGGATGGGAGTGGCAAACGGGGCCGGGTCGGCCTTGGGGGCATCGGCCGTCGTCGAATCCGCCGGAGGAACGATGTTCGCGCTGGGAGGGCTGGTCGGCGGCGTTGCCTGGGCGCGAGCGGCCCGCGCCCCGATCGCCATGACCAGAAGCACAATGCACATCCAATGTGCGCGAAAAACGAGAGAATCCATTCTCATCGCAGATCCTTGTCTAATTCAGAGTACCCCAGCTTGCACCGGAAAAATGCTTGACGCGAAGGCGCGAAGGAAGAACGAAGAACGCGAAAAATTCTCGACTCCCATCCGGCTCACGAATTCCAGCTATGAACTCTCCATTCGTGGCCTTCAATCTTTAGCGCCTTCGCGTCAAAATTGCCGTGGCGGCAAGAGCTACCTACGCCGGGCCGGTCGGGAAGTGCTTGGAAAGCACGCGAATTCTGTCCATCAGTCCGGAAATTTCCTGCCGCGTCTCGGAGATGGCCGGATCAACCGCTGCCGCCGGCGCCATCTCTTGTGGGTCTTCCTCGTCGTCTTCGGCTTCCCCGCCACGCTGCTCGACCGAACGCGGCTCGTCTTCTTCAAACTCGTCGCGAGCCCGGCTGAACAGCGCGCTGAATGCCTTGGCCGGCAACGTGGATTTTTCATCCTGAAGCTGGCCCAGGAGAGACGCGATTTCATCCGGGTCGGTGATCTCCGACAGGGGATTCATCTGCGCGCCGCTGTCGCCGACCACGATCACGCGACGCCCGATGCGGAGGAGGAGGATGTGCTGTTTGGGCGAGATCGACGACCGCGCCAAAATCTGCACTGCCCGGGTGGATTTCCCATGGCCTGCGGAAACGAACAGCTTTTTGCCGCCCCAGCGAAGCAGGAAAATGAGCGAAAGGACAATCGCCAATGCACCGGCAACGCGCGGCAATCCCAGCGATTGCGAGCCTGGGGAAATGGCCGTCCCCGACGACCCGCCGTCGTTCCCGCGGCGGATCAATTCCGAATCCAGCGGCGAATGCGCCGGCGCAGGTGCTGCGTGATGCGCCGCCGGCTCGGCGGCGGAATCAGCACGCGCGGGGTGGGCGTTGACCTCGGGGGATGGCGGCTTTTCCGAAATCGCCGGCTGCTCGGCGGGCGCGCTGCCATTCTGTGGAGGCGCGGCCATGGCGGCAACGCCCCACAGCATGCCGATCAGACACGCCAACATCAGTGCGGGATTGACTTGCCGCCGCTTCACAGGCCTTCTTCCTTGACGCCCGCCAGAATTTCGTTCACGCGCACGCAGAAATTGTCGTTCAGCACCAATACTTCCCCCCGCGCCACCAGCCGGTCGTTCACGAACACATCCACCGGGTCGCCCGCCAGCTTGTCCAGTTCGACCACCGATCCCTCGGCAAGCCGCAAGACATCTTCCACCAGCATCCGCGCCCGTCCCAGTTCGATTTTGACATTGAGCTCCACATCGCGCAAAAGCTCGATGCTGGAAACCTGCGCATCCTGAATCACCTGCTGAAAGTTGGGAAGCTTGAATTCCCCGGCATCAGGCATGGCTGCCCCGGCGGCGGCGACGCCGGGCGCTTCGAAGCTGGCTTGCTTGAGTAATTCGTCGATGGAGGCCTGATCGAGCATCGACTCGCCGGAAAATGGATCGGCGGAGGGATCAGGCGAGACGGCGGCGTCGGGAAATGGGGCGGGGTCGCCGAAAGCCTCGACCTCAGCCGCGGCGGCAGCATCGGCAGAAACGGCGGCGGGCGCGCCTGGCGGCGATGCCAGTGGATCGGGGGCTTGCTCTTCGGCCATGGTTCACCATCCTTGGTGAGTCTACGGGCATCCTGCCACGAAGGTTCAAATTGTTGCTGACCGGCATTTAGTAATCTGTCCGGAACGGAATGCACTTGGGCACGAGCACCTCGTCGATCAGCCCTTCGCCAATAATCTCGTCTAGCTGGAATTTCACCTGCCGGCGAAGCGTTTCCAGGCCCGGCTCGGAGCCGCCGCCCAGCTTGTCCGGATCACTTTCGGCAATGATCGTACGAACACGGTCGCGAATCAAGTTCAACCGCTCGGCGATTTTCTTTTTGACGATTTCCTCGGTTTGCGCCTTGGTGGTGGCAACGATCGCGACATCATACAAAAAAGTCTGGCCGCTGCGCCGGTTTAACGCCCGGAAATCAACTACCGGCAGCTCGACCGGACGCTTCTTGTCGGTGTCGGCCGGCGCTCCCCCGGCCGCTGGACCTCCTTCGCCCCCTTCGCCGGATTTCATTGCCACTTCAGCCCCGGCGGCGGGCTTGGGCGAGCTTCCTTTGAAAATCCAGATGCCAACGAGCAGGACAACAGCCTCGATGGCCATCGCCCCGCCGACCAGCACCGGCGTCTTGCTGAGCAATCCGCCGGCGGCTTTTTTTTCCCCATGTCCCGCGGCCGCTGCTTCAGGTTTCTTTTCAGCTTTATCCGACATACGTGCATCCGTTCCTGTCTCTGGAACAATCCAATCCGCAAACCGCGGGTCGGTTTAATCTGTCCATGACATTTATCGTCACGGCGACGACATCGAATGATGCAATGGGAAAGTCCGAAAATAAAAGCAGCGGACGAATAGATGCGCTGGGCAACCAGGGCCGATATTCCTATTGCCAGCGAGAATTATCCTGCGCATCTCGGCCATTCAATGCAAATGCAATATCGCCACAGATTGACACAGATGAACCCAGCGCGGCTGCGCCGCAAATCCGAAATCCAAATGACGAATGACCAAATATCAGGCGTGGAACCCGCCAAAGATGTTGTTAACAAAACAACAAGCAGCGTTGGGCTGACGCGCCCCTGGCTCAATAACTCTTATTCGCGCCCTTCGATCCTTCGCTTCTTCGCGACAAAAACTCGAGACTGGTGTGTGTTGGAGAGATGACCAGCAAGTAGATATGCCGCAAACGGAAATTCGTTCTAAATTCAAACGACGGCCGCCCGCGCCGGTGACACGACGTTTTTTAGCCGCCGCTTGAACTTCCCATAGCTGGCTGGATTGAGCCGTTGCTTGACATGGCCAAAGGAGCCGATTCCCGGCCAAATCCGGCGCATCGCTTCAATGTCAACCGGGTCGAATATGCGGATTGAGGCGACGTCGAAGTGCAGCCGGCCGCGAGACCCGCCGATCGGGCGGGCGAATTTCTCGTCGCGCTCGAGCACCGCGCTGGCGATGATGCGGGCCTGAAACTGAAACAGGATGACCGTCCCCGGCGGCGTGTTGAGCCCCGCCGACGGATATCCAAACCGCCCCTTTCGCGCCGGCAGTTCGCGCAGGAACCATCGCTTCTGCACCTGCTCGATGCTGACGCCGGCAAAGCCGGGAATTTTATCGCTCATCGGCCAGATGCGAATCATGGAAATCATGTCAAATAACTGCGGCACCAGCTAAGCCGGCAAATGGAATCTGCGACCCAGCCGGCGTGCGAAGTTCAGATTGGATTATATCTCCCAATCCTCAATTCTTAACGACGGGATACGACTAAACTCGCGCGTGTTGTGTGTAATTAAAGTGAGGCCGTGTTGCAACGCGATTGTCGCGATTTGAAGATCATGTTGGTATCCGGCAGGAATTTCATTCGAGGGACAGTCGGGTTTCAAAGCTGCCTTGCGGACCTCGTTCCAATTCGGGCATCGATCCTACGACCTGCTCAAAGTAACCGACCGGCCAACCATTTGCGTCAAGGCCATCCACTTTCGTCGCCGGTTGAACGTTTACCGTCACCGTCACGTCCAAATCCGGCAGGCCGACGTGAAAGCTCAGGTTGAGCATTCCATCGCGCGTGGTATGACCTCGAAAGCTGAGCCCTTGGTTATTCACGACAATCATCCTATATACCGGGCGATCGTACATCAACCTGAATCTAGCGTTCGTCGAACGCGCCCATGCTGTCGGCGAAGTCGGCGATCAGTTTCAGCGACTCAACATTGATGCTCACCGAGACACGCGTCTGGGCCTGGGTGATCTTTAAGCCGTCGATCACCTTTTGAATCAGCGGCGCCATTAAAATCATTGGGCCGGGTTTGGTGGTTTGGGCTTTCACATCGTCGAGGTCGGCCTTGATGCCATCGGACATGGCCTTCGCGTCGGATTCGGTCGCGGCATTGGCGCTTGCAGTAATTTGCGGGGACGTGCCCAGGTCGATCGCCAGGGCCATCCAGCTGCTCTTTGCCAGCAGCGGGCGAATATCTTTTTGCCGGTCGGGGGCATCGTCGGCGCTATGTAGCAATTTGCTGCGTCCGTCGGCATCGGGAATGAAAGCCAACTGAATCGACGAATCGCCCAGGGTTTTCAAGGCGTCGGCGAAGATCGCCTGACGCGCCGCATCCGGCTTCACGGGAAATTCCTGCTTCTTGGTGTGCATCGCCAGGTAATTGTCGGTCTGGTCGAAAACGATCTCGCGCTTGTCGCCGCGCTCGGCGAGCTTCTCAGTCAGCAGCGTCTCGACGGCCTTCACGTCGGCGTCGGGCTTGAGCGTGATATAGAGAACGCCGTTGCCTCGTCGTCCGTCGGGGTCATCCTTCTTCGGCGCGCCGATGACCATCGTCATCGCATCAATCCCGGCATCGGTCGCCTTGTTGAATAGATCCTTGAATTTCTTCATCGGCTCATCCATTTCCTTGATCCCCTTGGCGTCGTCGCCAAGCAGTGCGGTCATGGCGGCCTGAAGCTTGTCAGGATTGAAATGAGCAGCATCGGCGCGAATGACCGCCACCGTATCGCTCGCCACCACATCCGGCGGCAACACCGAAACCTCGCCGCGAGCCGGCAATGCCCCGGCAGACAACAAAGTGGCGATCAAAACGGCAAGTTTGAGTCTAAACATGTTGCATGTCCAAAATGAATTGCGGGACATTTTCAGCCGGCGTACTGGCCAGGCGAAACATTCGCAGCAGCCAAAGTTATACAAGCCTACGTTTCACCCGGCTGAATGGTTGCTGGCACTTCTTTGGAAATCCCAGCCAGGAGTGTGCGCGATTTTCCGGGAGAGCCTAAACGACGTTGGGCGATATTTGGTGGGGGGGACATTCTTGTCTGCCTGAATCCGTGAGTGCGGGGCTTGTCCCCGCCGAACGGATTCGAATCGATTCGGGAGGACAGGAATGTCCTCCACTCATCGATTCGAGG
>DASRRM010000085.1:0-2411 GCA_035695715.1 Tepidisphaeraceae bacterium
AAGCCGACGGATCGATGCAGATCATAGATGGCGGCCGGCGAGTCAGCTTCCACCCCTGGACGGCTCCGCCGAAGGTTCGCAAACCGATCGTGAACAACAAGCGGCACAAGCCCGGGCCGCACCAGCAACTGCACCTCCCGGGCTCCAAGCCGCCGCGCGAAAAATGAAAAAATCGGCCGCGCCATGGTGACATTTTTACTGCGTTCAAACAGGTGACATTTTCACTGCGTTCAAACAGGTGACATTTTCACTGCGTTACAACAGGGTTATTTAATCGAGGTCTTCCGTATTCGGATCAATCCGTTGTTACACTTTCCTTGCGGCCGCATCGTCCTTCATCATTCGGATTTCGTCATTGTCATTGCCCGTCCGGGTTGGCGCGGTTCGCCTTAGTGCGTACCATATCTTCCCGGGGCGTATGATTGTATTCGTTTGTCACGTCTGCCGTACGTCGCTCTCCGCCGAGGATTATCGGCACCTCTCACCTCACCTGCTCCGCTTGGTAATAATCGCCATGCTGCGCACAAAGGTAATCGATTCGATCTCGCGCTCATAGGCGTTCAGCGGGCGAAGGTTGGCGACGTGGTTTTCGCTGGCGACATAGTCGCCCAGGCCGGATGAGCCGTTGAGGTTTAAGTCGTCGAGGCGGAGTTTCAGCCAGTTCATGCTGCTGATTGGCGTCTCGCCCTGGAACTGCGGGAAGTACGAGCAATGCAGGTCTTCGATGACATACGTGCCGCCGGGTTTGAGGATGGGGAAGTACAGGTCGAAGCTCTTTTCGATGTGCTCCGACAGATGGCTGCCATCATCGATGATGAGGTCGTAGCCCTTTGGGCTGGCGGCTGAAAGCTCGTCGCGAATGGCGGGGTCGATTTGCGAGCCGATGACGATTTTCACGCGGCCGCCTTCGATGACCTTGCAGCGCGGGTCGATGTCCATGCCGAAGATTCGGCCATTGGGGAAGAATTCCTCCCACATGCGGATGGACGCGCCGCTCTGCACGCCGATCTCCAGAAACGTGACCGGCTCAAGCCGCTGCGCGCCCCACATGGCCTCATACCATTTCGTGTAATTATGAATCCCCGCGCGCTTATCGGTGCCCCACTTCACGGCCAGCTCGTTGAGGGTGGCGAGTTTTTTCCTGGTGACCGGCGGAGTCAGTGTAAGGGTCATGTGATGAGCCTGAAAAATAGAACCGAACGCTGCGCGCGAAATACCCTCTTTGCGTTATCGGCCCACAACGCGCGAGGCGTGGAATAAATCCGCATCGCAAATTCAACCACGATGCTTTGACTTGTCCGTCCCAATGGAGGCATTTTCCGAAATGTCTGGAAAACTCTCCATGAATGCGCGACTGCATCCGCCGATCCAGACGAACTGCTCGTCGATATGAACGGCCCTCGGCTTGCGTCCGGTGAAGTAGCCGCAAAGCAGCCCGGCGACGATTCCGGCGAACCCGAAGATCGACAGGCTGGCGATGAAAGCCTCCAGAAAGCCCCTGGCAGTGGGCATGTAAAGCACCAGGAAGATCATCACGACGAAGAGCAACACGCCGATGACCGGCAAAAGCACCATCGCCCGGCGGCCGCGCGTGTAGCGCAGCTGATGCTTCCGGCAAAAATGAACTTTCAGGTAGATTTCCTTCGCCATCACGGCATTGACGATCATCGAGAGCTCGCGAATTCCAGTATAAATCCCCGGCGTCCATTTCAGGCGGAGGTCAAACGGCTCAATCTCACCCGCCCGGCCGCAACGGGGGCATTGGCCCGGCAATTCGCTGTTTCGATACGCGACAACGTAAGGCCCATCGCGCCAGATGGAAGCCGAAGGCGTTTCCACCGGCGCTGTCGGCGTGGGCGCCCGGTACTGCTCATTAAATGCCCGTGAGGTAACGCGCGGCGGCGGTGCGCCCGGGCCGCTGGTTGCGCCCGGCGGCGGCAAAGCAGGAATCGTCATTTCCCCGCCGCAGCCGCTGCAGGCGGGTTTCATTCCGCCATTCTCGGCGACATATTCCAGCGACAACTCGTGTTGCTTTCCGCATTGGCCGCAGGAAACGGTGAAGGCGTTGGGCATGTATCGCTCCGGGTCATCAGGGATATGGGCGACTATATCGCTGGCATGCAGGTTATGGAAACCCGTGCCGCAGTTCGGTTGAATCGATTCTGCAAGATTTCGAGCGATTGTATACCGCTAAAAAAATGCGAAAATCGCCACAGATGAACACACATGGACACAGATAACATCGACGCGATCAGGTTTCATCCGTGCTGATCTGTACTACAATCCTTCAACTTGTTGTTTTGTTAACAACATCTTTGGCGGGCTCCGGGCCAGACATTTGGTCATTCGTCATTCGGATTTGATTCGGATTTCGTCATTCGGATTTCGGATTTGCGGCGCAGCCGCGCTGG
>DASRRM010000086.1:0-3585 GCA_035695715.1 Tepidisphaeraceae bacterium
CGCAAGCGACTCCGCGGCGTCGTCGGTGAATTATCGTTTGCCGGTGGGGCCGCGAGGTCGCTTGCGATTTCGCGATTCATACATCAATCGGATCGTCACGAAAACGAGCTGGACCCGGTCCGTGGATCCCCCAACATTTTCCTCCTCATCTTGACACCCCGCGTCTGCTCGCCTCATATATCGCATTGATCCATGGCCGCCACCGTCGTTTCCATCTTCACTTCCAATGACTACGAGTCGCACGTCGACCGCGGCGCGCAGTTTCTTCGCGATGGCAGGCTGATCGTGCTGCCGACCGAAACTGCGTATGGCGTGGCGGGTTTGCTGAGTCATGCCGACGGACGCAAACGCATGGCTGAGTTTCGAGGAAATAACGATCGGCCCTTTACGCTGCATCTGGCTCATGCCGACGACGCCGGGCAGTATCTGGCGGATGTTGGCGATTATGGCCGGCGGGTAATGCGAAAACTCTGGCCCGGGCCGGTGGCGCTCGTGTTTGACGTGCCGGCCGCCCGCCGCCGCGAAGTGGCGGCGCAATTGGGCGTGGCCGAGCCGGACCTGTATGACCCGGCCGGCGGAATCACCCTCCGCTGCCCCAAGCACATCGTCTTCACCGATGTCGTCGCCCAGGTCACCGGGCCGGTCGCAATGACATTGGCCGGCGCATCCGCGTCGGCGGCGTCCTGGTCGGCTGCGGCGCTGGCCGATGAGCTTGGCGACAAGGTTGATCTGCTTTTCGATACCGGCCCAACCGATTATTCCAAGCCGTCCACCATCATTAAAGTTGAGGCCGACCGTTACAAAATCGTTCGCCCGGGCATATACGATGAGCGGATCATCGACAAGCTTCTGCGCACCACGCTGCTGTTCGTCTGCAGCGGCAACACCTGCCGAAGCCCCATGGCCGAGGCCATCGCCCGGCATCTTCTGGCGAAAAAGCTGGGGGTTGGCGAGGACGATTTGGAAAAGAAGGGGCTGAACGTGGTGTCGGCCGGCAGCTATGCCATGCCCGGCTCGCGGGCGGCGGCGCCGGCCATCGAAGCGGTGCGCGAATTGGGCGGCGATCTTTCGCAGCATCGCTCGCGCCCGTTGACGGTTGAGCTGGTGCATCAGGCGGATGCCATTTTCACCATGAGCCAGAATCACGCCGACGCGGTGGTCGGCCTGGTCCCATCGGCGGCGGATAAAGTTGCCACGCTCGACCCCGATGGAGATATCGAAGACCCCATCGGCGGAAGCCTGCCGCTATATCAGGGCGTGGCCCGGCAATTACAGGCACTCATAGAAAAGCGCCTTGAGGAGAAGGCGCTTCTTTAATGATCCGGCCAGGCATCAAGTTTTTCTGCCGCTTGCGGCTTCGCGAATCAACAGCGCAAGCCGCGAAAACCCCCACCAAAGTCCCCCAGCCAAACCCGCCCGGGCCCCTTGAAAAAGGATGATCGTTTTATACCTCTGTTCCAATCCCATTTTCCGGTATACTGAGGCTTGAGGAAAACCGGGCCACTTCAGGACTGTTGAATTATGAAACTTGCGTTGGCATGCGATCATCGGGGGTACGAGGCAAAACGACGGCTTTTGCCGGCGCTCAAGAGCAAGGGTCACGAGGTGATCGATTTCGGCTGCGACAGCACCGCCCCCTGCGACTATCCGGATATTTCCACACCCGCCGCCCGCGCGGTCGTCGATGGCAATGCCGACGTCGGCATCTTCCTCGACGGCAGCGGGATCGGCATGTCGATCGCCGCCAATAAAGTCTTTGGTGTGCGCGCCGCCCTGGTTCACGACGAGGTAACGGCGCGCATCGCCCGCGAGCACAATCATTCCAACGTCATCTGCCTTGGCACCGATCTGCTCAGCGAAGATCAGGTTCGCCAGATCGTGGAGATTTTCCTCAGTGTGACCTTCGCCGACGGCCGGCACGTCCGCCGAATCGAAAAGCTGCGCGAGTTGGAGAAGGAAGAGCGATCGATGGGACGGTGAAATCCGCCATCAACTCGATGAGGGTGAACGCGCATCGCCCGCGCGAATCGCCAATACGTTCCAACGACATTGCACGACCTCAGGCTGACGTGGCTGGCCGCCTGATGTCCGGTTTTCAGGCGCCTTGGGTCATTTGACTGCGACAGGAGCCACCGCAAACCCGGCCCTGGGCGCGTCCGTCTCTTCTTCGGGAAGCGGCTGCCCTTTGGTTTCGGGGGCGAACCATAATGTTACCAGCCCGATCAGGAAAATAACACACATCGATATGGCGGAATATCGCAGCGGAAGGGGCGAAGTCGGATTTCCGGGAACGGCAAACACGCCTTTAGAAAGGACTGCTGAAAAGAAGCTTCCGCCCGCCGCTGCAAATCGGCCCAGGTTGTAGCAAAACGAAGTTCCCGTGCTTCGCAGGGCGCTGGGGAACAGCTCGGGCAGATAGATGGAAAATCCAGCGAATACGCCAAGCTGCCCGGCGCCCATCAGCGGCATCATCCAATAGGCGTCACGTGGCGTTGTCATCTTCCAATAGACAAAGACGGTTGAAACCATTGCCGCGATAAACCCGAGGAAAAACGCCGGCTTTCTTCCCCAAGTCAGGGCAATGCGTGTGAACAGCCACATTCCCACCACCGCCCCGATTTGATTGAGCAAGAAGGCATAGTTGATGGCGGCATTGACGTGATCGGCGATTTCTTTTGCATGCTTTTCCAACTCGGCCTTGGTGGTGAACGGGGCGCTGTAATAGGTGTTAAACAAATTGCGCTGAAGATCCGGCGCATATTCTCCGATGGCCCAAAGGCCGACGACGCCGGTGGAGGCGATGAGCGCGCCGATGACCAGGTTGCGCCGCCATCGCGCGATGCCGATGACCTTGGCGTAGGACGACAGGATGTTCCCTTTGGGAAGCAATCCGGCTTCCTTGAGGCGGAGCCACGGCTCGGGCTCGCGCAGGAACCACGCGCTGAAGATGACCATCAGCGCCGGCGCCGCGCCGACAAGAAACATATAGCGCCAGGTCTGGCTGTTCGCCACGATCCCATGGGTGCCCAGGGAATCAACGCCCATTTTCACAAAGCTCGACGAGATATTGCCGACCGCCGACAAAAGCTGCAGAAGTCCCAGCGCCTGCGTGCGTGCGATGGCGGGAACGGTTTCGGCCACGAGCGCCACGGCCAGCCCGAAAACCCCGCCCACGCCAAGGCCGGTCATAAATCGGAAGAGGGTGAAGTCCCAGCCCGACCGGCTGAAAAAGCTCAACCCGGTGAAGATCGAATAAATGAGAATGGTGACGGTGAGCATGCGCGTTCGCCCGAAGCGATCGCCCAGCGCGCCAAAGAGCAGGCCGCCGATTCCCCATCCGATCAGGAAGAACGCGGTGACGATTTTTCCAAAATGCTGGACGGACCCATCGCTCGACGGCAGGTGCATGAGCGAGGAAAGCGCGGGAATGCGCGCCAGCGAAAAAATCCGCTGGTCCAGGCAATCGAAGAACCACGCCATCGACGCGACGAGCAGTACGAACCAGTGGTAGGCGGTGAGATGCTGCCACCAGAAGCGGGGTCCGGGTGATGAGGATTCGGAGTGGGTTGGAATGGAAGTGGTCAT
>DASRRM010000087.1:0-19316 GCA_035695715.1 Tepidisphaeraceae bacterium
GCGCGGCTCGTTCCCTGCGTACGAAACGGAGAACATCATGCGGCGGGTGTATGAAGATGACCATCGCGCAGACGAGATGATCAGGAAAATTGATACGAATCATTCCCGGACACACCCTAAACCAGAGCCGGCGTTTCGCGCCCGCATTCGGGACACCTCCGCGGTGTGGCGCGAAGGTCATACCCACACGATGGACATTCGCGATTATTGATACGCCGTTGCCGGCGGCTGGGGCGACGGAGAAACTTCCACGCGAGTCGGAGCGATAATGGCAATCCAAGTAGCAGAGGCCAGATGAGCGGAAACGAAAACGTTGTGTAATGGCCGTAAATCTCGGGGTCCATCACGCCGTTCGGATTGAATCTCGCATCACCTCGCGTTCGAAATAAAATCCTGCCACATCCCAGCCCTTACCGACGGACCTGGTTCCCTGCCAATCACCATCCATGTGTAAAATAAGCGGGCGCTCGCTTCTCATCGTGCAAACCTGAATTGTTCCGTACCATGCATTGACTCGCCGGCGCATGGTAGGGCTCGAGTCGACCAGCAATATCGACGGCGGGTTCTTAGCTTCGGACAAAATCCACAAAACCGAAGTAGCTACCACCAAAATGATCGACAGCACATACACGGTTCCAATGAGGCCGCGCTTCATGGAAGGATTATACCGCGCGATGCGGCAAGCTTGATGCGGCCGCCGCGCACGCCGCTATTTCCCCGCCGGCTTGCTTGCCGGCAGCGTCGGCTTGGGGTCTGCTGGCGCATACGGATAACGGTCAAACGCATCATACGCGCCGCCTTTATCGGCACGTGGGTCGGCGGTTTGTTTCATCCAGGCGTGTAGCTCTGTCGCGAGTTTTTGCTGCGTCTTTTGGTATTCGGTGACGCCGGCCACATCGTGCATGGCGCTCGGGTCTTTTTGCAGGTCAAACATTTCCTCGCCCAGGCGTTTGGCACAGGCCAGGCGGAAGAACTCGGCAATCGCCGGATCATTTCTCCGATCGAGGATGAGCGATTTGGTCGGGCCGGGGTCGATGTCGCCGAACGGGCCGACGGTTTTCCACATCTTTGGGTCGCCGGCGGGCCAGAGGTCGGGGCGGAGGTTTTGCACGTAAAGATATTTGTCGGTGCGGATGGCGCGCATGGGGTAGCCCAAATCGCCGGCCCGCACGTTGGCATGGCGTTCGCGCTCGAAGTAAACCGCCGTGCGCGGGGCGACGGCAATCGATGCATCGCCAATGAGCGCGCCGAGCAGGCTCTGGCCGTTCATGTCGGGCATTTGGCGGGCATCGACGCCGGCGGCTTGCAGGAATGTCGGCGCCATGTCGATCAGCGACACCAGGTCGTTATTTTTCCGTCCGCCTTTGATGCGCGCCGGCCAGCGAATTGCCAGCGGCATGTGGGCGCTCCATTCGTACACGTTGGCCTTGGCGCGCGGAAAAGGCCAGCCGTTGTCGCTGGTCATCACCACGATCGTGTTATCGAGCCGGCCGGCGGATTCCAGCTTTTTGACGATGTTGCCTGTATCGCGATCGTAGCGTTCGACGGCAAAGTAATAGTCGAGGATGTCGCCGCGCGTCTCCGGCGTGTCGGGCAGATAGGGGGGCACAGTCACATCGGCGATTTTCATCCCGGATTTCGCGCCTGAATCGCGAACGTACGCGCGATGCGGATCGTGCGAGCCGAACCAGAAGCAGAACGGCTCGCCCGGCGGCACGGTCTTGATGAATTCGTCAAAGTTCTGGTAGAAATTTCCCGCGGGGTTGCGCTTTCGATCGCCGAGCGCGCCCGGTCCCCATCCTTTTCGCGTGAATCCCACGTGATACCCGGCTTTTTCCAGCAGATCGGGATAGACGGGAAACCTCGCCGGAAGCGTGCCCCACAGATTCGCCCCTTCGGCAAGCCGATGCGGCCACTGCCCGGTGAGGATCGACGCCCGCGAAGCCGAGCATGTCGGCGCTGCGCAAAATGCCCGAGTGAACAGCATGCCCTCGGCGGCGATGCGGTCAAATGTCGGCGTGTTGACGACTTTGTCGCCGTAAGCCCCGGCATGCGGGTAGGACCAATCATCGGCGATGGCGAAAAGAATGCTTGGGCGGGGATCGATCTTCGCGGCGTCGGTGCATCGGGCAACGGCCGGCGCGAAAAGCGCAAGGAGGAACGACGCAACGGCGAAGGCGCACTGGAAGGTTCGCATGGTGCGCCCATGTTATGCGATGAGCGCCTGTCCGTCATGAGAACTTGAACGAGGCGACGTTTCCGACCCCGCCGCCCCCGACGAAAACGAGATACAGATTATGGATGCCGCTCGCGCCCGAGACATTGGCCGTTTGCGCGACATATTTATTCCACGCCCCGGTGCCGGCGATTTTCAGCGAGCCGACCAGCTTGCCGGTGGGGCTGTCGAGGCGAATCTGGACGGTGCCGGCGTATTTGGCCAGGGCGGCGATTTGGGCGGTGAACTTGCTGACGCCGGCGCCGAAATTCACCTGCGAGTATTCCGCCCAGTCGCCGCCGTTGGTGCCGATCTGGCCAACTCCGTCGGGCGCAATTCCCAATTGTGCGTTGTAGCTCGTGGCTTGGATGGTGGACGTGGCCGGGCGCGAGGTCGCGGTGGAGGTGGTTGAAGACGGGGTAAACACGAACGACGAGAAATTTCCCGTCCCGCCCGCCCCGACAAAAACCAGGTAAAGGTTATGCACGCCGGTCGCGCCCTTTACTGACGTTGTCTGAGCGACGTATTTATTCCATGCGCCGGTGCCGGCGATCTTCAGCGAGCCGATCAGCGTGCCGGACGGGCTGTCCAGGCGAAGCTGGACGGTGCCGGCGTATTTCGCCAGGCCGGCGATGTTGGCGGTGAAGGATGAGACGCCCGCGCCAAAATCGACCGCCGCATATTCCGCCCACGCTCCGCCGTTGGTTCCCATGCCTCCGAATCCGTCGGCCACGGTGCCGTGATGGGCGTTGTAGCTCACCGCTTGGATCGGCGAGGTCGCCGAGCGCGATGCCGAATCGCCCGGCGGCGTGGTCACCGGTGGCGTGGTCACCGGTGGCGTAGTCACCGGCGGCGTGGTCACGGGCGGGGTGGTCACCGGAGGTGTCACAACCGGCGGCGTGATCACCGGGGCCGAAGTCGTCATCGGCAGGCCGAATCCCTGCTCGAAATAGCTCACCAGGCCATCCGCGCCATACGAGGTGTTCCAGTTCGCCTCGGAAAACTGTGCGACACGCGTCAGGAAATCGCCGGTGCTTCCCGAATTCCCCAGCGCCGCATCATATCCCGCCACCGATGCGCCGGCGTTGGGAAACGCCATCGGGTGCGAGAGAATGTTTCCCTGCGCCGGAACGAGCGCATCGTTGATGAGCCAATGATCGGCGTTGTAGTAGCTGTTATTAGAGATCGTTTCCTGCGATGCGTACGACGCGGAATGATTTTCGATTGAAGCCGTCGTCAGGTTCTGAAATTCGTTGTTTTTAATGGTGACGTCATTGAAGGCGGTAAGTCCCCGCCCGCCGGGCGTCAACCCCGACACAACGGCGATGCCGGTGCTCCATTGATTGATGACATTGCCGGCGATCATCAAATCATTAACGCCGACCGAATCCTGCGGATCGATCTGCGCCTTGCCGGCTTGCAGGGTAATGGCCGGTGCGCCGCCAACGCCGCCCTGTGAAATGATGTTGTTGCTGATGACGGTGCCGCCGCCGGGCTTGGTGTTGCCGATCTCCAGCCCATATCCCTGGGTGAAGCTGCCGATGTTCGCGCCGCCGAAGAAGACGTTGCCGATGACATCGCCGCTCACTCCGCCGGCGGTGGTAAGCGCGCCATTGACCAGTCCGAAAGTCATTCCCACCGGATCATCAATGAACACATTGTTTTCGACAATGCCCCCGGGCCGGTCTTCCAGCCCCGTCGACGCAGCGCGCGAGAAGATGTTATTTTCCACGACGCAATTGACGTCATCGTAGGCCAGGTAGCAATCCTGGTTGAACACGGTTTGCGGAATTCCCAGTTGAAGATTGTACCCATCCTGATCGAACAGATTGCCGTCAATGGTCAGGTTGGTGACGCCGGTGGCATAAAGCCCCTGCGAATGGGTGTTTCCCGAATAGGAATCGATGATGGTGTTTCGGCGGACCGTGACATTCGAGATCGGCCCGAGATAATCCTGGAAGGTCAGGTCGACGGTGTAATATTTAAACTCGCAGTTTTCCACCAGGATGCCGGTGCTTTTGGTGAGAATCTGGATGGCCGAGGGATTGGTGGTGGTGGCGGGGGAGTTGGTGAGAGTGGGATCGCGGCCGTTGGCGTCGAAATTGATTCCGACCACGGCCAGGTAATTGACAACCGGCGCGCCCACGCTTCCGGTTTCCAGGCCCATCTGCGTGCCGGTCATGATCTCCGGGCGTGCGCCGCTGCCGTAGGATCCGAGGACGATGGGGTCTTGGGCGTCCTTGCCGCTCTTGGTCCAGAAGATGAAATTTCCGTGAAAGACGTCGCCGCATTTGAGCAATAGCTCGTCCCCGGTTCCGCTGCGCAGGAGCGATTCGCCAACGCCGAGGCTGGCGACGGGGGAATTGGGCGAGAGGCCGCTGTTGCTGTCATTTCCCTGCGAGCTGCTGCAATAGATGATGCGTGCGCCGGCGGGCGGGGTGATGACCGACCAGCCCTGCGCATTGAGCGAGACCGACAACATCTGGCGTTTTTCGAGCAGTTCGGGCTTCGATGCAGAGGCACGCCGCGCGCGGAGCGAGCGCCTTTGGGAAGCAGCAATCTTCGCCATGAGAAACTCCCGACAAGGATTTACAAACGCGTTTTACTTGCCGCGACGGCGAACCCGGCCGGCTCACAAGAAAACCAGCAAGACCTCCACGGCCCGCATAAACCAAGCGTGAAAACGTTTTGCCCGGTCCGAACCCAGATCAATTGCCGGACTCGGCAGACGAAACTTATCGGACGTTGCAAAGCACCGCCACCCAATTTACGCGAAAAAATGAAAAAATTTGCGAGAAAATAGGCAAGATATACTCCTTCTCGATCCGCCCGGTAACGCCTTGTCGACGAGCCACTGCCGAGGCCGCCACGATACGGGAGGGTCGAGACGTCGAGGATGCGAAACCCATTCGTCATTGCGTAATTGGATTTGATTCGTCATTTGGATTTCGCCATTCCTCATCGAACGGTTAAAGTTCACGCTGTCCGCAAATGCGTTGAGAGAAAGGACGGCCGGAGTGAACGACATGCGCGTTGAAAGTGGAAAAGCCAGCGCCGCTGCGGGGAAAAAAAAACCGGTGGCGGGGATCATCATCGGGGTTGTGGCGGTTCTCGTAATCGCGGGCGGGATTGCGCTGTTGCTGAAAAATCGGCATTCCGCCGCGCCGGCGAAAAGCGCGGGCGCAGTTCTCCGGCCCAAATCCGGGGGTGAATTGGTGCTGATCTCCGCAGGCAAATTCACGATGGGGCGGGAAGGGGGCCGGGCGGATGAAAAGCCGCATGCGGTGGCGGTCGGTTCGTTTTACATGGACCGCGATCTGGTCACGCAGGAGCTTTATGAAAAAGTGATGGGCGTGAATCCATCGAAGAAGCCGGGGAAGCAAAATCCGGTGGAGCGGATTCAATGGATTGACGCGGCGAAGTTCTGCAATAAATGCTCCGACCTGGATGGGCTTTCGCCTTGCTACAACTTGCAGACCTGGGAATGCGATTTTAACGCCGACGGCTATCGCCTGCCGACCGAGGCCGAGTGGGAATACGCCTGCCGGGCCGGAACGCAAACGCGATATTTCTTTGGCGATGACGCGGCAGACGCGCCGCGCTATATGTGGTGCAAGCCGGAGTCGGCGGGATTGGCTCATCCCGTCGGCCGCAAGCAGGCCAATCCGTGGGGCCTGAACGACATGCTCGGCAATGTCTGGGAATGGTGCAACGACTGGTACGATGCCGGGGCTTACCAGCAAAGTTCAAGCAGCGATCCGCACGGCCCGGTTTCCGGAAAGCAGCGCGTTTTGCGCGGCGGCGCATGGGACTGCACCGCCGACATCTGCACGCCCGAGCGGCGCTCGAAGGAATTTCCACTTTTCACTGATGCCTGCTTCGGAGCTGATACCTACGGCTTTCGACGCGTAAGAACCGCGACGGCGGCGGCGGGAAATGCGTCATCCCGCCACATCATCACAGCGCCGGCCATCGCAGCGATCACGCCGTCGAGCAAACCCTTGACAGGCGCGCCGCCGAGTCATTCCGGCGCACCGATCGCCACCCAACCCGCCGGGGCACCGGCGGGCAAACTGCTGGCTTCGCAGTTGAAGGGCACCATCATCTTCGTTTCCGATCGCAGCGGCACGCTCAATATCTGGAGCATGCGCGCCGACGGCACCGACCAGAAGGCGCTCACGAAGGACACCGATCCGCACGCCGACCCGCGTTTTTCGCCGGATGGCAAGACCATCCTTAACACGGTTCTTCGCGGCGGATTTCCGGAAGTGTGGTTGATGAACCGCGATGGCTCGTCGCCGCACAAGATCACAACCGGCAGCCAGGGGGCCTGGTCTGGCGATGGAACGAAGATCGCCTTCATTCGCGATAACCAGGTTTGGGTTCGCGAACTGGCATCGGGACAGGAGCACCGCGTCACGCCAGAGGGATGGCAACGCTGCGGCGATCCCGCCTGGCGACCCGACGGCAAGCAACTGGCCGTCGCCAGCCGGCACACGGGCGCGGTGGGCATTTATCTGTTGAGCCTCGACGGAAAACAGATCGCGCCGCTGGCCACTGAGGAGGAAAGCTGCACGCCGCGCTGGTCGCACGATGGCCAAAAGCTTCTTTGCCAGACGGTGAAAGGGCACGTTCACCAGGTCAACGCCGACGGCCAAAACTGGGAGCAGGAGACGGCCGGCGCGGACGTACAGCACGATGCGGAATACGCGCCGGATGAAAAAACATTCGTCTTCTGTCGAGCGCCCTCGTCGGAGGGGCCGTGGAATATCTGCGTGAGTCGGTTGGGGGATGAGGAGATGGATTTTGTGCAGCTCACGACGGAGGGGTCGAATCAACAGCCGGATTGGTATGGGGAGTCGGGGGGCAAATGACGAATGGCGAATGACGAATGGCGAATGACGAATCAAGCCCGAATGACAAATGACTCAGTTCACGCCGTGGACGAGCGGCAGCAAGGACGCGGATTGGTTACGCGAACTTGCGGTTCACTGAAATTCGATGATCGTCGTCCTTGGGAACTGTGCAGGATCCATGCACGAGTGCGACCCGCAGAGGTTGGGCCGAATGAGGCCGGCGCGCATTTTCGAGCACATCCTACTAAAGCTAAATGACGTTGCGCGATTCGGCGCTTCTACCTTCCGTAGGGTCCGCACTGCGGGCCGTCGTTTCCTCCGCTACTAACATAATGGTCCGCGAATCTCGCAAAGTCATTTGCGCAAACTGAGCGGGTTTTAAAGGCGATCATCGTGACACGGCCGTCTCGGCCGTGCTGGCGACGGGAAAATGCCAGGAATAATCGCTGCGAGTAGTTCTTGAACCTCATCAAATCGCCAGCACGGGCGGGACGCCCGTGTCACGATGAGATCGCAAAATTCGCCGTAAACCCCATATGTTTTTCGCCGCCGGACGCCAGGACCCGCTCAGAATGAGCATTTAGAAATGCCCTATCGCCCCGGCACACCGTGGAAAATCATCGTGGCGGCCAGTTGCAAAACTTCCATGAACAGCAGGATCACGATGGCGATTTCCACCCACATCCCCTTGCGATACCAGCGATGATCGGTGATCCGGTCAACCGCGCCTTCATAAAGGTCTTCGCACGCTTCGAGGCGGTCACTCATTGACTCAAGACGCGCTTCGGTATCCGCCCGGCTACAGAGCCGGCGGACAATATTCTGTGCCGCCAACGGAAGCGCGCGGGGACGCAGGTAAAGACGCGGCTCCACCCGGGCGGCGGTCAGCCGCAACGTCGCCAGGCGTTCGATGGTCTGGCGAAATCGTTCGCGGTTGGCCTTTCCTTCAGCCCCAACAACATACACGTGCGTCACATCAGCGGCGGCTCCCGCTTCGATCGGCACGATGGCCGACTCCAGCTTCCGCAACTGTCCTTCATAAAATGCGAATTCAGCAATTCCCGCCAATACCTCATCGATCGAGCGCACTTTTCCCTCGATGATCACCCGGCCCGGCCGCCAAAGCAGGCGGCCGTCTTTCAGCGGCAGCTCGACCGGCAGAGTGGCGTCGGGGTTTTCGCCGGGGACGATCCACGCCGGTCCGATCTCGGCTGACGCGCTCGGATTGGGAATGTGAACCACCAGCAACTCGTCGGCCGGCTCGGGCCAGACCGGCGAGCCGGGAAGATCGGAAAGTTGCACCACCTCAGCGACGGCAACAGCGGGCGCTGGTTCTGTGAACCGCCGAATAACCCGGCCGGCGGGCGAATCCGTGCCGGAAATGAAGCGCACGCGCCAAGCCGTCGGCGCCAAGGTCGACGCGGCGGGGCGGGAAGGGATCGCGCGGTGGATTCTGGTCATATACGTTCCTCGGCTCAGTCATACCAATCGGCAAATCTGTCGCGCGCTCATCATGCTTGTCTACATCAATCCACCCCGCTCGTGGCGTTTCACTTTTCCGCCGACACCGGCTCTGAAATCGTCACGTCCGCCGGCGGCGCGATGGCCGGCTCTTCCTCAACGGTCTCTTCCTTGATCCATTCCGCCACGCTGTCGGCGGAGTCGAAGACGCCGTTGAGCGTCGAATCGAACAGATAATCACCAACGACAAAGAGCATGGGGTTATCCTTGGGATCGGGCACGTGCCGCGAGTCCGGCTCGCGCATGGGAAATCCGCCGGGCAGCGCGTTCACGCATCCCACCCAGCGATGCACCCGTCCTTCGACAGCCAGTTCGCGGCCATGGCGCAGCGGCGCAGGCAGTGAATCCAATACGCGATCGATCAGCGTTTGATCGTCAAGATTGCTGAGCGTCAGTGCCGCATCTCCGCCCAATAGCCAGCCCAACACGCCGGCCGATGTTTCATGGCATCTGGAAGATTCATCATAGACGCAGCATCCGCCGAACGCGTCGAGCATGAAATAGGAGCCGCTGACCGTTTCCCGCCAAAACGGGTGCTTAAAGCGGATGCTGACGCGGAGGTAATGTGCGGGGTGGTCGTAATGGGCATGATGATCGCGCATCGCGCGGGCCAGGCCGGGTCCGGCCCAGTCAATCGCCGGTATCCAGTTGTTCGGCAACGCGCACACCACCGCGTCGAATTCCTCGACCGTCGTCTGCCCGCCATGGCGAACACTCAACTCATAGGTCTCATCGTCGATGCGCTCGACGCGCTCGATTCGCGAATTCAGGCGGATGCGCGCCGAAAGCCGCCGGGCGATTTCCACGGGCAGGCGTTCGATCCCGCCAACGATGGTGTACAGGCTCATGTAGCCCGGCTCGTTCATGAGGAAATTCTGCAGGCCGTACGATGCATTGGTGTCGCGCGGCTCGGCGGCAACGTCGCTGTGAACACACACTTCAATGTATTTGCGGACGACCGGATCGGTGATGCCGTCGAGAAGGGCCTCGAAGCTCTGGCGGGCCAGCGGATCATTGTTGTCTTCCTGCCAATCCGATTCGTAATAGTCCTGCGGGGTGATGAGCGAGCGCGCCCGGCGCGCAAAGGCCCGATAAGTCTGCATCGATTTCGCCCCGGCAAATTCGGCCAGGTCGTCTTCAGTGCCAAGCAGCCGGTCGCCCAGGAAAATAGCCCGCCCGCCCATCGGCCGGGTGCCAAGGCCCAGTTCATCGATCAGCTCGCGCAGCGGGTCGGGGCCAGCCTGGGAATAGTCGTAAAGCTCTGCCGCCCCGGCCTCATAACCGGAGCAGCCGTCAGAAAATGTTCCGGCCACGATCTTTCCGCCAAGCCGGTTTGAGGCCTCGAAGAGGGTGATTTCGACCGGGGCGGCATATTTGTGCTCGAGCAGATAGGCCGTAAGAAGCCCGCCCGGCCCGCCGCCAATGATTGCGACGCGTGTGATTTCTGAAGAGTTGTCCATGATATGACGGCGAATGGTGGAAAGCGGATGATCGCATCCGCTCACTCACAAACGCCTCAGCCATAACGGCGCAGGTTGCTATTTATTCATTCGCAATTGAAATTGCGGGGGGAAAAGTCGCGGAAAATGAGATTCGATGATTTGCTGCAATTGATGGGAAATGCAGGGAATATTGGAGTGGGAATGGGTGACTACACTCCTTACGAGATTGCATTTCGGCGCGCGAGCATTCTGATACACGCGCTGCTTAAGAATGCCGCGACACCACGCTGATCCGCCAGACCAACGGGCCGCGCACGCAGGGTACTCCCGGAGTAAGCGGTTTCGGGGATCCGCTTACTTCGGGAGTACCCTTCGTGCGCGGCTCGTTGCTTTTCATCGGTCGCATCCCCCAACTGTCCGTCTGTCCCCTTACTTCTCTGCCTTATCCTTGCTCTTGTCGGCGTCCTTCTGGTCGTCTTCCATGAACTTGTCGTGGCCGTCGTCTTCCTGGTCTTTGAGGGCCTTGTGCAGCGCCAGCGCCTTTTTGTTGTCGCCGGCCTCGATCGCCTTTTTCATCTCGCCCATCGTGTCGATCAATTTGGTCATCGACGCCTTGTAGTCGGCCAGGGCCTTGGCGCGGTCGGCCTCGGGCATCTTGCTGATCTTGCCGGGGGTCATGTCGCGGCAGGCGGTGGCCGCCTCAATGATATCGCCGGTCAACTTCAGCGAAACGGCATTCTGGTCTTCCTTCTTCAACGTGCGCTTCAGCTTCTTCATCGCATCGTCGATCACTTCCATCTTCTTGGACAGCTCACTCTTTTTCACCTTCTCTTCCGCCTGGGCGCGCGAAGCGGTGAGCAGAACAAGCGGACAAGCCAGCAGGGCAGCGACAAGCAACCAATTCACGACAGAAGTTCGAGTGCGAAGCATGGCGGGTCCTGTAAAGGTTTCCTTGGTTATCCAACAAGTTATTTCGTAGGGTGGGCGTACTCGCCCACCGTCACTGCGCATCGCAAGGAAAAATGGTGGGCGAGTACGCCCACCCTACGATTGATTCGGCAAGACCTGACGCGAAGGCGCGAAAAGGACGAAGGTGTCGAAGTGCTGTCCTCGCGATAAAATCTCTTCGTTGCCTTCGTTTTCTTCGCGCCTTCGCGTCAAATTGCCGAACAGCGCGCTCGTTCGTTTATTCCATTATCGCTTCTTCTTCGTCCACTCGATGATTTCCTTGTTCGCCCGGCCCCAGACCGTGTCATTGTTGCTCTGGCCCGGCTTGGCGATGGAATAGCGGCCGTCCTTGTCGGGAAGGCTCGGCGGGTTGGCGTTCCAGTCATACTTCTCCGGCATCACGCTCACCTGCGCCTCGATCGCATCATCCCATTTGATCGTCTGCCCGCTGTAGGTGCACATCCGGCCCAGGATCGACGTGAACGTGCTGTGCGCGCCGTATTCGCCTTCGTTGTATTCGAGGTTGTTGCGGATGGCATGCTGAAGGTCATCGTGCTCGACCTGGTAGGGGTTGTCGCGGCTTTGCTTGGCACGGCCGGTCTCCTTGCCGTTGAGGCCCGGCTCAAAGAACCGCCCGCCGCCGATGTCGGCAAAGCCCTTGGTCCCATGGGCATGTTCCGAAACGCTGTTCCACGCGCCGGGATGATGGCGGCATTCGCTGGCGACCATCGTCCCGTCGGCATAGGTGAACTGCACGGCATGGTGATCGTAGATTTCGCCGTTGTCGATGCCGGTGCGAACCAGCCGGCCGCCCATCCCGCGCGCTTCGACCGGATGGCCCTTGAGCACCCAGTTGGCCACGTCCAGATTATGAATGTGCTGCTCGGTGATATGATCCCCGCAGAGCCAGACGAAGTAATACCAGTTGCGCATCTGGTATTCCATTTCCGTCAGTGGGCCTTCGCCGGCCTTCTGCTTGCGCTCGGCGTATTCCTGGCGCTGGCGGACCCACACGCCGGCATCGTTCCAGTAAACGCGCAGCAGGCGCAGGTCGCCAAGCTCGCCGTCGTGAATGCGCTTGACGGTTTCGATATACCCGGCCTGGTGATGGCGCTGCAGGCCGATGCCTACTTTGAGGTTCTTGGCCTTTGCTTCCTTGACGGCAGCGAGGAATCGGCGGATGCCCGCCGCGTCGGTGGCCACCGGCTTTTCCGCGAAAATGTTCTTCCCCTGCTTCACCGCATATTCAAAATGAATCGGCCGGAATCCCGGCGGCGTGGCGATCACGATCAGATCCGCCCCCGAGTCAATCGCCTTCTGATAGGCGTCAAAACCCCAGAAAATATTCTCCGGCTTCACGTCAACTTTGTCGGCGTGCTCCTTTTTCAGATTGTTCAGCGCATCGCGGGCCTTGTCCTCGAACGCGTCGGCAACGGCGATCAGCTTCACCGGCCCTTGAGTCGTGCTCAGCGCCTGCGAGCATGCCCCGCTTCCGCGCCCGCCGCACCCGATCAAGGCGATCTTGATCGTTTCATCGTTGCCGGCGGCAAAGGCCGACCTGGAAATAAAGCTGCTGGCCATCGCCGCCCCCGCCGTGACGGCGGCGGTGCTCTTCATGAAATCGCGTCGCGTATGCTGGCTCGAGAATGACATGGGGTTGACCTCGTGAAAGTTATGCCGGCCGAAAAAAACCGGCGGGGTAAAAGTTTCAATTGTAGGGTGGGCGTACTCGCCCACCGTTGCCATGACCGGAATCTCGCCTGTTCAGAAGATGGTGGGCGAGTACGCCCACCCTACACTTCTAACTTCTAACTACTGACCACTGACAACTGACCACGGACAAACCATCACTTCTTCTCCGGCGTCTTATCCGGCTTAATTACTTCGCGAATTTCCCGGTCGCGCTCCAGAACATGGGCCGTGTAATCATCGTCCACATCCCAGAACTTCAGCTTGTCCGCCTCTGATGGCTCCTTCGAGGGCGCAACGACGCGGAAGCCGGCCGAGAATCCCTCAGTCAGCCAGTGCGGGCTTTGCGGCAGTTGCGGGTCCTTTAGATTCATGTCCTTGCTGGAATGATGCCGGGCGGCCGAGCGGCAGTCTTCGGCCTCCAGGTCATATCCGCCGCCGCGAAATACCCGCGGATATTGCTTCGACGGCCAGTTGATCATGTCGTGCCAGTTGACCACGCCCTTTCCGGCGAATTTCGCATACCAGTTGGCGTCGTAGCCATCGATCACCCAGTTAGTGACGTTGCCATGCATGTCGTACAGGCCCCAGGGATTTGGCTTTAGCGAGCCGACCCGGCGATAGGCGGGATCGCCATCTTTGATATTGGAATCGTCGACATACCACGAGTACTGCGCCAGGGTTTTTCCATCCTTGCCAATGTCATCGCCGAAGCTGTAGGCAGTGGTGGTTCCCGCGCGGCAGGCATATTCCCACTCGGCTTCGGTTGGCAGGCGATAGAAGCGGCCGGTGTGTTTGCTCAGCCATTTGGTGTATTGCCGGGCCGCGTATTGTGACATGATCACCGCCGGGAATTTCCCCGGCCGGCCCATCCGGTCGAGCTTGGGACCGGCGTCCAACTCGTACATGGGCGTCGGATAAGTCACCGCGTCGGCCCATTTATCCCTCGGCACGCGCGGCGCGTTTTCCGCGCCAAGCTTGCTGTAATTGATCAGGAACAGGTTGTATTCATCCCACGTGACAGCCGTCGTCTGCATGTAGAATGCATCGACCTGAACTTCAACTTGCGGCCCTTCGTCTTTCTTGCGATTTTTCTCCGATGCGGGACTGCCCATCTTGAACGTCCCGGCGGGAATCGCCACCATGTCAAACGACACATCCGATCCGGGCATTGTCTGGGTCAGCGTCTTGGGCGCATCGCCCGCCGCCGGTGCGTCTGCGGAGGCAATTCCCGCAAACACCAATCCGCACCCAAGGGCGGCCAAACGAATCCAGCGCAAAGCCTTGTTTCCAAACGTGAATGAATTCACCGACGCTGTCCTTTCGCCAAAAGAGATACATTTTCTGAGCCGTCCCGCCCCTGGGGATTTATATTCTACCGGATTGCCTCGCAGTATTCAAAATACGCTGGACGGGAGGCGTTGTTTATCACTTTGCCCTGAGTTCATCCAAGGCAAAAATCGCGGTTTCCTTGTGAAAGGATGGGACCGCCAGGCACTTCCCATCCGGACCGATTGCGATCGCCGCAGAATCGGCGTAGGCTCGCCCGGCCCTCGATGGAATTCAAATCCTCACATCGCGATCCCTTTTCCTTGTCGCCGGTTGGCTGGAATTACGCCTGCGCCGCCCGCGGTTTGCATGCTGGGCCGCGGGGCGGGGAATTGGGACGGCTGCGGTATGTCGCGTTTCGCGACGCGGACGGCCGGGCGTGTGTGCTCGATGCCCGCTGTTCGCACATGGGAACGTATCTCGACAAGGGAAGCGTTGCGAATGGCAAACTACGTTGCCCGCTGCATGGATGGGAATACGCAGGCGACGGCCGATGCACGTCCGTCCCCGCCTCGCCGGTCATTCCGCCATTTGCCTGCCAGACGGTATTTCCCACGACCGAGCTTGGCGGGCATGTGCTGTTTTACAACGCGCCGATCGCCCGGTTTCCCATGCCGTTTTTTGATGGCGTGAGCGTCGACGACCTGCTGCCCGCCGAGCCATTTGAGCTGAGCGGCGATGTGCCCTGGTACATGATCGGCGCCAACGCCTTCGACGCCCAGCACTTCAACATGGCCCACGATCGCAAGATTGTCGGACAACCCGTCGTTGATTCGCCATCGCCATTCGCCCGGCGGATTTCCGCGACATATGAAGTGGGCGGCCAAACGGTGCGCGATCGCCTGACGCGAAAATTCAGCGGGCCGCTGGTGCGCATGTCGATTACCGTCTGGGGCGGGCCGCTGGTTTTGGTGACGGCGGCATTTGCGCGCACGACAAGCTATGGCATGGTGCTGGTCAGGCCGATCGCGCCCAATCGCACGCGGTTCCGGGTGATCGTTTGGGTGCCCAGGCGAAAAAACGCCGCGGCCCGCTCGGCAATCGACCCCCTGGACGCGAGCATCCGCCGCCGCTTTATCCGCGCATTTCTGGAACAGGACACCGCCAAGGCCGGCGGAGCTTGTTATAATCCTGCCACCCTGATCGACGCCGACCAGGAACTTCGCGGTTATTTCGACTGGCTGGCGACGGTGGCGCCGGCGGAGAAGTAGGTTCTCCGAAGGACCTGGCCGGTGCGCACTTGCGAGCAAGATCCTGCGGCGAACCTCAGCTGACGATGCCGCCGGGGCTCATGGGCCATCTTCGTACAAAATGCTATAATTCGCCGGCCACTTCATTTGCACTCAAAATCAGGCTGCCGGCCAAAATGGGAAGGAATCGTCATGAATCATCTCGCTCGCCTCATTCCGGGTTTCGCGCTCGTGCTTGTCATACTGACGGCATCGGCCCGCGCACAAACTTCGCAGCCGGTGACTGATGCCGATGCGCTCAAGGCCATCAACCATTTGCGCATGGAGCTTGTTGATGCGTTTAACAAGGGGGATGTCGACCGGCTGCTGTCGCACCTCGACCCGGATGTGGTGGTGACCTGGCAAAACGGGGAAGTCTGCCGCGGGCCGGCGGCGGTGAAGGCCTACTACGAAAAAATGATGTCCGGGCCAAATAAGATCGTGGCAAAATTATCCGCCGACCCCAAGGTGGAAGACCGCCATATCTATGGCGACTGGGCCGTGTCATGGGGAAATCTGAACGATGAATACGAATTGAGCGATGGCACGAAGTTCAAGCTCAACAGCCATTTCACCTCGACCATCGCCCGCCGGGGCGAAGCGTGGAAAGTGACCAGCTTTCACGCATCAGTGAACGCCTTCGACAACCCGATTCTCTCGCTGGCCGAAAAAAAGGCCGGCACCTACGCCGGCGCGGGCGGGGGCGTGGTGGGCCTGATTGTGGGGTTGGTGATTGGGATGCTGGTGTGGAAAAAGAAAAAGGTGGTGACGGGAAGCGGACCGACGAAGTGAGAAGCGCCATGCGCCGATAAACGCCGGTTCTGAGGTACTCCTCAATGTGGGCTGCGCCCACAACCCAAAAGATAGCTGGTTTACGTAGGGCGGGCACTGCCCGCCGACCTGTAATTCCGGAGGGGATGTCAGCGGCGGGCAGTGCCCGCCCTACGTTTCAGCCTCGCGAAATCTTGTCAGGAAAACAAGATTTTCGTGCATATCTTTGAAGAGCCGGGTTGTTCTTCGACCGTGCGACATTCAACCCGGCTCTTCGGAGTACCTCAGAACCGGCGTCGCAAATGCGTGATTGCTTTTGCTTCTCATTTGCGCGCCATGGATGATCCCCATTTTGCATGAAAACCGCAGAGACAGAGTCGACGTTATGCGAAGAAGGGCGGCGCCTGCTTGCACAAGCAGCGCCCCATTGTGACTTTCCCCGTGTCACGCTAACCGACTCACTCCTGCAAACACTGACCACCGATGTTGGCATCGACGCCGCCACCGCGCTGCTTTTTCATCGCGTCAGCACTGAACCGGCCAATGCCGCTTTTATCGAATCGCTGGAATCCGCCGCGTCGACGAAATCCGGTGATGTCCCGCGCATTGTCGTGATGCCCGGGGCGTTTCACGAGGAATATCCGCATACCGGCGCAGACGGCCAGCGAATTCTCGACATCGCCAAAACGCTCGGCTGGCCTGCCGGGCGTGTGGCGCTGCCGAGCCTGGCGCCGATGGCGCAGAACGCCGAGGCGCTGGTCGAGCATCTTGCGCGCGATCCGGGGCGGCCGACAATCCTGGTTTCGCTCAGCAAAGGCGGCGCGGATATTCGTGCGGCGTTTGAGCGCGCTGACGCGGCCGACGCCCTGAAGGACGTGCGCGCCTGGGTCAGCCTCAGCGGGATCATCACCGGCACGCCGCTGGTGCAATGGCTTCGCGCCCGGCCGCTGCGCTGCACCGGCGTTCGACTTCTGCTGCGACTTCGGCAACAGCGCTTTGCCGTGCTCGACGAATTGCAGCGCGGCGGGCCACTGGATAAGCCTTTCGCCGCGCCGCCCGGCGTGAAGGTCATTCACCTTGCCGGGTTTCCGCTGCAACGCCATCTGAGCGACGCCTGGGCACGTCGCGGGCATCGGCGCTTATCTTCCCTGGGTCCAAACGACGGCGGGGGAAATCTGCTGAACGATGTTTCGCGATGGCCTGGCGTGGTTTATCCAGTGTGGGAGGCCGATCATTATTTACGGCCGGCCTGGGATATTCGGCCGCTGCTGTCGCGGATTTTGGTGTCGGCGTGGTCGGGGGTGTGACGCGGGCGAGGATTCTTCGAGGGAGTATACGGTTGCGGGGAATCATGGTCACTGAAATGACCATGCCATACGATGGCATCTGCGATGATCGCAATCAATGCACCTGAGACGATGTCTACGAGATAATGCTCCTTGGTCGCCAGTGTTCCGTAGAGAATCAGGCCGCCCCAGGCCACAAACAATGCGCCAAGCCAGGCGGGTAATTTTCCGCGGAACAAACGCCATCCAAACGCCAGCGTGTACACGCACAGCCCCGCGTGCAGCGACGGCAGGGCATTGAGCGGCGTGTCGTACCATCGCAATACCGCATACATCCCGCGCGCGTGTTCAACCATCGGCTTGGGCGAACGCGTTGGAAAAACCGCGTAAACCGTGAAGCAGACAATCGACAGCAGGGCAAAACCTTTCGCATAGCGCAGCAGATCGGCCCTGCGGTCGGCCAGCCATGGCAGCGCATTGAGCAGCGGATAAAGCGACTGGTAAATCCAGACCCAGGCATACGGATGAAAGCCGATCTTCCGGTCGATCCACGTCGAGGGCAGATCGTGAACCGGAAATATCGGGAAGTTGCCGAGCAGGAAATATGGAATGCAAAACAGCGTGGTGATGGCCAGAGTCAGCAGGGCCTTAAACTTCCAAAGCGCGAAGATGCGCCGCCAGAGCCGGCGCGCGAAGGATTTGCAGGAAGGCGCTGGCGGGCTATTGGATGATCCGTCCGGCATATTTGTTCTCGACGTGTTCCTGCGCCTGCCGCGGGCCTTTCCACATCTTCAGATACGCCCATGGCAGAAACCCCCGCTGCGGCGATTGCTCCTGCCCGATGGCGGGCAGATAAATCCATGGCACTGTGGGGTGCTCGTGGTGGGCGCGATGCCAGTTATGATTCAGCCAGAACAGATCGACCGGCCGGGAAATCCACAGGTTGCGCGCCCCGCGCGTTACATGGCGTTCAGTGCCATAATGATGCACGTACTGCATTGCCGACCACATGAATCCGAAACAGGCATACATGGCAACATAGTGCCAGGCCGGGATGTGCAACGACAGGACGATGGTTACATGTATTGCAATCGCCGCAATTCCCTCCAGTCTGATCCAGCCGATGTATTTGGGGTTGAACGATTCGAAAAAAGCGGCTGATGCGCGGTCAACGCTCACATGCTCATCGATCTTAAAGTGCCGCCGGTCAAAGATGAATGGCGCGACAACGGCCACCACGTTGCTGATGGCCACGACGGCGTAATAAAAGCCGGTGAGGATTCCGATCCAAACCATCCATTTCCAGACGCGGTTGTCGCCATCGAAATACAGGTCGAACGCTTCATCATCCGAGCGGTTGCGCAGATGATGTCCCAGATGTCCCTGGCGAAGAAGATGAAACGGCGCGGGAAAAAACAGCGCCATGAAAATGCCGACGGCTTCATTCGCCCGGCGGTTGGGAAACAGCATTCCATGCTCGGCTTCGTGAATGATGGAATAAACCGAATTCATCAAAATGCCAAAGATGATCGGCAGCCCTGCCACAAGCCATCCCTGATGCACGCGCGCCGCGGCAAAGAAACACGCTCCCAGCGCGCAGAGCTGGCCGCCCACGATCGCCGCATTGGCGGCGGCGGGAATGGGGCGGATGGTGGAGGAAGAGCGAAGTCTCACGAAAAACTCCGTGCTGGGAATCGGTTAAAACATGATACCTTACCGTGAACCGGAGGATAACTTGTTGCAAGTGCATCTGTTCAACGCCGGTTCTGAGGTACTCCGAAGAGCCGGGTCTTTCCCGGTAAAATCCGGCTCTTCAAGGATATCATCGAGAATCGTGTTTTCGCTGCAAGATTTCCTTAACAGAGGAATGTAAAAGACGCTCGCGAAGGCGCGATGGCGCGAAGACAAACGCGAAGATCGGACGCCGGGCGATTTGAGGCGATTCCGTAAAACTTGAAAGCACTCTTCGCGGCTTTCTTCGCGCCATCGCGCCTTCGCGAGCGCATTTTGGTTGCGGCCAGCGGCCGCGC
>DASRRM010000088.1:0-30172 GCA_035695715.1 Tepidisphaeraceae bacterium
TGAATATGAAACCGGCATCAAAATCAGCGATGAAGAACTTGCACGGGTCAATTGCAGGCGCGCAGTATTTCACGGAGAGTGGAACTACACGATTCGCCCGAAGCGATAATTTGCTCAAGTTATTTTTTCGGGAGCCCTAACGGCGTGCCGAACGGTATACACATTCGGGACATTTTTCGAAGGTGCGGGAACCCCAATCGGACTGCCTCGGGCGAGGCGTTCAAGTCTCGTGGCGAGCTATCCATGAAGCACGCGACCGGTAGATTCCAGCGAATTGCGCTGTCGAGAACGCCCTACGTCGGACCGCTTTCTTCGAGATGATAGAGCTTGGGCTCGAGCGTGCGGCTGGCCCATTTCGTCGATCGGTACATCAGGAACCCGAAGACGATTAGGAGCACGAGAAGGGCGATGCTGGTGATGAAATGCTTGGGCCGCCAATGGCGGATCTGCGACCCGTAGGCGATCAGGGCGAGCACCGCGGCGATCGTAATCACCGCGTCATAGCTGGCGCGCTGCCAGTACAGGCCGCCGAGGTGCAGCCACATGCCGAATTCGTCGAATGTCAGGCCCAGGCCAATGCCATAAATGATGGCGGCAAACGAGAGAGACTTGCCCGTGGGGCGCAGGAACAGGAGATATGCACCGATGAAGCTGAGCAGGAAAATGCCGTAGTTGAGGTGATGAACGTGCGTGCCCTTCACATGGAAAAAAAGCCGGGGCGGCAATTTTCCTTCCATAATGAAGATGACCAGGATGCGGGCGATCACGAAGGTGAAAATAAACGCGGCCAGGGTTAGGCGGGCGACGCGATGTGTCTGAGCTGCCCGCGCGTCGGTAGGAGCGGGCTGGTCGTTGCTTTGGACTAACATAATAAGTGCTCCAGGTTCACCCGAGTGCCCGCGGCCAACACCCTGATGGTGGCGGAAGTCGGCTGATCGGTCCACCTCGCGGGCGCATTGCCACGCCCTTATCGCAACGATTTAACTGGCTTTCTCAGACGCTTTTTTACTCCGCCACTTGGCGGCGTCGAAGGGGAAGACGCCGCCAATTTCGCCTGCTCGCTGGCCAGTTCGTAGAACTCATGCAACTTCGCCTGCAGCACCCTCTTTTCCGGCAGGCGGGTTTGATATTCCGCCACGACGGCGGGTGAGACAGCCCGGCTGAGGGCATATTCCACGACTTCATGATTCTTCGTCGCGCACAGCAGCACGCCAATGGATGGCTGCTCGTGCGGCTTCCTTACATCGCGGTCGAGCGCCTCGAGATAAAATTCCAGCTTGCCCATATGTTCCGGTTGGAACTCCTCGATTTTCAGCTCGATCGCAACCAGGCAGGCCAGGCCGCGATGGAAGAACAGCAGGTCGAGCTCGAAATCGCGGGTGCCGACTTGAACGGGATAATAACTGCCGACAAAACAGAAATCGCGGCCAAGCTCGATGAGGAAGTTCTTCAGTTTCTCGACAAGGCCGCGATGAAGATCGCCTTCGGAATGATCCTGCGACAGGTTGAGGAATTCGACGAGATAGCTGTCTTTGAAAACGGATGCAGCATCCGGGTATAATTCCTTCAGCGGCGCGGATAGTTTCGCCGGGGAGAGGACGACGCGTTCGAAAAGCGCGCCGTTGAGTTGACGCTCCAGTTCGCGACTCGTCCACTTTTCTCGCTGGGCGAGACGAAGGTAGAATTCCCGCTCTTCATCGCGTTTGCTGCGGCTCATGATGAGAAGGTTGTGAGTCCACGGCAATTCTCTCAGCAGTGCTGAGAGTTTTGGGCGGCTTCGATAGGTTTCGTAGAATTGTTGCATACGCCAGAGGTTTTGGGCGGAAAATCCCCGCGCGTTTGGCTGACGGCGTCGAATGAATGCCGCAAGTGCATTCACCGACCCCTTTCCCCACCCCTCGCCGGCGATTCTTCGGGAAATATGCTCGCCGATTGACCAGTAAAGATCGATCAATGTCGTGTTCACCGACGCGATCGCCCGCGTTCGGGCGGCGTCTATCATCGCCAGCACATTCTCGAAACCGGCCTGCGCCAATGCTTCTCCTGACGTTCGCTTAACGATCGGCGTTGCTATTTTCTTGCTCACGGCGGCTGTTCCCTTATGGATTTGATGCCCCGGCCTTCTTTTTTCGCGGCCGAAGTTGCTCCATCATATCCACACCGAGCAGCGAGCACATAACAAGATAAACCCCCGCGCCAACGGCCATCACCACAAGCACCTGCATCGCCCAGGAAATCCGCGTGGCGGCGTGCGGGAAGAAGGGAAGATGTTGCACGCCGAAACAGGTCAGGCCCATTGCTGCCGTCGCGACGATCATTTTCAAAATCGGCCGGGTGCTTTCGCGCAGTCCAAGCCCGCCCACTTTTTTATCGAGGATGTAAACCATGATCACCGTCTGAATGACGAAGCTGACGAGCGTGCCGACAGCCATGGCAGATTCGCCGAGCCACCAGAGCAGGGGAATCTCGACGATCAGGTTGAGGAGAATATTGACCACCGCCATGATCAGCGGCGTCACGGTGTCGTGCAGCGCGTAATAGGCGCGATTGACAATCTGCAAAACGCTGAATGCCCAGATGGCTGCCGCATAAAACGCGACGGATGAGCCAATCAGCTTCGCATCGTTAGCCGTCACCTGGCCGTGCTGAAACAGAAGCCGAATCGCAGGCATGCGAATCATCACCAGCCCGACACTGGCGGGAAGCCCTTCCCACATGGCGGCTTCGATTCCCTGCCGAAGGATCGTGCGAAAGCCGTTGCGGTCCTTTTCCAGGGCATCGCTGCTGAGGTGCGGGAAGATGGCCGTCGCCAGCGCGATGGCGAAGATGCCCAGCGGGAATTGGTAGAGAAATTGGGCCAGATCGAGCCGCCGCGGTGCGCCAAGCTCCATCGGATATCGCACCCAGTGTCCCCAAAAATGAAAATGCGTGATGGCGTTTCCCGCATTGTCCACGCCGGCCATCAGGAACATCGAAATGCCCTTGTCCAGCAGCACCGACAACTGCAAAACGCCCGCGCCGATCGCCACCGGCAACGAGAGCCAGAGCATTTTCCGGATCATCGGCGTCCAGAAATGCAGCACCGGCTGAAAGTGGAACCCGACCCGCCGAAGCGCCGGCAATAAGACACAGATCTGCAAAACGCCCGCCACCAAAACCGCCGCCGCCAGCCCGTATGCCAGCTTCGTCTGAATGACCACAATCTGCTCGGGCGAAGTGGTGGCGGCCAGATGCATCATCTTCGCGCCGACCAGCAGGACGATGATGTGGCAGGCGTTGAGAATAATCGGCGCGGCGGCGGGGGGGCCAAACCGCTTATGCACCTGCAATATGCCGCTGATAAACGCACCGCCGCAGATCAGCAGCACATAGGGCAGCATGACGGCGGTCAGCTTGACCATGAGCAGCCGCTCCGGCCGCATGTCGTGGGAGAAAAGAATAATCGCGCCAAGGGCAACCTCGCCGATGACGGTGATGCTCAGCAGAATCGCGCAGAGCAGATTCACCGCGGCGGCGGCGAAGGCGTTGGAAGGAAGGGCGGAATGCTGAGTACGGAATGCGGAATTGGAATCGGCGATGGCGGACGGTGCGAGGTCGCCCAGGCGCGTGTTGTCGTCAGCGTCCCGCTCCTTCGCATCTTCCTTCAACGATTGCGTATAAAGCGGAATGAACGCCGCCGACAACGCGCCTTCGCCGAACAGCTTGCGGAAGAGGTTGGGAATGGTGAAGGCGACGGTGAACGCCGACGCCACCAACCCGGTGCCCATGTAGTGCCCGGCGACAATCTCGCGGCCCAGGCCAAGGATTCGGCTGGCAAGCGTGAGACTTCCAATTAATTTCGCATGGCCGAGGAATGATTTGGCCGCGCGCGTTTTCTCGACGCGGGTGGTCACTGGCAGAGGAATAACCGCGGTTTGTTGGGACATCCATTTCCCTGCAATCTTCAAAGCCTGTTGGTTCATGCCGGGAATGAGCGACAGCGAGCGCCCGGATTACCCGCATGCTCCAATCCGGGTCCTCGCTGTCGCTCGTTCCCGGCGTGCACCATCCATGATCCTAATGTCCTTATACGCCCATGACTGCGAGCCTGGCACGCAACTTTCTTTTCAACTCTTCCGCAGCACTCCGCACATCCTTTGCTCCGATGACCGCCGAACTGACCGCCACGCATTTCATACCCGTTTCCAGCACTTCATCGACATTTTCACCCGTTATCCCCGCAATGGCGACGGCGGGAATGGAAATCTCGCCGGCCACCTCGCGGGCATACGCCGGGCCGGGCAGGATTTCACGCGGCTTGGTCCGGCTGCGAAAAAATGGGCCTGCGCCAATGTAATCCGCGCCGTCGAGTATGGCTTTTCTGGCCTGTTCGATGCAATGCGTGCTGACGCCCACGATTTTTTCGCGGCCCACGATTTTCCGGGCCTCGATGGCCGGGAGATCGCCCTGCCCAACGTGTACGCCGTCGGCGTCGGCTAGGATCGCCACATCGGCGCGATCGTTAATAATGCTGATGACCTGATGTTCCCGGCACAGGCTGACGAATTGGCGGGCGCGGGCGAGAAACTCTCCGCCTTCCATTTCCTTTTCGCGCAGTTGCAGGCAATCAGCGCCGCCGAGAATGGCCTGCTCGGCGGTTTGAAGCCATGGGCCGGTGCAAAGTTTCTCCGTGATGATGACGTATAGGCCAACCTCCGCGAATCGGCCACTCGGGCAAAGCGTTCGGGCGATGCGTTGCTCGATGTCATAAAAGGCGTATCGCAACACTTCGACCCGACGGCCATCCTCCGCCGACGCGACCTTTAAGAATTCCTCACTGGATCGCAGCGCTTCGCCGAGCCGTTTCCCGGCGGCGGTGATGACGTGCGCAAGATCGGCCCGGCTTTGTTCGGCATTTGTTTTGTTGGCCGTCCCCACATCGCCCGGCGTGTCGCGGTGAATGATGGCGTCGCCCAGGTAGGGGCCGACGGCACCGGCAAAACCATGACGGATCGCCTTCAAATCCGCCGACGTCTTCTGGTCGTTCAAAACAAACCGCGCGTAGTCTTCCAGCACGCGCAAGGCCTCCCGGGCACGGTTGGCGTTGGCGTCGAGCAGGCGGAGGAGCGATCCATTCATGGGAACAGCCACTGGAGGCCGATTATAGGACGTGTAGCGTTGGCCGCCAGTTGCGCGCATGATGCGCGATGAGCAATCTTGTCAGGAATCAGAATGAATAGTCGCAAGCGCGCATTTACCACCGGCCTGGAAAAGTTGGGCGGGAAAAAAAACGGCCAATCGAATTATGCCTCCACTCCCGCACGCCCCACCCCTGCGCTAGCCCGCGACGGCACACTGCAGGCCGACCACCTTATTTGCGGCGATTCGATCCACGTGCTGAACGATGCGCCGCCGGGGTGGGTCGATCTGGTTTTTGCCGATCCCCCGTTCAACATCGGCTATCTCTACGACGGTTACAACGACCAGCGGAACGCCGAAGATTATCTCCACTTCAGCCGCGACTGGATGCAGGCGATTCATCGCGCGCTCAAGCCAGCCGGTTCATTTTTCCTTGCGATCGGCGACGATTTCGCCGCGGATTTGTGCGTCATTGCCCGGCGCGAGCTTGGCTTCAACTTGCGCAACTGGATCATCTGGCATTACACCTTCGGCCAGCAGCCGCGGGTGAAATTCGCCAAAAGCCACACGCACATTTTGTATTTCACGAAGGACGCCAAGCAGTTCACGTTTAATGCCGACGCCGTGCGGATTCCCAGCGCCCGCCAGACGACCTACGCCGACCCGCGCGCCAATCCGAAGGGAAAGCTGCCGGACGATGTCTGGTTTCTGCGCCCGCAGGAAGCGCCTGAGCCGTTTTTTTCTCCAGAAAGCGACACTTGGAACGTCAGCCGGGTCTGCGGGACGTTTAAAGAGCGCGAAGGCTGGCACGGCTGCCAGATGCCGATGGGCGTGCTGAACCGGATCATCGCCGCTGCCTCAAATCCGGGGGATCTGGTGCTGGATCCGTTTAATGGATCGGGAACCACGACGGTCGCGGCGACATTGGCGGGCCGGCGTTTCATCGGCATCGAGCAAAGTCAAAAATACGTTGAATTCGCAAGGCTGCGTCACGAAAACGCCAGGGCCAACCTGGCCGCCTCGCAGGTAGACTCGTCGATCTCCCTGCCAAATCTCCACGATGTCAATCGCTCATCGCGCGTGTTGACACCGACCGACGCGTTAGGCCGCTTGCGCGTGACCCGACCTCGTTCAAGAAAGATTGCGTAGCCCGGCCAGTGCGATCTGCCGGCGAAGCTGCAGAAGCTCAACCGCGCGTGGCGGTTGCATCTTCGGGAATGCTCGCAATCGCCCCCGCCTCAATTCGCGCCCTCGCAGTCTGCACGTACGCGACGCAGTGTTGGATCTCCTGATGAAGCGCATCGAGCGCGCCCGAGACTGCGTCGATGTTGGCGTCGCGACACAACTCCTCCACTTTGGTTGCGACGGCATGAAGGGCGGTTGCCGAAAGCGTCCCGGCCGTTCCACGGAGCCGATGCGACGTGCGTCCAATCGCCGCGTAATCCGCTTCACGCAGACTTTTTTGCAGGCCGCTCACGTAATCACCCGACTGCATGGCGAATTTATCCAGAAGCTTGATGGCCAGCTTGTCGTTTCCCGTGCATCGGCGAAGCAAGGCAGGCAAATCGAAGGGAATGACGTCATTTTTCCAGATCGCCGGACCCGCAGGCTGTGGCTCAACCGCCGTCGCCGCAGGCGCCTGGGACGGCGGATCGCAAATCGCGCCATTTCCCTTCGCGATTGGTGCAGTTGGAAGCAGCGAGCGCACCGTCACCAGAAGTTGATCCACATTGAACGGCTTGCCGCAATACGAATCCATTCCCGCCGCCAGGCAACGCTGGCGATCTGCTTCTCCGGCGTTGGCGGTCAGCGCGATAATCGGGATGTGCCGCGGGGCCACGCCATCGGCCGCGTCGGCACGCTCGCGATCGCGGATAGCGCGCGTCGCCTCAAAGCCGTCGAGGACCGGCATCTGGCAATCCATCAAAATCAAATCAAATCCCCCGCGCTGCACCGCATCCACAGCCGAGCGGCCGTTATCGACAATCTCGCAAATATATCCGGCCGCCGAAAGCAGCTCGGTGGCGATCATCTGGTTCACCGTGTTGTCCTCGGCCAGCAGGATGCGCTGCCGCGACGCGTTCGCAGGGATCGTCACACTGGCTTCAGATGCAGCGCTCTGGCCCGCTGAATCCACAGCGCCCAGCGCCGAGAGCAATGCGCCCACGAGTTGCCGCCGGCGGACGGGCTTGGTGACGAACCCAGCGCCGGCGTTTGATCCCTTCGCGGTAATGTCTGTTTCCACTCCAAGCGGCACAAGCCAGAGGAGGGAAACCGACTTCGGCGGGTCGATGATCGCCGCGCCTTGCATCCTTTTGTCAACAATCGCAATGCGATAGGGCGAGCCCTGCGAACTGGCAACATCCAGTGCAAGCGTTGCCGCCTCTGCGCTGGATACGCTTGTGGCGAGGCATCCAAGAGTCGTAAGTCGACGACAGAGAATCTCGCGCAGGGCCGGGTTTTCTCCCACGACGAGCACGCGAATTTCCGCCAGGGCGTCGGGGCGTGATTCATCGCCGATTTCCAATCGTTCAGCATTTTGCAACGGGACATTGAACCAAAAAGTCGAGCCGTGTCCCGCTTCGCTCTGCACGCCGATCGTTCCGCGCATCAGCTCGACCAACTGCTTCGAGATGGCCAATCCCAATCCGGTGCCGCCGAAGCGGCGCGTCGTGGATGTATCAACCTGCGAGAAGGATTGGAATAGCCGATCCATCCGGTCGGCGGGAATGCCAATGCCCGAGTCGATCACCTCGACGCGGATTTGCATTTCCCCGCCATCAGTCACGGCGGGCAGGACCCGAACGACCACCTGTCCCTGTTCGGTGAATTTGATGGCGTTGTTGACAAGATTGACGATGACCTGCCGCAGCCGCGTCGGATCGCCGCGGAAGGTCGCCGGCACATCGGGATGAAGATCGCAGGCCACTTCAAGCCCCTTGCTCATCGCCTTGATCGCCAGCAGCTCCACCACGTCTTCGGTCAGTTCGTGCAGATTAAAATCAACCGATTCCAATTCCAGTTTTCCCGCTTCCATCTTGGAAAAATCCAGGATGTCGTTGATCAGCGTTGTCAGCACCTCGGCCGACGATTTCACCATGCCGGCATATCGCCGCTGCTGATCGCTCAAGTTGCTTCGAAGCAGCAGCTCGGCCATTCCGATGACCCCGTTGAGCGGCGTGCGGATCTCATGGCTCATGGTCGCCAGGAACTGGCTCTTGGCTTTGGTTGTGGCCTTGGCTTCCTCGACCGCGCGCTCGAGTTCCCGCCGCACGCGAAGCTGCCGCACCATGTCGTTGAAGGTGCCGGCCAGTTGTCCCAATTCATCGCGTCCGGAAACGCGAATCTGCACGTCAAGATCGCATTCGGCTACGCGCTTCACGCCGCGCGCCAATTCCCGCACGGGCCGGGTGATCGCGCCGCTGACGAAGAAGCTCGCCAGGGCCGCGGCAAGAAGTCCGCCGATCATGCTGGATATCAGCCAGGTGGAAACGCGCTTGCGGGCGGCCTTGGCGTCCTTTAAATCACTTTGAATCAGCATCGCCCCGACCGGCTGATTCGAGCACGGATCGATCATCGCATCGATGGATGAGCGATACGAAACGCCGTTCAACGCCAGCTCAAACGTGCTCTGCGCCGGCGAATCGAGAGTTCTGGCCGCGGCGGTCAATTCCGTGCGGGCCTGGGCCGGCAGGCTGCATGCCGCAACGCTGCCGCCGGAAAGGAAGCTCACCTCGCATTTGTGGCTTTGCGCCAGCCCGCGCGCGATGTCGTCGGTCACCGGGGCGGCCATAATCAGTCCGCCGTCGGCCGCGGGCGCCGAATCGGCATCGGAATTGAAAACCAGCGGCACGCCAACCGCCTGCAGCAATCGCCCCTGATACGACCATTTTCCAAAAGCATCGGGAGAAACAGCTTTGGCCGAGCCGGCAGCGCCTTGAAAGACCCGCCGCACCATCGCATTTCCCTGCGGCGATCGGGCCAGATAGTCGTTCAACTCCGCCAGGGTCTTCCACGGAGAGCCGCTGTTTTGTGCGATGACATTCCCCCGCGAATCGAGCACGCAGACAAAATCGACCCGCACGATTCCCGCCAGGTTATCCAGCCGTTCCTGTAAACTCGCCAGGTTTTCGCTGGACACCTCGAAATTGTGCTCGGCAATCAGCGCCCGCAACTCGGGGATGTTCATCAGCATGGCCGCTGCCTGCCGCATCGACCGGACGCGCTCCGCTTCCTGGGCATGCAGATCGCGGCGCGTGGCGGAGAATTCGTCAGCTGCAAGCTGCGAAAAGCTCGCGTCAATCGCATGGCGCACCGGCCACCATGTTCCTGCCCACAAGAGCAGAACAACCAACCCCCAGATCATGAACAGCCGCGTTTGAAATCGCATCGCTTATTTCGGCTCCGGTTGGCTCGACGGATGGGCATCGTTGACCACCGGTAAATTGAGCCGCTCGCGCTTCACGCCAAGCCCGCGCTCAACGCCATATCCTTCATGCCGCGCCGGCGGATCGTTGGCGATAATGCTCCTGCGGCTTTCCTCAAGGGAAATCTTCAGCCCCGCCAGGTCCTGCGACTGCACATCCACCGCCAAATGCTGGTCTTCACACCGTTCCTGCCAGACGACCAGGTCGTGATGCCCGGCGGGCACGTTTTTCAACTCAAACTGCCCATCGGCATCAGGCCGCACAAAAAGCGCATTCGGAGTGACGACAATCACCGCCCGCATTTGCTGATGGATGTTGCAAAACACCTGCACCACGCCGACTTTGTCGAACGTGCGCGCTTTCGACCAGCCGTAGGGATATCGCTCCAGGTCGAATGCCGGTGCGGCCTTGGACCGGCTGAAAACGTTGTGCGAGATATGGTCCCAATTGGGGAATTCGACTTGCGTCCCCTTTGCAATGACCAGGAAACTCGGAACGAAAGTCTTATCGCGCTGGCCCATCGTCGCGTTTGGAAGCGGCGTCGGACCGGCCGGCAGTGTCGGATCATTGGCCAGGTAAATCACCGCGCGTGTCAGGTCGGGCCGCTGTAAGTCCCATCCGGCCGACGCGGTGATCTGGCCGCGGATGCTGAATGTGGCCGGTCGCGTTGCCGGCGCGGGGGCCGGTTCCACGGCGGCGTTGGCCGGCGGCGTTGTCGCAGCCTCGCCGGCCTGGCTTTGGCAAGGTGTGAGGGCGGCAAGCAGGATGAGATAAAAAAGTAATCGCATTTGTGACCTCAACAGTGTCCTTTAGATCCCGAACGCCAAATGCACCGAGACGCTGTCGGCGTCCTCCTGGGTGTCGCTGAAATCGTGGCGATATTCCGTGCGCAGTTCGACGTTGTGATAGATTTCGTAACCGACGCCGGCGCTCAATTCATGGCGGCGCTGGATTGCGGCTGTCACGATCCAGGGCGTGTCGTCGATGAAACTCCATCGCCCAAAAACGTGCATGCGATCGGTGATGTCATAGTTCGCCAGCACCATCGCACCGGCCCATGTCGCCCGGCCGTCGGAAGAAACGGTTGTCCCGACCAGACCTTCGACCGCCAGTGTCAGGTCGGGCCGCGGCGTCCAGATTGCCTTGGCGTCGACAAAATAAAGCGTCCCGCCGTTTCGAGCATCGAATTTCGGCCCCAGATAGTTGTCCGCCACGACGTTGTAGCCTCCGTAGTTTTCGCCGGAGGCGCTGGTTGAATAAGTTTCCGCGGCGGGATTGCGCGGAGCCGCCGTATCGCTGGCATATTCGCTGCCATATTCGTCCTGCTCGGAAACGGGGCGCGTGCGGACAAAGCCCGGGCCCACCCAATTCGTCACCGCAAACCGCCATGTCGTATTCGGGCGGTATTCAACCGTGATTCCCGCCGAAGGAGGCTGGTCGAAATCAGCATGTCCCTGAAAGTCATTGGCGATGAACGGGCGAATTTTGATTCCTGTCTGGCCGATCGGCTGGGTCAGCATAATCCCGATTAAATCCTGCGGCTGCGCGCCAAACAGCAGGCTGGTTGTGCCGGTGGAACGGTTCCAGAAATCGCGCGACTCAACCCCGAATGACGCGTTGAATTTGCCAACCGTCAATAAGGTTCCCGCAGGCTCGTAGACGACCGTCGTGGCAAAGAATTGCTCCAACTGCCCAAAGGCATGATCGTTGGCATCGATGAAGTTCACATCAGCCGTGACGGCCAGGCGATCGCCGAAGGATTTGTTGACGTCGAGTTGAAGCTCCCCGTCCCAATACGGGTTCCACCCATCGGATTTTTCCTGAAGGTAGCCGAGCCAGCCCCAGATATTGACATCGAGTCCGTCGGAAATCTGGTGCGGAAGGAAAGAAAGTTTTCCCGGCGGCTGCTGGCCGGAATTGTCATCGTCCGGCTCCGGAACCATCGCCGGCGCCGAGGCGTTGTTGGCATCACTTGGCGCGATCGCGGTTGAACTTGACGTGGTTTGTGCGGCCAGAGGAGCGATTCCGAAGCCCAGCAGGCAGACCCAGGCCAGAGCAGTATGGAACAATTGACTCCGCATGCTCGTCTCAGCGCTCCGATGCTTACAACTCACCGAACCAATGGACGCCACCCATTGGCCAACCAGCGACCATCATCCACTGGGGATTCATCGGTAGAGACATTGGCGCAGGTGAGAACTGCGCGGCTTTTGCTGAAAAAGCCGGGTAGAGCATTTACGCAGGGCCAGTAATTGCTTCGTTTGCACGACAGATTCAAGGGAGGATAAGTAGCGGGCGTTTGCCGTTGCTCATACGATTCTCCCGATGCGCCTTCTCGTCGTCGAAGATTTTGAGCCTTTGCGCGAATCGCTTGTGCAGGGATTGCGCGAGGCGGGATATGCCGTCGATGAAGCGGCCAACGGCAACGACGGCCTCTGGCATGCCAGGTCCGGCGAGCATGATGTCGTGATTCTGGATCTGATGCTTCCCGGCCGCGACGGTCTATCGATTCTCAAAACGCTGCGCCAGCAGAAGTGTGCGAGTCATATCCTCGTTCTGACCGCCCGCGACACTGCTGAAGACAAGGTTCGCGGCCTGGAGCTGGGGGCCGACGACTATCTGGTGAAGCCGTTCGACTTTGCCGAGCTGCTGGCGCGCGTCAAAGCGTTGGTCCGGCGCAAATATGATGCGCGCACAACGCTGATTCGCATCGGCGATTTGGAGGTGGACGTCTCGCGCCGCACGGTCCGCCGCGGCGGCCACGCCATCGACCTGAGCGGGCGGGAATATGCGCTTCTGGAATATCTCGCGCTCAACGCCAACCGCATCGTCTCCCGCTCTGATATCTGGCAGCACGTTTACGATTTCAACGCAACTCTGGAAAGCAACGTCATTGATGTTTTTATCGGCTTGTTGCGAAAAAAGATCGAACGGCCGAATCATCCAAGACTGCTTCATACCCGGCGCGGCCAGGGATATGTGCTTGGCGAATTGCAGGGAAACGAATGAGCCGCTCACTTCGCACCCGACTCCTCGCCGGCACATCGACGGCAACCCTGGTCATTCTCGGCTTGCTGGGGCTGTCGGTCTTCGTCGCGATGCGCCATGCACTCTTGATTGACTTCGACTCGGCCCTGTTCAGCAAATCAAACGCCCTGACGGCGATGGCCGAGCAAAATGGCCGGCGCGTTGTGTTCGAGACCGACTATCTGGACATGGCCGAATTTACCAAAAGCCCCACGCCGGACTTCTTCGAGGTGCGGATGAGCGATGGGAGTTTTCTGGCGGCTTCCCCTTCGCTCAATGGAAGTTCGTTAACGACCAGTGCGGCGTCCACGACGCCAACTTATCGAAACGTCATCCTTCCCGACGGCCGGCGGGGCAGGGAAATCGTCGTCGCTTTCACGCCGCGTTTTGAGGCGGATCCCGGGGATTCTTCGCCTGCGTCTTCGCAAAAACTTCGCAGCTGCGTGCTGACCCTGGCCTGCGATACAGGGCAGCTCGATGCCACCTTGAATCATTTGCGATGGCTGCTGATCTTTTGCTTCGGCCTGGCAATTGTTGCATCGGGAATGCTGCTGGTCGCGATCGTGAATCGCGCGATGAAGCCGGTGCGGCAACTGGCACAGCGCATCGAATCGCTCGGAGAAACCAGCCTGGGATCGCGCCTGAGCGGCGAGGGAGTGCCGGAGGAGTTGGCGCCAATCGTCGATCGCCTCAACGGACTTTTCGCGCGGCTGGAGGCGGCCTTTGCGCGCGAAAAGTTATTCACCGCGGACGTCGCTCACGAACTGCGAACGCTGCTCTGCGGCCTGCAAACCACCCTGCAAGTCAGCCGTTCCCGGCCGCGCGACAGCGTCGAATATGAAATGACGATGGACAAATGCCTGAAGATGGTTGGCGGCATGCATGCGATCATCGAATCGCTCCTGTTGCTGGCGCGGGCCGATGCCGGGCAGTTGCCCGTCGAGCAAAAGCCGGTGGACCTGCCGTCGCTGATTGCCGAATGCTGGGCGTTTTTCCAGAAGCGCGCCGACAGCCGGGGAATCCAGGTCGATCAGCGGCTTGCGGAGAACGGCGCGATGGAAAGCGATCCGGAAAAGCTGCGGATCGTGCTGAACAATCTCTTTGACAATGCCGTCTGCTACTGCGACGAGCAGGGAATCATCCAAATCGAGGCGACTTTTCAAAACAACCAGGCGACCGTCTGCATCACCAATTCAGCCGCCGGCATTGCCGCGGCGGATATCGACCGCCTGTTCGATCGCTTCTGGCGCGCGGATTCAGCCCGGCCCCAGACTGGGATTCACTGCGGACTGGGACTATCGATCACCCGGCGGCTGACCATGCTTTTGGGCGGAGAAATCCGAGCAGAGGTGAGCGATGACCGCTTTACCATGGTGCTGATGTTGCCGCGAGGGACTGTGCGGGATCGGGAGGGGATTGCCAGGGACTCCGGTGGTTACGCTGCGAGCGCGAATGCTGTGCCGGTCCGACGCTAATCCTGTTTCATCTTGGCTTCATCTTTGGTTGCTACATTTCAGCCGCTTTAGGTCCAAGGATTCGACCGCAATGCGTGTTCGGTGGTGGCTCTATTTCATCTCGACGGCCTGCCTGGCCGGGTGTCAGCGGTATGAGCCGATGCCGCTTGCTGCACCTGCGCTTCAAGAGGCCATCGCCACCCAACCCGCCGATCAACTTCAGGCCAGCGTCGATCGTCTCGATCATCCGACGCTGCTTCCTGTCACCATTGATTTTGAGCACGGCCTGACGCCCGACGCCGCCGCGGTTGTGGCAGTCATCACCAATCCATCGCTCCGAGCCCTGCGCGACCAGCATTGCCTGGCATCAGCGCAATTATTGCAGGCAAGCCTGCTGCCGAATCCAACGCTTGATGCCGCCATTGATCCCGTGACCGGCGGCAACACCGTTGGCACGGTGACCGGGTACAGCATTGGCCCGAGCTGGGAAGTGACATCACTCATCACCCACGAGGCGAAAGTCGCCGCCGCTCGGGCGGGAACCGAGTCGGCGCGGCTTGATGTGGCCTGGCAGGAATGGCAAATCGCCTTGGCGGCAAAAAAGGCCGCTTACGATTTGATCTTCCTGGCGGCCCAGCGCGACGCGCTGGCCGGCGTGGAGCATTCCTTGGCGCGGAACCTGGCGATCATCCAATCCGCCGTCCAATCTCACGATCGCACCATGGTCGACCTGGCCGCCGCCCAAGCCGCCCATGACAAGGCAGCGGTCGACTCGCTGGCGGCGCAGCATGATGTGCATCAGCAGGAGCTGGCATTGAACCGCGCGCTGGGATTCAAGCCGGATGCAGCCGTCAAACTTGCGCCGATGGCCATATTGCCATCGGAAGCTTCACTGCCTGCGGAAAATGAATTGGTAAGGCGGCTGGAGGACCGGCGGCTGGACCTGCTGGCGCTTCGCCACGGCTACGATGCACAGGAAGAGGCGCTTCGCGTGGCGGTGTTGTCGCAGTTTCCCAAGATCGTGATCGGCTTTCATCAGGCGCGCGACACGACCAATGTGCAGTCTTCGGGGTTTGGCGTAACGGTCGACCTGCCCATTTTTGACCAGCAGCAGGGGGCGATTGCCATCGAAAAAGCGACCCGGCAAAAACTGTTTGATGAATATGCCGCCCGATTATTTGACGCGCGGGCGGACATTGCCCAGAGCATCGCGGGCATTCATTCGTTGACGCGGCAAATTGCCGCTGGCGAAATCGCCGTGACGTCGCTGCAGCGGCTGGTGAAAACTTACAACGCCGCCGCCGCCGGTCATAACCTGGACATTCTCAGCGCTTACGCCGCCGAGAATGATCTGGCGCAAAAGCAGGTTGAAATTCTGAAGCTCAAGCAGCAGCTCCTAGACAATGAGATTGCCCTGGAATTGGCCAGCGGCGCCTTTATTTCGAGCCGGCGTCCGGCCGGCGCCCGCGGCGGGCCCACCACCCAACCAGCCACAATTCCGTCCACCGGGGAGGCGAAGCAATGAGAACATGGATGGTCGTGCTCCTTGTGCTAATTGCCGCCGCCGCGGGCGCTGGCGGCGGATTCTGGTTTGCCCACCGCGGCGCCACGCCCAAGCCCGAAGCTGGCGCGGACACGTCCAAAACGGAAGAGACGCCTGTCGCGAAAGTCACCGTGGCGCCGATCCGGCGCGGAACGATATCGCAAAATATAACGGCATACGGCACAATCAGCGCCCCGGCAAATGAGGTCCGCGCTCTGTCGGTCTCCTTTGAAAGCCGGGTCGCGAAAATATGGGTAACCCCGGGCCAGGCCGTGACCGAAGGCCAGCCGTTGATCGACGTCGCTGCGAGTGCTGCAACAACGCTGCTCGTGGAAGAGGCCAAAACCAACTTCGCCAGCGCCGAACGCGATTACAATGCAGTCAAAACCCGCTACGACCAAAACCTGGCAACCAACGCTGAGCTGAATACAGCCCAAAGTGCCCTGCAACTGGCGAAAGGGCGGCTGCAAAGCCTCAACCAGGGGATGGCAGGCGCGGGCACTTTAAAATCGCCGGCTGCGGGAATCGTTAGCCGGATCGACACGCAGGTAGGCCAGATCGTTCCGATCGGCGGACCCCTGCTTGAAGTGGCTTCGCATGACAAAATCGAATGCCGGCTCGGCATTGACGGGCGCGATGTAGCCGCCCTGAAAATGGGAGAGGAGGTCACGCTTCGTCGGGTTGATGCCCGGGATGACAAGCCCATCATCGGACACGTCGCGATGATAGGAAAAAGCGTCGATCCGGCCACGCATTTTGTCGAGGTCATCGTCTCCCTTCCGCCGGATGCAAGCCTGTTTCTAAATGGATTCGTGACGGCCACGCTAAGCGTCAAGGATCTGCCTGATGCGATGATCGTTCCGCGCAGCGCGGTGCTGCCTGGCGACGATGGCGATTTTGAGGTGTTCACCATCGACGATGGAAAAGCCGTGCCGCACAGCGTGAAGGTGGGGATCGAAACCGACGATGAATCGCAGATTGTCAGCGACGAGCTGAAAGCCGGCGACAATGTCGTCATTGTTGGAAATAACGAGCTGGAAAAGGGAATGAGCGTGACGGTGGAAACACCAGAAGCCCAAACGCACAGCGTGGAAGCGCCCATGCCGCCGCCCGCCCCCGCGACGCCACCGGCCACGGTGCCCGCGCCACCGGCCGCCGCGCCGCCGCCACCGGCCACAAATCCGGCGGGCATAAACCCGGCGGCTTCGACATCGGCATCGCCCTTCCCAACATTGTCGGCCCATCCTGAAACCCGGAGTCTCCCGTGAAGATTGCCTTCTGGGCCGGCCGTCATACGCGGGCCATTTTATTTCTGCTGGCCGCATTGGTCGTCGGCGGTGCGGTTGGCGCATTTGGCCTTCCGGTTTCGCTTTTTCCGCGGGTCAGCTTCCCGAACATCCGTGTGGAAATCGACGCAGGGGATCGCCCCGCAGAGCGGATGGAAGTCGAAGTCACCCGTCCGGTGGAAGAGGCGTTACGGTCGACTCCGGGTGTGCGGTCGATCCGCTCAACCACCAGCCGCGGCAGCGCGCAAATCTGGGCCACGTTCGACTGGGGCGATGACATGGCCGCCGCACTGCTTCAAGCCCAGTCGCAGGTCAATAAGCTGCTGCCCGCATTGCCGGCAGGCACGACGTTCGACGTGCGGCGAATGGATCCAACCGTCTTCCCGGTGATCGCCTACAGCCTTACCTCCGACACCCGCTCACTCAGCGAATTGCACGACCTGGCCGAGTATCAACTCCGCCCGATTCTGGCCACCGTCAACGGCGTGGCGCGCGTCGAAGTGCAGGGAGGCGGCGTCGAAGAATTCCGCATCGTCGTCGACCCCGCCCGCCTGCTCGAACGGCAGATGACCATCGCCGATGTATCGGCCGCGCTGGCATCGGCCAACGTGCTAACCGCCGTCGGCCATGTCGAGGAGCGCGACCGGCTTTACCTGATCGTTACGGACACGCAGTTCAAAAATGCCAACGACATCGCCGGCACTGTCTTGCGCGCAAGCCCGCTGGGCGTTGTGCGCGTAAGCGATGTTGCCGAGGTTCGCACCGAGGCTGCCCCCGCTTTCACGCGCACCACTGCCGACGGACATCCGGCCGTGTTATTTAACGTCTACCAGCAGCCCGGCGGTAACACCGTTGCCATCGCCAAAGGCATCCGCGCGGCCTTGGCGCAGGAACAAAAGCACATCCCCGCGGGTGTCACTATTACGAATTGGTACGACCAGAGCAATTTGATCGTGGCGTCGGCCGCCAGCGTTCGCGATGCGGTCATCATCGGCGTCATCCTGGCGGCGCTGGTGCTGCTGGTATTTCTGCGCGATTGGAAGATCACCCTGATTGCCGCCCTGGCGGTGCCGGTCGTACTGGCGGTCACCGCGCTGGTTCTTTACGCGCTCAACCAGAGCTTCAACATGATGACGCTGGGCGGGATGGCGGCGGCGGTCGGGCTGATCATCGACGATGCCATCGTCATGTCCGAGCACATCGTCCGCCGGCTGCACGCCCGGCGCGACGCCAATGCCAAAGAGACCGTTTTGCGCGCGACCGACGAATTCGCCAAGCCGCTCAGCGGCTCATCTCTCTCGACCATCGTCATCCACATTCCCCCGGCGTTTCTGGTTGGCGTCTTTGGGGCTTTTTTTGCCGCGCTGTCGCTGTCGATGGCGACAAGCCTGATCATCTCATTTTTCGTTACCTGGCTGGCGATTCCCGTCATCGCCGCCCGGCTGCTGGGGTCGAAGAAAAGGGTGGCAGGGGCTGAACGCCCGCAGAAAAAGCCGGGCCGGCTTTATCCGGCAGTGATGCGAAAAACCCTGGCACATCCATGGTTGATTCTGCTGCTGGTGGTGCCGATTCTTGCCTTGGGGTACCTGGGAAACCAAAAGGCCAAATCCGGCTTCATGCCGGAAATGGATGAAGGGGGATTCATTCTCGACTACATCGGCCCGGCGGGGGCATCGCTTACCGAATCGGACCGGCTGCTGAAGCAGGTCGAGCAGATTCTGAAAGACACGCCGGAGGTGCAAACGTATTCGCGCCGCACCGGCTATAGCCTGGGCGGCGATGTCAGCGAAAGCAACACCGGCGATTTTTTCGTCCGCCTTAAGCCGTTTCCCCGCCGCGGGGTCGATGAAGTGAAGGATGATGTCGAGGGCCGGATCAAGAAAAATGTGCCGGGCCTGGACATTGAACTGGCGCAGGTCACCGGCGATTTGATCGCCGATCTATCCGGAAATCCCGAGCCGATCGTCGTCAATCTCTATTGCGATGACCCCAAAACTCTTCTGTCACTCGCTCCAAAAGTTAAAGCGCTGGTCGAAAAAGTGCCCGGCACCACCAGCGTCGAAAGCGGCATTCGGCCCGCTGGGGATGGCCTGAATATTCAGATTGATCGCGTGAAAGCAGCGGCCGAAGGCGTCGACCCGGAAGTGGTGACGCAAAGTTTGTCCGGCCTGGTCGGTGGGACTATTTCCACACAGATTCAGCGCGGTACGAAGCTCGTCGCTTTGCGCGTCTGGGTGCCTCCTTCGCGGATCAATACTTCGCAGAAGATCGGCCAGCTCGAGCTTCGCGCGCCCGATGGGCACATGTTTCCCCTGAACCGCGTGGCGACGTTCTCGGTGAGTGCGGGCCAGCCCGAAATCACCCGGGAAAACCTCAAGCGCATGGTCGCCGTCACCGCGCGAATCAACAATCGCGACCTGGGCTCCACCATCCAGGATGTTCGCAAGGCCCTGGACCAGAGCGGCTTTTTGCCGAACAATGTGCGCTATACCCTTGGCGGGCTATACGAGCAGCAGCAGATCGCTTTTCGCGGGCTGATCAAGGTAATCGCTGCCGCCGCCGCTCTGGTATTCCTGCTCCTGCTGTTCATGTACGAGAGTTTCCGCGTGGCGGCCTGCATCATGTTCACCACGTTGCTGGCGATGGCGTTTGTGTACATCGTTCTCTGGCTGAGCGGAACGGAAGTAAACATTTCCTCGCTGATGGGGATGGTGATGATCGTCGGCAACGTGACCGAGGTCGCCATTTTTTATTACTCCGAATACGCCGACGCCACCAGCGAAGGCACCGGCATCGATCGTTTGATCGCCGCCGGCACTTACCGGATGCGCGCCATCACGATGACGACGGTGGCCGCCATTCTGGCGCTGCTTCCCTTGGCACTGGGAATCGGCCAGGGCTCGGGAATGCTTCAGCCGCTGGCGATTGCCATCATCGCCGGATTGGTGGTGCAATTGCCGCTGGTGCTGCTGGTGCTGCCGGCGTTGCTAGCGATGGTCGGCAAGGCGCGCCCAATGTCATCGTCCGTTTCGCCTGGGGTCTAACTTCTTTGTGTGGCGACTCCCGCCCCGAGTGCGTTTGAACTCAGGGGAAGTGGGGATTGGGGTGACAGTGAGTTTCGTAATGTTCACGCCGGTGTCTGAGGTACTCCGAAGACCCGGATCCTTCGCGCGACCGATCCGGGTCTTCGGAGTACCTCAGACACCGGCGTGAACATTTAGAAAATCCGCCCCTCGCCCATCTCCTGGGACTACAGGAGGAGGAATTCCGTCGCCACCATTGAGCGCCACACCCTCTCGCCTGTGCCCTGACATGCCGGCGGCGTGTGTATGAAGCCGCGGCATGATATATACAAACGCGTGTGGGATTTCAGCGTTGATGAAGGGATCTGCCTGATCGTCGCGACTGCGATTGTCGTCGTCCGTTTCTTTCCAATATTCATACCGCTGTTTGGGGCGCGGGCGGCGCGACGAGGTGCGTGGAAACGACGGCTCGCGCTCGTTCTTACCATTCTTATTGCCTTGATGATCCTCGGCGCTGTCCTGCGATATTGGGCCGATCCGGTGAATGTAGTCGGGCATCTCGATTATCAGATTCTCTTTTTTATGTGCGGCTTCGCCTGGATTATTCTCACAATCACGGCGATGCCGATTGTCGGATACAGTGTTCGCGACGATGCCATCGAACGGGACAATCCCGCCGCCGTCGCGGTGGCGTGCGGGGCGGTCTTGGGCTTCATGCTGAGCTTTGCCGGCGCGAACATCGGCTATGGGCCGACGATCTGGACGACCCTGCTCCCGGCAATGCTGGCCTTTGGCATCCTGTTTCTGGCCTGGCTCGCGTTTGAGTTCCTGACGCGCGCTGCCGAGGCTGTGACGATCGATCGCGATATTGCCACCGGCCTGCGCGTGGCGGGGTTGCTCGTGTCATGCGGCGCAATTTTGGGCCGGACAGTGGCCGGCGACTGGATGGGGTGGGATGCGCTGTGGCGAGACCTCGAACGGTTTATGTGGCCGGTGGCGGGCATCGTCATGTTGTCGGTCGTTTTCAATGTTGTAGCGAAGCCAACACCGCTGCGCCCAAGCCCGCCGGTCTTTATGATGGGCGTGGTGCCGCTATTGGTTTGCATTGCCCTGTCGGCGGGTTTCATCCTTCATACCGGGCGGCCGGCGGCTTTGCCGCCTGCGCTTTGGCGCGACGTCCGGAGTGAGAAATGACCGTCGCTGCTCCAGATATTCCGGGTCTCGGCGATCTAGGCAGCGCGTGCCCGCTGCGCGCCGGCTCGGCGATTGAGCCATTGAAATTTGAGTCCATCCGCCGGCGAATGATGCTGCGAGCCTGCAAGTGGGATGCGCAAGTCGAGGATGTTTGCACGGTGTCGGCGTTTCCGCTGCTGATCGATCGATCGGGCTGGAGCCTGCTGGCCACGCTGGCTGAGTCGTTGGCCGGTGAGTTGATGGCGGCGGAAGATGAATTGACCGGCCGCCCGAAACTTCATCATTTGTTATCCATCCCGCGGCGGCTTCGAAACGTTCTACGTGAGGTTCGCCGGCTCGGGGCAGCGCTCGCCGCGGCGCGTGTGCTGCGGTTTGATTTTCATTGGACGCGCGACGGCTGGCGAATTTCGGAGGTGAACAGCGACGTGCCGGGAGGCTATGCCGAGGCTTCGGAATTTCCCCAGATGATCGCCCGTCATTTTCCCAATTGCGAGCCGGCAGGAAATCCGGCGGAACAGTGGGCAAAGGCCATGGCCCTGGCTGCTGCGCCGGGTTCTCATGTTGCCCTCGTGTCAGCGCCTGGCTTTATGGAAGACCATCAGGTCGTCGCTTATCTGGCACAGGTTCTGCAAAACAAAGGCATCCAACCGCACCTGGCGCAACTGCACCAGATCGTCTGGCAGGAACGCCGGGCATTCCTGCAAACCGCCGGCGCGATTCCGTTATCGGCCATCGTGCGGTTTTATCAGGCAGAATGGCTCGCCTTCCAGCGCTCCTCAAGCTGGTCGCCGATGGTCGCAGGAGGGCTCACGCCGGTGTGCAATCCCGGCACCGCAGCGCTGACCGAGAGCAAGCGTTTTCCCCTCACATGGGATGCGTTGACAACGCCAATGCCGACCTGGCGGCGTCTTCTTCCCGAGACGCGCGATCCGCGCGACGTGGGTTGGCGAACCGACAATTCCTGGCTTCTCAAGGCGGCGTGGTGCAATACCGGCGATGCCGTGATTGCACGCGAATGGGTGCTGCCGGGCCATTGGCGGAAGACTTGCCTGGACGTTCTGTTCCGGCCAGCTCAGTGGGTGGCGCAGCGCCGGTTCGACGCCGCGCCGGTGGCAACTCCCGTGGGCGAGTTGTTTCCCTGCGTGGGGGTTTACACGATTAACGGGCGGACTGCGGGGGCGTATGCCCGGCTGTCGCGCGGGCCGGTGGTGGATTACAAAGCCATTGATGCGGCACTTCTGGTTAAGGACGATGCTCGATGAAAACCGACGACATCTACAACGCATGGGCGCCGCCAGAATCGACGTGGGCACGCTGGGCCAAGCCCGTCCTGTTTGCCCATGCCGGCAAGGAAGCGAGGCCGGTTGCCGATGTTCCGCAGGAGTCGGGCGATGTCACTGCTTCGCCGCAGAGATTCCAGGCTTTCGCGCCGGCCGATGGCCTGACGGCGATGATTGTTGATCTGCCTGATGAAACCGGCGTGCGAGCGGGGATGGCGTTGGCGCATGCCGGCTATCGGCCGGTGCCACTGTACAATTCCGTTCCCGAGTCGAATGCCGGCGGATCTGCAGCCGGCGGCATCGTGGCCGTTCCCATGGCGCGGATTCTCGCCGCGCTCGACGCGTTTGCCGATGAGTTGCGCGAATTGGCGCTTCCCGCGGAAGCGCCACCGGCTTTTCTCCTGGACAGTCGCCGCCGCCGCGGTGGGCCTCTGCCGCCGGGCGCGTTTGACAACCGCTCCATCAGTCTGCCGACCGATTTCCCCTCGGCGAATTTCCTTTTGGCGAGCGGCGTGCAGCGAATCGTCGTGATCGCCGAAGATGGCGCGGAAATTCAAAATGACCTGGCCCATACCCTGCGCCGCTGGCAGCAGGCCGGGTTAAAAATATTTCGCTGCTCCGATCGTGCTAATGCCGCGGTGCAACCGATCACCATCGCGCGCCCGCCTTACTTTCGACATCTATGGTATGGCCTGCTGGCGACCGTCGGCTTGAGGCGCAGCGCTCTGGGCGGATTCGGCGGATTCCTTCCGCTGCCTTCAACCGGGTGAATCGCGGCACGTATCTTTCAAGGGCGGATTTTCGCGGAGGCAATATGAATAAGCTGCTGGTCGTTCTCGCCGTCGCCTTGAGCTTCGCACTTCCGGCCGCGCGCGGCGAAGAGGCCGCGAAGCTTAAGGCCGTCATGTATGTTGGCGGTTGCTGCCACGATTACAAAACGATGCCGGTTGTCTTGAAGGAAAAGATCGAGGCGCTGGCGAATGTCAGCATCGACATCAAATCAGTGCCCAAGCCGGCGGACATGGTGGCGGCGTTCAACGATCCGAAGTTCGGCGAAGGATACGATGTGATCATCTACGACATCTGCTTCGGCGAAAACTGGAAGGACGGCGATTATGACGCCGCCCTGCGCCTGGCCAAGGAAGGAAAGCCCGCGGTTTTCGTGCATTGCTCGGCCCACACCTATCGCCCGCCGCGCGATTCCAAGGCGCCCAATCTGAAGGAGCGCGAGGCGATCGCCGACGCCAAATGGCATGCGCTGGTTGGGATGGACACGCGCGTCCATGACAAATTCGAGGGCTTCGCGACCGAAAAAGCCGACAAGGAAAACCCGATCATGAAGAGTTTTCCCGATGATTGGAAAACCACCGGCGACGAGTTGTACAACACCATCAAGATGATGCCCACCGCCACGCCGTTGTTAACGGCCAAAAGCCCCGCCAGCGGAAAAACCCACACAGTGGCGTGGGTGAATCATTTCGGCAAAGCCAAAATCTTCGGCACCACCCTAGGCCACGACATGCAAACCGGCGGCGACGCCGCCTATCAGCGCCTGCTGGCGTATGGAATTCTGTGGACGTGCGACAAGCTTGGGGCTGATGGCAAGCCGCTGGCGGGATATGGGGGGCAGAAGTAAACCGCATTTTCGGGAAAACGACCTTCACGCCGGGGCAAGCGGCGCGTGAAATCGTGGGCTTGGAAAATCCTGGTGCCGCGCCGCCCCGGATTTGCGCAGCGCCTCGTGAATCCCGGACCATGCGCCATCGATGTCATGGTCGGTACATGAGTCTAATCTACGACCCGAACGGGAATTTCCGGCGCAACGTCTCCATCGTCCGACCTTCCCAAAAGTCCCACGAAGTCCCTGAACGTCGGCGCTACCTGGTCAACGCATTCTCGCTTTGAATCGTACCAATCCATGGCCACAACAGGTCTGGCCCCCCCGGATATGTCGAACGCGATGCATGACCCGCCACCGTTGCTCCCGATCAAGAATAGCTCGGGATAGAATTCCTGCCTCTGGTATCCGTTGTTGTTCTCGATGATTTCTTCGGCGGCCCAAAGCTGAAACCACAATGGGCTGACCGGTAGCGAGCCGTTCCCACCGTTGGAAATCGAAAGGAACTCGAAATATTCTTCGGGAAGTTCAAAGGGAATTTTGCTCCTTAACTCAACAAGAACCTGCTGATCGCATGCCGGTCGCCGGTCCCATTTTGCCGCCGGATCGAAAACTGCAGAGTGCAACGATGAATCAGCCATTTACCACCAACTTTCCACAGCCCCGGATATTCACACCGACGGCGCATTTTGCTTTCGCCCGGAATTCCGCTCCCAGACGGGCTCACTACTTCGCGCCGTCGGTCCAAAACTCGGCAACGGCCTTGCTCCATTCATCGGCCATGAGCTGGTGGCCGTTGTAGGTGGGATGCACGCCGTCCCAGATCCAATAGTCGGCCGGGGCGCGTTTCACGGCTTCATCGAACGTCTTTTGGAAATGAACCACCGCCGCGTGATATTTCGCGCCGAGCTTTTCCACGACGGCCTGCCGTTTAATCAGTTCCCCGCGGTATTGCTCCCAGTTGTTCTTCTTCGGTCCCACGGGCAGGCCGAAGGGCTCGCACAACACGAGCCGCACATTCGGGAGCGCTTTGACTGTATCTGCCAGCAATTGATCGTATTGCAATTCATATTGCTCTACCGAAACGCCATGGCCAAGGTCATTGACGCCGATGAGGATGCTCAGGAGGTCAGGCTTGAGGGCGATGGTATCCTTGTCCCAGCGTTTTTGCAGATCGGCGACGGTGTTTCCGCTGACGCCGCGGTTGAGAAAAGACAGATGCCGCTCCGGCAGATGCCCGCCGAAATTGGCGGCGATGATGAATTGATAGCCATGCCCGAGGATGTGATTCGGATCGAGGCTGCGCCCGCGATTGCCATCGGTAATGGAATCGCCCTGGAAGAGAATGACGTTCCCATCGCGAAAAGCGGGCATCTGCGGCGCCGGATCAGGGGGCTGCGCGCTGGAAGCCGCGGCGGTGAGGATGAGTGCGAAAATCAGTCGAAGGAACGTGGGGATTTTCATGGTTATTGCCGTTCGTCAGATCGCTTTTGGAAATCGCCTTTCGCGAAAGGAGCTTCAGCCCCGGGTTAAGCGCCGCGCACAACGCCTCGTCCTGAAACAATCGTTATGGCCGCGCCGCCCCGGATTCACGCAGCGCCGCGTAAATCCGGGGCGGCGCTGCGCTCGTTATACTCGCTGCGCTTGCCCCGGCGTGAAGGCACCTTCGCGTATTGTAGTTAGTTAAGGCTTTTATTCCTTTTCGCGCGGCGAATGTCCGGTCGGACTCCGCGGTCGTCGTTTCGTTCACGCCGTGGACGAGCTGAAAGCGAGGACGCGGATTCCGCTGGCCGGCGTAGAATCCGGGGCCTCGCTTTCAGCTCGTACCCGGCGTGAACGAATGATGAACTCGGACGGACATTAATCGCGCGAAGACGAGTAGACGCAGTCGAATCAACGAGCAGGTTTCGAAAAGATGAACCATGCATGACGGCAGTTTCCAAAACGCGAACGCGCTTTTCTCATACCGTTACCGCCCGTCGCGCTTTCCGGCAATCGCGTCCTGGAAAATCCGCAGCATGTTCTCCGCCATCCGTTCTTCGGTGAACATCGATTCGACGGCGGCTCTTCCCTTCTCACCGAGCATTTGGCGGCGGGGGGCATCAGTCAGCAAATCGGCCAGGGCAACCGCAAGCGCCCTGGCGTCGCCCGGCGGCACCAGCACGCCGCCGCCGGTTTGTGCCAGCAATTCTGGAAACGATCCGTGCTCCGGCTGCACCACGGGAACGCCGCGGGCCAAGGCCTCCAGCACGTAAATGCCCTTGGCCTCGGGATAGGCAGTGGGCACGGTGAAAACGTCGATCGAATCGAGCATCGCCAGCTTTGCCGTCAGATCCACTTCGCCGAGAAACTCGAAGTTGGCGTTCATTCCGCTGGCGTTGACGCGCTTGCGCAGGGCGTTAAACCACTTCTCGTCCTTGCCACCCAAATATCCGGCAACTTTCACGCGCACATTCGCCATTCCCGGGAGCTTCCGCAGAATATCCACGCCGTCGACCAGTCGGCCCAGCCCTTTTTCCGAGCAGATGCGGGCCAAATAGCCGATCGTCGGCCTGCCGCCGGCGGCACGCTGGGCCACCGGCGAAAAGTAATCCTTGGAAATACCGGTGTAAACAACGTCGATACGATCGGGCGAAATATCGAGAAAGGCGGCCATCTGCTTTGCGTAATAATCGCTGGTGGCGACGAAGCGGGTGACGTCGCCGCAGCGGCTTCGGATGGCCTCGCGAAGGTGAGTGCGGTCCGGCTCCTTCATGGCATCGAGAAAAATGTCTTCGCCGGTCATCTCGCAAATCACCGGCACGCCCAGCTTCTCGCCAAACGCCGATGCCATGCCGACAAACATTAAATTGGGAAGCGAGACAACCTGCGGCTTGACGTGATCTTTGAGGAATTCGATCAGCCGATCAAGCTCTTTTTTTGCCGCGCCATCTTCTCCCTCGATGATGGTCATCGTGAGCCCGGCCAATTTTTCCGGGGCGGTCTGCGCGCCGAATTTACCGGCGGTGTTCAACAGCCACGGCCGATCGAAAATCCAGTCGAGCACCCGCGGCGTATGGCGGAAAAGCCGGCTGGCGTGCTGCAAAAAAATATTCACCCCGCCGTAAAAAATCTCCGTATTGCTGGCAATCGCCTGCTCGCTGCGCAGTGGCGTATACAGCGGAATCAGCGTCACCGAATGCCCCAGGCGCAACAGCACCTGGCCCAGCGCGTTGTCGCGCATGCAGCTCCCGCAATACATCCCCCCCGCGCCGGCGGCAAGAATGCTGATGTTCAATGTACGATCTTCTCCTTTGTTAAACCGCGCGAGTGTATGCATGCCCGGCGGTAAACATCATGATCCCGCCGCAATATTCAAGTAGACGAGGAGCCCATAAAAATGAACAACTACCTGTCCCGGCAAACGATTCCACTGCGGGCGGCGTGGCCGTTGTGGTTTATCGGCCTGGCGATGATTGGCATCACATGCGCATCGACCCGCGCCGACCAGGCCCCGGCCGCCGCCGCCGCGAGATTCGCGCCCAATCCCAAGCTCGACCTGCCTGACACTACCGCGGTGGATCTGGGGCCGTTTGACTGGGAGCGCCCCGAGGGAGAGCCTTTCAGCGGAGCCGTCACGGACTACAGCGGCATGGTCTACGACATGCACAACCATCGCGTGCTGCTGTTCGGCGGCGGCCACGCCGCCACTTATACCGATGCAATCTACAGCTTCGATCTTGCGACGCTGAAGTGGAGCGCGCTTTACAAGCCCACACCGCGAAAATATTACACGAAGGAAAACCTGGATCGCGGCTTCTGGAAATCCGGAGACAGCCAGGACTATCCCCGGCCCGTCGGCCGCCATACCTACGACCTGCTGGTGGTTCCGGATGATCAGCCCGGACTGTGGATGTTGATGAACGGCGTTGGCCCATCGATGGTCGCGCCCGGCTTTGGATATTTCGGCGGCGCGGCGGGCCACTACGACTTCAAAACCGGACGCTGGAAAATACTGCCCAAATGCCCGTTCGGCGGATATGGCGGCGTCAGCGAATATGATCCGGTTTCAAAGCAGATTCTTGGAACCACGGGACAGGTCGTTTGGTTTTATGACCCGCAAACCGGCGCATCCAAGCAGATCCTCGAGAATATCACCGATCTCCATAAAGTCAGCGGCTACAGCGGAACGATGATCTACTTTCCGCCGGATGAAAAGTTTTACACGATTCCGCAGAACAAGAAGGTCTGGTCGCTGCAGCTCAACCGCGCCGATCTGACCAAGTCTACGATCACGCCGCTGAAGCCGGCCGGCTCGTGCCCGGAGAGCGAATGCGCCTTCGCCTACGACGCAAAGAATAAGATCATCGGAGGCGGCGTGAAGGACGACAGCTTTTACGTTTACGATCCCGCCAAAAACGCCTGGCTTTCACAGCCGATCAACGGCGCCAAGCCCGGCACCATGACCTTTCATTGCCTGGTCTACAGCCCCGTCGACAACGCGTACATTTTCATCGCTAATAAGCGAACCTGGGCATATCGGTTGAAAAAGTGACAGATGGGCATTCCCTTCTCAAGGTCACTCCTCTGACTGAATCTAAATGCTCAAACTGAGCGGTTTGCGGAGAATGCCTCCACGCCGGGGCAAGCGGCGCGCACGGCCATAGTTAGCGCGAGCGACGCGACGGCCGCGCCGCCCCGGATTTAGGAGCGCTGCGTAAATCCGGGGCGGCGCGGCAATAACATTTTTTCGAACCGAAGCGTGACGCGCGCCGCTTGCCCCGGCGTGAAGGCTCGTTCGACTTTTGCGATCCAATTTCGTGTAGGATTCTTCAAAGCGATCAGAAACCGCTCAGTTTGAGTAAATGGGCTTGCGCGATTGGTGTAGGATCCACACTGCGGACCATTCCGTTTGGACGGGAAACACGGTCCGCGGTGCGGACCTACGAAGATTCGAAACGCCGAATCGCGCAAGGTGATTTAGCGGAGCAGGGTCCGATCTTTGCGGACCCTGCGCGAATCGCCCGCGACCGCTACCCATCGCCCATCAACCCCCGCGCTTCGGCCAGGCGTTGCATGCAGTCGTGAATATCCGGCTCTGCCAATCCTTCCCAGCGCACTTCCAGATTCGCAACGTCATACGGACTCTGTTCGCGCAATTGCATCAGCGCGCCCGCGACGGTCTTCGGCCCGCCGACGATGAAGTTGATCGGATGGCGGCACAAATCCTCGGCCCGCCGCGGCTCGGGCATGTCGCCGGGGATCTTTCCTTCGGCGCGAAACCGCCGCCACAATATTCGCAGAGCTGGCTCGATCCTCTCCCACGCCGTTGCATCATCGCGCGCCACATGGACCGGGCGATTAGCCGCGATTTTCCCGCCGCCGCTGGCCTGGCGATAGGCGGCGGTGTATTGGCGATATTGCTCCGGCGTGCGCAGGTGCGAGAAGAGCATGTTGAAGTTCAATGCCCCAGCCACCTTCGCCGCGCCGAGGCTGTTCACCGCCAGCCACGAGCGCCCGGCCAGATCCGGCGCGGCAATGGGCAATGGCTTATGTGGCGGTACGTTTAACGGCCGGCCGACGGCTTCATCCACATCGCCAAGCCACGCCGCCTGCATCAGCCGAAGCGCCTGCTCGAAACGCGCATGACGCTCGGCCTCTTCAGTGACCGCCATGCCGAAATACGAAAATTCCTCCGGCGTGCTGCCGCTGCCAAACCCGAACGCACCGCGGCCATTCATCAAAATATCCGCCGTAGCGCATTGCTCGGCCACTGCCAGCGGATGATGGAGATTCAGGCAGACCACCGCGCTGCCAAGGCGAATCTGCGTGGTGCGGCCGGCCAGATGCAACGCGAGCAAATTCGGCGCGGGAAGATGCCCGAAATGAGCATGAGCGTGATGCTCGGCAAACCAGGCGTATTCAAACCCAAGCCGATCGGCCAATTCGCTCTGCCGGATGATCTGCTCGAAAACTTCGCGCGACGGCTGGCCGCGCGGGCCTTCGACATGGTCGGTGATTCCGAAATTGAGCATCTTCATGGGCCTTCTAAACTAAGCATGTCGAAACCATCTGCCCAAAAACACGTTGTACAAATTCTCTCAATAGATTCCCAAGTCCGTGGTTCCAACACGCCGGTTCTGATACACCCGCCGCATGATGTTGTCCGTTTTGTACGCAGGGCGGAATGAGCCGCGCACGAAGGGTACACCCGAAGTAAGCG
>DASRRM010000089.1:0-2810 GCA_035695715.1 Tepidisphaeraceae bacterium
CACATTCCTCTGATCCGCCGGCAGGACGTGAAGGGATTCGTCGAGCGCCGCCCGGAATGGCTGGTGCGGCCGCTGGGCCTCGGCACGGTGCGCAAGCAGGCGGAGATCATGGAGCTGGAGACCGAGCGCTTTTACCAAAAGGCGCTGGGGGTCGTCTCTGACGCATCCACGCGGAAACTTATCGGCGACTTGGCAGAGGTGGAGCGGCAGCACTACGCCACGGCAGGCGCGATCGAAGAAAAGCAGGCGGCGTCGGGCGAACGCAAGGAAGAAGACAAGTCGCGCAAGCGTCTTTTCATGTTGCAAATCGTGCAGCCGGGGCTCGCGGGGCTGATGGATGGGTCGGTTTCGACGCTCGCGCCGATTTTCGCAGCCGCCCTCGCCACGCATAAAACGTGGGACGCGTTTCTGGTTGGCATGGCGGCATCGCTGGGCGCCGGGATTTCCATGGCGTTTGCGGAAGCGCTCTCGGACGATGGTTCGCTCACCGGGCGGGGAAAACCGGCACTGCGCGGGCTCGTCACCGGCGCCATGACCACAGCGGGTGGGCTCGGACACACGCTGCCGTTCCTGATTCCGAATTTTCATCTGGCGTTCACTGCCGCGGTCGTCGTAGTGGTGATCGAACTGGGGATCATCAGCTGGGTGCGGCACCGTTACATGGATATGCCGCTCGTGCCTTCCGCGTTGCAGGTGATTGTGGGAGGAGGACTGGTGTTCGCGGTCGGAATTCTGATCGGAAGCTCGTGACGGCAGATGCGGGAACCAGGAAGCGAGGGTGGTCGGGCGGGGATGCGAGCCAAATGACATTCGTGTTGCGATTAGAAATGCATTCGACATTTGTTTTCATGGAGTTACGACGATTTTTGAATGAGGGCTTGTTGCGGTTAGAAACGTCGTGACTGGTGGCGAGATCGTGGCGGAATTTCGCGGCGTGCCTGGCTGAACGCGCCGTTCGTCCCGTCGCCGAATTCGCGGACTGCATGCCGCTTCCTCCGTGAGGCGGAAAAGCGCCCCGACTCATGCTAACATATTTACTGTATGATTACTAGAAGAAAGAGCTAGGCCGGGCACTGCGGTGCGCGCAGGTCGCCTTTATGAATCCCGCGGATTTCATTGAAGAGCCTGATCGTTACCCACCAACAATTGCCTGCGGTTCAATAACACAGAGCCTGCAATTCGGGTGCCCGCTGTTGAAATCCCGGCACCGCAGGTCAAGAGGGCATCCGCGGTTCCTGCCAAGGCCGTAAAAAACGAGACGACCGACGGCTTGTGCCGTCGGCCGTTCGAATTTTGCGGCTAACTCTGGAGCTTACCTGTGACCGCCACCGTGGCCGCCGCCACCTCCGTGGAAACCTCCACCGCCGCCATGGAAGCTGCCGCCACCGCCGTGAAAACTGCCACCGGAACTGTGGAAACTTCCTCCACCATGATACCCGCCGCCAACTTCACCACGTCCTACATAACCGCGGCCGCCGTAGAAGCCATGACTGCCGTAGTACCCGCGACCGCCATAGCCGCCCCATCCAGGACGTCCCCAGTATCCCGATCGGCCCCAATAGCGACCGCGATACCACGGGCCGGCGCCTATGAATAGGCCACCGGAGAACCAGCCAGGGCCGTAGTAGCCGTAGGGTGCGCACGCGTACGGATAATAGCCATAGTATCCGTAAGCGCAAACGGGAGATTGGCCGACGTATCCGGGACCAACTCCGACGCCCACGACAACACGCTGCGCGTTGGCGTTTGGCGCTATCGCCAAGCAAAGTCCGAGCAAAGCGTAAATCATGAAGTACTTGGTGTATCTCATATTTGGGCCCCTTCCGAGCCCGTACTACCTTGCTGCAACTCAGTGCATTCAGACGATTTGTTCTACTGTCGTCCGTCTTCTTCCACCCAATTAAACCCACATCTGGATCGAAAGTTGCGTTGTGCGGCCTGCCAGCAGAACCGGCGTGAATAGGGTGATTGGCGTTATATCGCAGAGTTGATCTTAATTCGTGCTGCTGCGCCAAGGTGTGAGGCGCGGAATCCAGCGCGGCACGTTTGCGCGGTACGTGTCGTATTCGGCGCCGAAGGTTCTCCGGAGCGTGGGTTCCTCGTACGTCAGGACGAACAAGAATGTGACCAGCCACGCGAAAAAACCATAGATGACCAAATACAGGTTGCCGAAAAGAAGGCCTTGGCCGAGCACCATGGATACGACTGCGACATACATCGGATTGCGGACATAGCGATAGAAGCCTTTGACGATTAGGTGTTGCGTGGGGAAGACGGGCGCCGGAGTTCCGAGCCCCTGCAGTGCAAAGCGCGCGAAGGACTCGAGCAGCACGGGCAAGCCAGCGGCCATCAACAGGACTCCAATCACCCGAAACGGCGCGAAGCCGAAGAAGGACGGCCGAATGCGCCAGCGGGAAATCAAATAGGGGACGAGCACCACGAAGAAACCGGGCGCCAGGACGAGAAAAATTGCCGTGCCCAGAAGGGCCAGTGCGCGCCTAGTGAGCGTTGGCGCTCTCTGCGATTCGTCTGGAGGCGTCATTTTGGCGTGCACCCCTGGTGGTTTCCGGTCCGCAAAATTGTACTGCTTCAGTGCGATTTTGTAGCGAAAGCTCCACCTGCGGCGTTGACATGGGGACGGGCGACACCTAGAATCTCGGCAACACCGTATCGGTTTTAACTTCACACTTTTGTGCGAAACGGCCGTGTTCGCACTGGAGATGGCTCACATCGCGCCCGGGGCTCCCAAAGCAAAAATTGCGATAGTGGATGATGACGCTGCTATGCGCGCGAGCATCGTGGCGAAGCTG
>DASRRM010000090.1:0-9945 GCA_035695715.1 Tepidisphaeraceae bacterium
CGAAGGACGCGAAAAGCTCATTTCAATATTTCAATTTTCAAAGCTTGTTCTGAAACCCTTCCGCGCAATTTGACGCCTCCATGAACGTTCGCTTGCAGAATAACATTTCGGCGGGCGATAACCTCTTCGTGTCCTTCGATCCCTTCGCGCCTTCGCGTCAAGTTCTTCTTCCCTCGATCGCCTGGAAAATTCTTGACGCGAAGACGCGAAAAATCGAAGGACGCGAAAGGTCGTTCATTTGCGTTCGCTCTAAGGCTCTCTCATCACAAACCAACACCTCCGTCAACATTCGGTTACAGGATGGCATTCAGGGCAGCGACAACCTCTTCGCGTCCTTCGATTCCTTCGCGCCTTCGCGTCAAGTTCTTCTCCCGCCGAACGGCGTGCGAAGTCAATCTTCATCCACGTGATCCAGCGCCTTTCCGCCGAACAATTCGCTGCCGATGCGCACCATTGTTGCACCCTCGGCAACGGCCAGCTCGAAGTCGTGGCTCATGCCCATGCTCAAATGCCGCAGCGACGATCCGCCGATCTTGTGCCAGCGCAATTCGTCGAAAATTTCCTTCGTTCGCGCAAAGGCGTGGCGGATTTTCGCTTTGTCATCCTCCAATGGTCCCATCGTCATCAGACCGGCAAACTGCAGGTTCGGCATCGAATCGATCTGCTCGGCCAGATGCACCGATGCACCCACCGCAACGCCATACTTCTGCGATTCCTCGCTGGCGTTGATTTGCAGCAACACCGGCAGCCGACGGCCCTGCTTGGCGCATTGCGCGTCCAGTTCCTCGGCAAGCCGTAAGCTGTCGATGCTGTGAATCATGTAGACAAGGGGCAGCACCGGCTTCACCTTGTTGCGCTGCAAATGCCCGATCATGTGCCAGCGGATTTTTTCCGGGGCGGCGTCGCCTTCAGCCCGGCCCATTCGCCGCTGGAAAAACTCATTGATCTGCCCGGCACGCTGCGTCAGCACCTGCACCCGGCTTTCGCCAAGGTCGGTGACGCCCAGCGTCAGGATTTCGCGCACCTGCTCCGGGGCGGCGGTCTTGGTGACCGCTATTAGCGTCACCTCCGAAGGCTCTCGCTTGGCCTTCAAGGCCGCCTCGGCAATGCGGTCCTGAACTTCACTCAATTTCTCGGCTAACGACGATCGCTTGGCCATCCAAAGGCTCCTTCCAATCTCCAACACTCCTGCAACCAGTCGCCGCCATTATAGGGAAAACGGGCGAAACGGGAAATCTCGCGCGTCGGCGAGGCGAGAAATGTCTGGACGCGAAGGATCGCAGACGCCCAACGTGGACTGCGCCCACAACCCGTTCAACGGAACGCACAAGAGGTTTAATAACCACGGATCTCACGGATATACACGGATGGGAAGGAAATCGCGTCGTTTGGTTGTCTTCGCGTCAAAACGTCCGCCTCCCCCGCGATCGCGGTGCAGACATGATATGATCTTCCGGCGACTGACGCGCTTTCAACAAGATATGACACCCGATTCATCCCGCTACCAAACCGCCCTGACGCAAATCGACGCCGCCAATGCGCTCGATCCCAACCGCGCCACCTTTGGCGGTCAGGAATTTCCCGCGGAGTTGATCTACTCGCGGCGGATGACCGCATGGCTGGAAAAAATCGAACCCGCCGCTTCCGAAGCGCTTCGGCTGGCGGTGCGCTGCCAGCATCTTCGCCGCTGGGACATTCCCCGGGCGACGTTTCCGATGACCCGCGCGGGTTATCATCAATGGCGCACCAAGCTGGCGTTTTATCATGCCGAGCGCGCTGGCGAGATTCTGCAATCCGCCGGCTACGACCATGCGCTGATCGCCCGTGTGCAATCGCTTATCCGCAAAGAGAGCCTCAAGACCGATGCCGAGGCGCAGACCCTGGAAGACGTGGCGTGCCTGGTTTTTCTGGAAAACGATTACGTCGATTTCGCACGGAAACATGAGCCGGAGAAGGTGATCGACATCGTGCGCAAGACCTGGCGGAAAATGTCGCCGTGCGGACAGGCGTTGGCGCTGGATTTGGCGAAGGGGTTGCCGGAGACGGAATTGGGGTTGGTGGTGAAGGGGATTTCGTGAGGTTCCGCCGGATTCACAATCCAGTCCAGCAAACACGCAAAGATTCGCCCACAGTTGTCGCCACTGATGGCGCCAGCGCCTCAATGTAAACAAAATCGCGAAATCGCAAGCGACTCCCCGGCATTACCGCGAGATCCAGCTTTCGCCGTGATGCTTAGGTTGTCGCTTGCGATTTCGCGATTATTCCCAGGAGCGACGCTCCGCATCCCCATTCCCTGAATCACACCCTCATTTCCCCGCCGCGACCTTTTCCGTCTTCTCCCCCGCGGCTTTCCATCCGCTGATGCCGGCGGGCAGGTGCTTCACATTGGTGTAGCCCATCGCAAGCACCTTCGTGGTGGCGGCTTTGTAGGCCATGCATTGGGGGCCGCCGCAGTAGGCGACGATCAGCGCGCCCTTGTCCTTGGGCAGCACCTTTTCCAGATTGGCGCTCTCGGCTTCAAAATTGAGCGCGCCGGGAATATGCCCGTCGCGATACGAATCGGTGCCGTTGGCGTCGAGAATCACAACATCCTTCTTCTCCATCGCCGCCTTGAGTTGGGGGATGGTGATGTCCGTGTATTGACTCTCTTCGGCCCTTATCGCGGCGGCAAAAAGAGTAATGCCCAGAACCGCCAGTACGATTGCAAATGATCGACGCATTGTCTTTCCTTTCGAGAAACGAGAGTTAAAAAGGCACGTCCCGGACGAAAATCGCATTCAGTCCGCAGCGGCCGACCCAATCATAGATGCCGCCTTCTTTTTCGCCAAGGTCTGCGCGATCCATTCGAGCATTAACGCGCGGGCGCTGGGGTCAAGTTCGTTGGTCGCAAGCGGCGGCATGCGCGCCGTATGGTCGGCGGTAATCCGGCGAAGCGCCATCGAATGGGCCGGGTCGCCTGGCACGAGCCAGCGCGCTGCGGGGTCGCCGCCGTTGTTAATTAGCGCGCCATTCACCAAACCAGCGGCGCTGGTGGGCGTGGTCGGCCGCGCATCCCAAAGGCCTTGCGCCGCGCCGCCGGGCTGATGGCATTGCGAGCAGTTGACCGCCAGGTAAGAGCGCACGCGCGACTCGGCGCTGGCCGCACGATCGCTGGCCGCGACATGGGCGGGCAAACCTTCCAGAGGCGGCAGCGGGGTGGAAAAATATCCGGCATCCGCGAACTGCCTGAGTTGATTGACCTGCCTGCCGCCGACGCTGCTGGTTCGATTGAGCTGCCAGGTGTTGAAACCAAGAGCGCCGCCACCCACGTCGCTATGGCAGGCGATGCATTCGCCGCGACCGGGATAGTGCCACGTCTGCTTCATGACCGCCCCATTAACCGTCACTTCAAGGACTTCGTCCTGGCCGGCTTCGGGAACGAGGTCGGCATCGCTGTTGTCGGCACGCCACTTGTACGTGATGCCGTAAACACCCGCATCGGTCTTGCGCAGGAACCGGGTTTCAAGCCGGCGTCGCGATGAAGGATCTCCCCGCCGGGTCTCGATCTCAAAGTTTTTCACCCACGTCATGCCGGCGGGAAACGTCCAGTTGCCGGTGGCGCTGAAATCAATCTTCTTCGAGGAATCGGGAATCACAAACCAGCGTTGCTTGTCGGCATAATCCGACCAGAATGACACGTTGGGCGTATAGGGGACAAGTCCCCGGGCGGGTGTGAGTTTGCCGAGATCGGAAAATGCGCCGATTTGCGAGAGATGCTCGGGAGGCGGAGTGCCTTGCGTGCCGGTGCGGACCAGCCGCCGAATGCGATTTCCCCCGTAATCGACAACCAGGACATCCTTCGTCAATGGATCGATGCCGAAGGCGGCATTGCCGGCGCCGACACTGGCCAACCCCTGCGGCGACCATTTGCCGTTCTGATAACGCAGCGCCCAAATCCGCTGGGCGACAAAGTCGCCGAAGATATAAGCGCCATACAGTTCCGTCAGCCGGGTGCCGCGATAAACGACGCCGCCGGTGACGGAATTGCCGACGAAGTCGGCGGGCTTCCCGTGCGGATACTCGAATATCGGCGTCATGAAATGCGCGTCAGCCGGCTTGATTCTGACCCTGGGACCATCGTGCGTGCCTTCGAGATAACTCCAGCCAAAGTCGTCGCCTTTTTCGACGAGATCGATGCTTTCGTACAGATCCTGCCCGACGTTGCCGACAAATAAGCGGCCCGTCGCATCATCAAACGAAAACCGCCAGGGGTTGCGAAACCCGACGGCCCAGATTTCGGTGCGGACTTTATTCAATTCAAGCGCAACGCCGTGATGCGTGCGCACATTCACGAACGGATTGTCCGGCGGAATTGAATACGCCTGGGGATTCACGGCCGAAGGAAATGTTGTCGAATCCTGAGCGTTGGCATTAGGGGCACGGGTGCCCGGCCGTTTATCAACATCAAGGCGGCAGATCGCCGCGAAGAAGCCGCGGTCGATCCAGCGGGCGTTGTCCAGTGTGTCATTTCCCGCGCCGCCGTCGCCGGTCGAATAATAGAGATACCCGTCGTCTCCAAAGTGCACGTCGCCGCCGTTGTGATTGCCCACTGGATGATATTGCGTGATGAGCGGCAGCTCGCTGTCAGGGTCGACAATGCCGGGATTAGATTTGGAAACGGCAAATCGCGAAAGACGATCGAACGATTTCTTGACGCCGTTCTCCACCGCGATGAAATCGTAGCTGACGAATAAATAGCCGTTCGTCTGGAATTGCGGGTGGAACGCCAGGCCAAGAGCGCCTTGTTCGGAATCCGTCGAAAGGGAATAGCCCTTGCTTTTGAGCACTTTCGCGACATCCATGAATACGTGGCTGCGTGGCGTGGTGCTTAGATCGTCGATCTCGTCAATCTCGCCCAATTTGGACACGACAAAGGCGCGGTTGGTCTCGCCGGGCGGTGAAGCGATGCAGACGGGCTGGCGAAAGGTGAGCCCCGGCCATGCGTCGACGGTGGAATAACCCGTGGCGGAAACAAGGGTGGCTGGAAGATTCAGCGCCGCGCCGCGCCCGCCCGTTTCCTGGCCAAGGGCATGGGTGAGGCATGGCCATCCGATCATCACGCCGGCCATCGCCATCCAGGCAGACCAATTGCAGTCAAGGTTCATCCGAAAACCTCCACTTACGTGCATGATGATCTCCCCACATAAGGTCAGTCGAAAGGATGGAAATAGCCTTTGATATTTGCCATGTTCCGGACGCAAACCTGGAGATGGCTCTTTCGGCAAAAGCCGGCCTTCGGATAGATTGGCTCACCCTTAAGGAACGCGGCGCGAACGCTGTCAAACGGCTCGGCTTGCGCGATCGAATCATGCAAGACGTTTATCACGTCTTCTATCGTCGCCGAATCGTACGACGCCTCTGATTCAGTGGCAACCGCGCTGCTTGCAGGATGCCGCTACGTCGTCCCCACACCCGCCGGTAATCCGGACAGAAGTTGTCCCAGCGTTGGCGAAGATGGTGCCTTGACGGTCACTTCAAACAGCGATTCTGCCGAGGGGGTAAATTCCAACGCCACCGGCGGCTTGCCATAGAGTTCAGTGACGAAGGCTTCCAAATCTGGTTTGACGGCCGCGAAAGTGGCCGCGGTGTTTGGGGCCAGCAGGCGGTCGTAGATGCGGAAGGCGAAGGTGTCGGTGCGGAAGTGGATTCGGCCGGTGAGCGCTGGGTCGTCCTCGAGGCGCTGGGCAGCTTCCAGGATGGGTCGGGCGATGGCGCGCAGGCGCTGGGCAAAGGTCGTCGTGTCGGCGATCGGCTGCTTGCGGACGTAGAGCAGGCCGCGGTTTCCGCCGCCGTTGTCCATGGCGAAGTTGGCCTCGTAGGTGATGAGCAGGGTGCCGGGACCTTCGTGCACGTGCGCATAATCGGCCACGTCGATCATCAGATGGTCGGCGACGGCGTTGGTCTGAATCCACTTGTGAAAGACGGGAATCAAATCGTGGCCGGTGAGGGCCGAGGCGTCTTTGAGGAAGAATTCGAGGGCGAGTTTATGGGAGTCCATGGGTGTTGACGTTGGAAAGAGATTCGGGCCTTACAAGCGGACTACGGATGCGGTTTATGGTGTTCGCATTTCGCAGACGACGCGGATTCTTAGGGACCCCTCAGCGCGGTCCGCAACCAAAAAAAGAGAAGAACAACCACGGAGGCACGGAAGCACGGAGGTGTGGTTCGAATGATGCGCGCCCTCGCATATGAAATCTCTTTTTTTTCGTGCATTAAAGTTGATTGCGCACGTGCGCTAAATGTCGATTGCACCTCCGTGCTTCCGTGCCTCCGTGGTTAAAATTCTTCTCGCGAAAACAAGATTCGCGAGATATCCTTGAAGAGCCGGGTTCTTCGCCCGGTCGATCCGGCGCCCGCAGTCGACCCGGCTCTTCGGAGTACCTCAGAACCGGCGTTGGGATCATGACGCACGCGCATCTTCACACGCCCACCGCAACCGGGGTCAGCACATTCATCCCCTGCCTGTATTTCGCGTGGGCCTTATGCGCCGCGTCGATGAAGAGGTTCGCCTCTTCAACGATCTTCTGCACGGTGTCCTGCGTGTAACGCGGGTCGGGACCCTCGGCATGCCGGTTGAACAGGTAATTGGCGAACTGGCTCATGTGATACGTGTCCCAGAAAATCTTCGTATCCACAAACCGCGTCTTGAATTCCTCAACCACCGTGTCCGGCGCTGTCGGCACATCCACCCATTGCAACTGCACCAGCGTGCGGGCGGCTTTCAGCATCGCCTCGTAAGCCATCCCCTCGGCCTGCACGAAATTCTTCTCGTCGAGCTGCACGGAGGCTTCAAAAGCAGTGGCCTCGGCGTCGGTGAAGCCGAAGTCGGCCAGGCTGATGACTTCGCCCGCGCATTCGCCTTCGCCCATGTCGCCGATGGTGAATTCGCGCGGGTCGCCCCAGTCGGTGTAAAACTCGGGGTTGGTGGCGTGGGGGGGAACCTTGGCCAGGCTTTCAATGGTTTCCTTCAGCGATTTCTTGCCGACGCGCGTGCAGAAAAGCTGGAAGGATTCTTCGCCGACGCGGTCGTTAAGATAGCGCTGCGTCAGGCGCTCGATGACGGCGGGAATGGCCTTGGAGGGAATCGATCCGATCGGCAGGCCGTATGACCCGGCGTTGTCGTGCCACTTGCCGCCGATCATCACCTGGAAATGCGGGACCGTGTAGCTGCCGACGTTTCGGCTGTTGCCATAAAAGCCAATGTCGGCGGCGTGATGCTGGCCGCAGGAATTGAAGCAGCCGCTGATTTTAATATGCAGCTTCTTGATGGCTTCGTGCATCGTATCGCTCTGGGCGATGAAGCGCTCGCGCAGCTCGCCGGCCAGGCCGCGAGAGCTGGCGATTCCCAGTTTGCAGGTATCTGTTCCCGGGCAGGTGACGACATCGGTAATCGTCGATGCGCCCGGCTGGCCCAGGCCGATGTTTTTCAGCTCCTGATACAGCGCCGCCACATGCTCGTGCTTTACCCAGCGCAAAACGAAGTTCTGCTCGACGGTGGTGCGGGCATGATCGGAAGCGTATTTGTGAACCAGGTCGGCCAGTTGCCGCATCTGCACCGACGTCAAATCGCCCAGCGGCAGCGTAACCGTGACGGTGGTATAGCCAGGCTGGCGCTGCTGGTAGACATTAGTGGCCTGCCAGCGATCGATGCCTTCTGGCTTGCGGCCATTGATGGTAAGGGGGACAGTTTGAATCTTCGGCGCTTCCTGATAGCGCGGGATTTCGTCGAAGTGCTTGCGCCAGGACGGGTCTTCCGGCATGGTTCGGCGTTCTTCCAGCACAATCTCCTTGAACTTCTCGATGCCCAGCTTGTGCACGACGAATTTCAGCCGGGCCTTCTGGCGATTTTTCTTTTCGCCCAGCTTTGCAAAAACGCGGCCAATGGCGCGCGACATGGGAAGGAGTTCTTCTTCCGGCAGGAAATCGAAAATCAGCTTTGCCTGGTGCGGCACAGCGCCTAGGCCGCCGCCAACATATAGTTCGAAACCAAGTTGTTCCTTCCCGTCGACCGTGCGTTTGGCGGCGATTCCGCCCAGGTCGTGGAGGGCGACCAGGCCGCACGCTTCGTGCTTGCAGCCGGAGAATGCAATCTTGAATTTCCGGCCGAAGTCGAGCGTGTCGGGATGGCCCAATAGATAAAACGCCGTGGCCTTGGCGTAAGGGGTTACGTCGAAGGTTTCGGTGTTGCACACGCCGGCCAATGGGCAGGCGGTGACGTTGCGGACGGAGTTGCCGCAGGCTTCCTTGGTGGTGACGCCAACCGCCGCCAATCGGCGGAAGATCGTCGGCGCATCCTCAATATGCACGTAGTGAAGCTGAATATCCTGCCGGGTGGTCACATGGCAGATCGAATCGGAATATTCCTCGGCCAGATCGGCCAGCACGCGCATCTGCTGGGGATTCACGCCGCCAAACGGCAGCTTGATGCGGGTCATCCCCGGCGCATCCCAATGGGTCTCGGGCCCTTTGGTAAGCGAGGAATAGGGGAGCGATTGCTGAGCGACGCCATCATGGCGGCGGCCGTTGTCGTAACGCTGGCCGTAGGTGCCCCGACGAAGGCGCTGCTCGGCAAAAACGCGGTCTTCGATCTTCCCCGCTTTGCGCAGATGCATCTGCGCTTCGAAGTTATCGATGTCCTTGGCCCAGTCTTCACGAATCTGCCCTTGAAGTTGCTCTCTCCACGTCGTTGCCATTGCTGATAGCTCCTGAGGCGTCAAATGCCAGCGGATGAACATAGCGTGATTCGCCAGGAGAACAAAACCGCCATGTTCTCAAATATAAAAATAGCCCGGCGAAAATGCGGGGTTAGTATCCTAGATCAATTTCTACAGGAAATCTAGGGGATTGTTGGAGTCTCGGGAGATTTTATGGCGCAGCATCGAAAACCGAACGGGGCACGACCGCAGTAGCGGCCGTGCCCCGTTTTTCGTTTGAGGTAAAGCACAATTCCTTCTCGGCGCCACGTTTATCGTGCTTTCCGCCGCCGGATCAGCAATCCGCCGACCGCCAGGCCGCCCAGCATCAGACTGCTGGGTTCGGGGGTTGTGGTGACGGCGAATGTTTGAAAGGGACCGCTGTCTGCCCCGGTGTAGGCCGGAGGCGGCGAGCCGCCGTTATTGGTCACGTCAAGGTCGTTGAACTCGTAGGTAACGGTGTTGGAATCCTGAGCGCTGCCGCCGAGGGATGTCGGGGCGTTCACGTATGTTTTCAACGTATAGGTCGTTGTGGATCCCGAAGGTCCGCTAAGGATGTTGAGGGTTCCGAGGAAGACTTGCCGGCCAAAAGCCGTCGGCAGGCCCGTCGGGCCGGGAAACGAATTGTCCGATTCGAGCAGGCGCGCCGCTGATCCATCGCCAGCCACTGAGCTGCTCACCGTCGGCGCGCTGCCTGCCACGTTAAACCCGGGATCGGTGGTTGCGGTGGAAGAATTGGCGTTAGCGGTGATGGCACTGATGGCGGCGCCGCTGCCGCCGGTTTCCACAGCATAAAAACCAGCGCCCACCAGCCCGTTGGGACTTCCCTCGGTCAACAGGGAAGTCGAACCGGCGGTCAACGTTTCATCGAGATAAACCTTGACGGTGAGCGACTGCCCCGCGGCGTTGGCGGAATAAGTCGGGCTGTCGGTAACATAAGAATAGGAAACCGCGCCGTAGGAAACTGCGCCATTAATGAACACAATGCCAAGGGCGGCAAGAAGACGGGATCGAATCATTGGACACCTCAAAGATTAAAATTCCAATTTAAAGATGGATAATCGCCCTCCGGAGCGAATATCCGCAAGATTCCATAAACGGTTTATATAGTCGGCGTAAAGCCGGTATAGGCGACCCCAAAGTCAAGGTTGAACCGCCCCTTGTCAGTATTGTCGATGGTGTTGTTGGCGTTGGAATCGAAAGCCGCAATATA